>JAZKBR010000003.1 GCA_040388535.1 Gemmatimonadota bacterium | reverse complement strand
GGCGCAGGAGCCGCGGTCGTCGGCTCAGGATCCGCGCGTCCGCGATTCGGTCGCGTCCGGCGGCGGGCGCTGCCGCCCCCTCGGCGGACGCTCCTACGAATCGCTCGCCGGCGCACAGAGCGCCGGCTATGGACGCGCTCCCTACTGATACTCCTCCCGCGGCCCCCCGCACCGAGCCCCTGTCGGGAATTCAGGTTGTAGTGGGGGATTCGCAGGCGTTGCGTCGTGGGAACCTCGGAGCGGCCTCATGAAGCCGCGAGCGGAGTCTACGGAGTCGCCAGCGTAATGTCCGTCGGCGTAATGCAGCCGCGGAGAGGGAGCCCACGGCGTAACGCCTGCGAATCCCACCTGCGACGTTGCTCGCTTCCGCTCCTGCCCGAAATACGCCATCATTCCGATGGCCCCCGAGCTCTCACGCACCGAGAACTCAATGCACGCCAATGCCCAGCGGATCGCGACCTTCTATGATGCCTTTGGCCGCCGAGATGCGGATGCGATGGTGGCATGCTACCATCCGCAGGTCGAATTTTCGGACCCGGTTTTCGGCGAACTCCGCGGCGCCCGTGCGGGAGCGATGTGGCGGATGCTCTGTGCCCGCGGCAAGGATCTGAGGGTGGTGGCGCGCGACGTCGACGCGGACGACCGGCTCGGCCGGGCGCACTGGGATGCCTGGTACACCTTTTCGGGGACCGGTCGGCAGGTGCACAACGCCATCGACGCCGAGTTCGAGTTTCGTGACGGCCTGATCCTCCGCCATCATGATCACTTCGATCTCTGGCGCTGGTCCCGGCAGGCGCTCGGCATCACCGGCGCGTTGCTCGGCTGGTCGTCCCTTGTCCGCGGCAAGATTCAGCGGCAGGCCACAGCGAGCCTCGATCGGTACATCGAGACCGAACGGATCGCAGGGTAGTCGGCACTTCCACCTGGAGATATCACCCTATGTCTGATCACTGGAAGCCGATCGACTATCCCGAGCTGTCGCCATATCTGATGGTGCACGGTGCGCAAAAAGTGATTGATTTTCTGGTTGAGGTCTTTGATGGGACCCAGCTTCGTCGCTTCGACCTTCCGAATGGCAAGGTTGCTCACGTCGAGGTACGGATCGGGAGCAGTGTCGTGATGCTGGCGGAGGGTGGCCCGGGATTCCCGGCCTTTCCCGCCTGGCTGCACCTGTATGTGCCCGATGTCGACGTGAGCTACCGGCGCGCCCTCGATGCCGGTGCGACTTCGGTGCAGGAGCCGCAGCATAAGCCGGGTGATCCTGATCGCCGGGGGGGAGTGCTCGACCCGTCAGGTAATACCTGGTGGATTTCCTCACAGGTCATCTGATGGTGCACGCTGCCACTCCGATACCCACTCGCTCTGATTTCGCTTCCGAGGTGACTGTCGCATGCTCCTGAACATCGTGATCATTCTTGCCGCCATGATCGCCCTGCTGCTCCTGCTGGGCGCGGTGAGGTCCAACGCGTTCCGAATCGAAAGGTCGACCGTGATCGCCGCCCCGGCGGAGAAGATTTTCCCCTTCCTCAACGACTTCACCCATTGGGGGAGCTGGTCGCCCTGGGAGAAGCTCGATCCGGCGCTGCATCGGAAGTTCAGCGGCGCGACCAGCGGCGTTGGGGCGGTGTATGACTGGGAAGGGAACAAGAAGGTCGGGCAGGGACGGATGGAGATTCTCGAATCGGTGGCGCCGACGCATCTGCGGATCCAGCTCGACTTCATCGCGCCGATCGCGGCCAACAACTTTGCGCTCTTCGACCTCGAACCCCAGAGCGGGGGCACGCGAGTCAACTGGGTGATGACTGGCGCGCGCCCCTACATGATGCGGGTGATGTCAGTGCTGTTCAACTTCGACAAGCTGATCGGCAAGGATTTCGAGGCCGGGCTCGCGAACCTCAAGCAGCTGGCCGAGGGGTAGCCTCAGCTCTTGGTACGCTCACGGCCGAATGGGTCGCCGGCCGGTGCTTCGGTATGCATGGCACAGTACCAGCGACCCTCGCGGCGCACCCAGACTGACGAGTCGTTCGCGTGCAGTATGAGCGGCTTGCCGTCAACGATGAGCGATTCGCTCACCCGGTAGGCCACCAGCGCCACGTCCTCGGTCACGAAGCGAACCTGGGTCGACTTGGCGTCGAAGCTCCATTGGAGCAGCTGCCACGTCCCCTCTTCGGTCATGGCAGCCATCTTCGCCGGGTCGATCGCGGAAACCCCCTGTGCGCCGACGATCAGGCAGGCGTCGTCCGTCATCTCGGCGACCGCCGCACCGTTGCGATCCTGGATGGCATCCCAGAAACGACGCTCCTGCTCGATCACTTCGCTCGCACTCGTCTCGGTATGCATGCGGAGTCCCCCCGCTTCGGGTGAAGGTACGCTAGCCCTGTGGCCGTCGGCGCTGCAGCTGGTGCGTCGCCGCTTCGATGCGCGTGGCAAACCAGGTCGCCGATTCGCCCGGAAGGCGAGCCGGAATCACGAACGCCGGATCATCCGGCTGCGGCTCCTGGCCCGGTGGCGGCTCGTCGACCATCAGGTCGCCGCCGCCACGTTCCACCTCGAACTCGAAACTCTCGATCGCTTCGAGAATGATGCCGAGTTCAGCCAGGGAATCATTGATATGGACCACGACGCCTCGCGACTGGAGCCGCGCGCGGAACTCCTCGGCGACGCGATCGCGTTCGGCTGCAGCAAGATCGGTGGGGTGCGCTCGTGACGTCGTCATGGCGTGCTCCTGGGGTGCGGGCGGCGCATTGGGCATCCGCCATATTTCGAGGTGTCTCGGGTACCAGACTGGCGACGACCTATGGGGGGAGGATGCGCACAACCGACGACGTCGAGCCCGTAGTGTTCAAAAATGGAGCAGCGTTCCGGGCGTGGCTGGAGCGCCACCACCAGCGCGAGACCTCGCTGCTGGTCCGGATTTTCAAGGCACACGCGCTCAAGCTGGGCGTGGGGTACGCCGCCGCGCTCGACGAAGCGCTCGCCTTCGGCTGGATTGATGGCGTTCGCCGCGGTCTGGACGAGAACTCCTTCTCGATCCGCTTCTCGCCGCGCACGACCCGCAGCATCTGGAGCAAGGCGAATGTTGCTCACGTCGCACGACTGCAACGTGAGGGGCGGATGACCGCGTCCGGGGTTGCCGCATTCGAAGCGCGTGATGCAAAACGCACCGGGCTCTACTCATTCGAACAGGAGGCGATGACGCTCGCTCCCGCCTTCCTGGCACGCTTGCGCCGCTCGCCGGCCGCGTGGAAATACTGGCAGGCCGAGGCCCCATCCTACCGAAAGACGGCTACCCACTGGGTCATGAGCGCCAAGCGCGAGGAAACGCGCGAGCGCCGGCTCGCAGCGCTGCTCGCGTGTTCGGCCGAGGGGCAGCGAGTCGTTCCGCTTCGACGGAGCTGACACCGCCAAAACAGCGTCTCAATCTGCACGCAAGAACACGAATGTTCTGGCGCGTGCAACGCCACGGCAGCGGGTCGTCACAAGGGGCACTCGTGCGGGCTCACGCGCCGCCTGCACCCCAATGACGATGGAGGTTTCCATGCCGATGCAATCACTGCATGAACTGATGCTCGAAGAACTCCGCGATATGCTCCACTCCGAGAAGCAACTGGTGAAGGCCCTGCCGAAAGTCATCACCGCAGCGAACCATCCCGGGCTCCGAAGCGCACTCGAAGCGCATCTCGAGGAGACGGAGGGGCACGTTGCGACCCTGAAACAGGCGTTCAAGGCACTCGATGAAAAGGTGTCGCCCAAGCGCTGCCGAGCGATGGAAGGAATCCTCAAGGAGGCCGACGAACTCCTCGAGGACGCAGCGGAGATCCCGGAACAGGTGCTCGATGCGGCCATCATCGCGATGGCCCAGAAGGTCGAGCATTACGAGATCGCGAGTTACGGAACCATCCTCGCCTACTCGCAGCTGATGGGGCACGAGGCGGTCACCAAACTCGTGCAGGGGATCCTCGCCCAGGAAGAGAATGCCGACAAGACGTTGTCGGGTCTGGCCGAGAGCGAGATCAACGCCCTGGCGATGGCATGAACGTCCCGGAGTACGGTGGTCGGCGTGTACATGGCGTCGGCCACTGGTTCGTCCTAGGCACCGGAGCACAACACCGCACAACGAGCGAGGTGATTCTCATGCCGACGCGTTCAACCCACGGACCAAAGTACGGCAAGGCTGCCAGCACCCGCGTGGAGGGTGCTCTCCGGCGCCTCAAGCGCGGCACTCTCAAGAGCGGAAACGGGGCCAAGGTGAAGAGCCGCGAGCAGGCCATCGCGATCGGGCTTTCCGAGGCACGCAGCAAGGGCGCCAAGGTGCCCCGCAAGCCGGAGGCGTGATCCGATGAGCCACGTGCAGATCCGCCGCCGGCCGCTGACTTCTCCATCGCTCCGCATTCAGCTGGTCACCCCGACCTCGACGGGCCGACATCATCCACGGCGCGACTCCCGGGGGACGCGAAGTCTCGGTGCGGTGCTGATCGGAACGGTCGTCACCGGGCTGTTCATCACCCTGTGTGAGTGGTGTGCCTACAACTGGTGGTTCCGCTCCGCCTGGCAGGCCGCGTTTGCTGCGGTCGACGGCGCCCCTCGCGGCATGCTCACCTTCGCCGTCGCCAACATTTTCATCGGGTTGTTTGCCATTCTGCTCTACCGCTGGATGGTCGAGCGCACCGAGAGCGCCTGGCGGGCGATGGTCGTCAGCGGTTTCATCACCGCGTTCATCTTCTGGGTCACTCCCACCATCGCCATCGCGGTGATGGGATTGCTGCCGACACCGCTGCTTGCCGTCGCCCCGGTGCTGGGGCTCGTGGCGGGCGGTGGCGGCACCATCCTCGGCGCGTGGCTCTATGGCCTGCTGACACGCGATGAGAAGCTCAGGCCACCCGCCGCTTCGGCTGATACACCTGGGTGGCATAGCCCACGATGAGACCGACGATCATCCCCGGGATCAGGATCTCCCAGAAGTAGACCTGCCCGGTCTCGGGGTCCTTGCCCAGGGCGAACGGCAGTGCGAGCAGGCCGCTCACGATGGTCCCAGCCAGGATTCCGACCATCAGGTTTTTGACCTTCTTGGCGACGAATCCGATGATCCACCCGGCAACCAGCCCCTTCCCCATCGATCCCACCACAATCATCCCGATCTGCGGTGCCACCTCGGGCGCGGAGACCAAGGCACTCAAGCCATCGAGCACGCCGAGGACACCGCCGATGATCAGGCCATAGAGGGGTTTGCCCATCGGTACCGCTCCTTGAAAGAGAAATGAGGATCGCTCTCACCAGTTACCCGGGCACTGCCGCACCCTTGAGGCGCGATCAGAGTCCCTTCCACCAGAGCACCAGTATCCGCATCGCCAGATAGGCCAGCACCAGCACGATGGGAGTGCGATAGCGCACGATGACCCGGGCGGCGCGCTCCAGCACACCCTCACGGTACGCGCTGACCGCCTCGCCATCCTGGAAGTGCCGCAGGTCGCTACCGAACGACGTGGCATCGGCATAGCGCGCGTCGGGAGCAGCGGCCATCGCTCGATCGCGAATCGCCTGCAGCCGCGGCGTCGCCCACTCGGGCCGGAGGGCGAGCAGATCGCGCAGGATCGCGCCCAGGCCAAAAACATCGCTGCGAGGATCAGTTCCGAGGCCGGCGGCCTGTTCCGGCGCCATGTATCCCGGCGTGCCGATCACGAGGCCCGATCCGTCGCTTCCCTCGCCCTCGCGCGCCACGCCCCAGTCGAGCACCAGCACTTCGCCGAAGGGTCCCAGCATCACATTGCGAGGTGTGAGATCACGGTGCACGACGCCCTGGGCGTGCGCAAACGCCACCGCATCCACCAGTCGCAGCATCACGCGCACGGCATCGCCGACGGTATCGAACTGCGCCGCAGCCTGATCGAGGGAGCCGCCCCGGATTAACCGCATCGCATACCAGCCGCGGCCGTCAGCGAGTGTCCCCGCATCGTGGACGGCAACGATCCCGGGATGTTCGAGGCGCGCGAGGATCCTCGCCTCGCGCTCGAGCCGGTGGGTGAATTCGCCGCCGTCGATATGTTCTGCAAGAATCTTCACGGCCACGTCGCGGTCGAGCTCCCCGTCGTGCGCCCGCCAGACCACGCCCATCCCGCCGCGACCGATGATTTCGCGCAGGGCATACCGCGCCGGGAGTTCCGGTTGCGCGAGGCCGTCACGCAGCCGCTGCACTGCCCGGTCGGAAAGCTCGCTCACGGCGCCTCGATGCCGAGCAGGTCGCGGACGTCTTCGCGATACTCCGCCTCGCTCCCGGCGAGTTGACGGATCACGTCGAGCACGTGCGTGCGAAAGCGGCGTCGGGCCCAGGCGAGATGATTGATCACTTCCGAGGGGTTGAGCCCGAACTGCTCGCCGAGCGCGGCGTAGGTCGGCCGTTCGTCGTCGAGGAGGTCATACGCCTCGAAGAGCTGCAGTTGGGTCTGACGCTGGCGCGCGCCGGCCTCCTCGCGCAGCGCGTTGAGGGCGAGCTCGAAAATGCTGCGCACCCACTCGGCTCGAAAGCGCTCCTCGATCTCCTCGTCCGCACGGGGAACCAGATCCTGCAGGTCGTCGAGGGAAATCGTCACGCTGTCGCCGCCGCGCTTGAGACGGCCGGCCGACTGGGCGGCATTCGCGGCGAAACGATCGGCCGCGACCCGCACGAAGGTGCGAAAGCGTCCCCGCGCCGGGTCGAAACGCTCGAACCACTCTTTCTCGAGTGCCGCCGCGAAGAATCCCTGCGTCAGGTCCTCGGCGTCGGCGGGCTGCAAGTTCCAGCGCCACGCGAGGGTGGCGAGGATCGGGGCGCGATAGGCCCGGATCAGCAGCTCCGCGGCGTGCCGTCGCTGGTCGGGATCGGGGCGCCGGAGCGCCTCGAGGACAGAGATGCGGGTATCGGGAAAGCGGGACGTGATGGTTCGCCCGGGTCGAGGATGCCGAAGAAGATAAGGGCGCAATAGACATTGGTCGCGGGCGGGAGTATGGTCAGTCGTGCCCGGCGAACTCTCCCGATGAACCTCCTCTTCACCGATCGTCTCATCCTCCGCCCTTTCCGTGCCGAGGACATCGACGCCTATGCCGCCATGTGCGCCGACCCCGAGGTGATGCGCTTCCTCGGTGCGCAGGGTCCGGTAGGGCGCGACGAAGCGTGGCGCCAGATGGCGATGCTCACCGGCCACTGGCAACTGCGAGGCTACGGAATGTGGGCACTCGAGGAGCGCACCAGCGGCGCATTCGTCGGTCGCGCGGGGCTGCACTTCCCCGAAGGGTGGCCCGAGCCTGAAATCGGCTGGGCCCTCGCACGAGAATTCTGGGGCCACGGCTACGCCCACGAAGCCGCGGTCGCCGCCCTCGATCACGCCTTCGGGGACCTTGCCTGGCCGCGCGCCTGCTCACTCATCGACCCGGGGAATGCGCGGTCGATCAGTCTCGCCGAGCGGCTGGGCGAACGGTTCGAGCGCACCGTCGCCCTCCGAGGCAACAGCGTGTCGCTCTACGCGATCTCGGCGCGCGACTGGCTGCACTCGCGGCCCTGAAGGTGGGGGCCGCGGGGCTGCTCCGCGCGATGGTCCGGCGTGACGTACATTCCCTCATGGATCTTCGCCGCCCGGCACTCCTCGCGATGACTCTGCTCACCGGCTGCATTACCGGCGGGGTACCACGGTCGCTCGCCGCTCCCGAAGAGGGGCCGTCGATTGTCATTGCGCGCCGCGAGGCGGTGATCGTCTTCCCGGTCGAAGCACTCGACGACTTCCCGCGACCAAAGCAGCAACTCGAGGATCCCTACTCCGGCCCACGCTGGGCGATGGAAATCTTCCTCCCGAAAAAGAAGTATCTCGGCATCGTACTCGGTTTCTGGGACGTCGATTCGCTCCGCATCGACGCGGCGAACTCGCTGAGCGAGGCGATCGCTCCGGCACACCTGCAGCGTTGTACCCTCGATGTCTACATGATGTCGTGCGGCACACCGCTGGCCGGGACGACGCAGGTCGATTCCGGTCGGCTCGTCCTCCACATCACCGACAAGTCATGGCTGCGCGAGATGCAGGCCGCCCGCCCCACGGTCGGTCGGCTGCACGTGAGCCAGGCCAACAACAACGAGCGATGGGGGGAATCCGTAAGCATCCGGTACCGCGACGATTAATCGTTCATCGCTGGGGTTTACCAAGATTTCTTCACAGAGGGTTGCCCGATAGATGCTCTACGCCCTGTGGCTGACATACCTGATGGCGGGCATTCACGGCACGGTCCGCTCCAGCGACCGCGGCCTGCCGGTGCGCGGCGCGATGGTACAGCTTGATGGGGTCCAGGTGGGAGTGACCGATTCGCTGGGCCGCTACCGACTCGGCAACCTGACCGCAGGGGGGCACGAATTCCGCTTCGTCTCGGCGGGCTTCGAAAGTCAGCGGGTAGGCGTGACGCTGGTTGATGGCTCCGACCTCGCGCTCGATATTTCCCTCACCGTGCACCCGGTCCTCCTGCCACCGATTGAAACCGTGGCCCAGCGGGTGCCATTGCCCGACAGTGCTACTTCCGCGTCGGTGATCGAGCCCGGGCTGTCGCACTTCGGGGCCGGCTGGCAGGGCGATCGTCCTGCCGCGGCGAACGATCTCAACACCCTG
Organism: Gemmatimonadota bacterium; assembly: GCA_040388535.1. Taxonomy (NCBI): domain Bacteria; kingdom Pseudomonadati; phylum Gemmatimonadota; species Gemmatimonadota bacterium. Next base: position 66,826 of record JAZKBR010000003.1, on the reverse strand, counting down.
CTGGCGAGCGCCGCAGGAGTCACCACTCGCGGCGACAATACCGGCACGCTGAGCATCCGCGGCGGCCGCGGCTCGGAGAACCGGACGCTCCTCGACGGGATTCCGCTGAGCAGTGCCAGCCATTTCGCCGGGGCCTCAAGCGCGATCAACCCCGACGCGATTGCCAGGGTCGATCTTCACAGCGGCATCGCTTCGGCACGCTTCGATGGTGCGCTTGCTGGTGTGGTCGAACTGCGGAGTGCTGACTTGAAGTCGGCGAGTCCGCATTTCAGCGCGAATGCCTCGGTGAGCGACATCCGCTCGCTGATCCAGGTACGTGTGGGCCAGGGCTCCGTGATGCTCGGCGGACGCACCTCTTTTCGGAATTTGCTGACTGATGGCAGCGGTCTGGGTACCACCAACGGCTATCAGGATGCTTTGGCGATCGGCCGGCTCCCGCTGGGGCCGGGTGCATTGCGCGTTGTCGCGTTCGAGAGTGGCAACCGGATGCACTGGGAATCCTCCGCCGATGGCCTCGATGCGGCGGGTGGAGATGCGTCGCAACCGCTACCGACCGGCGCACTGGCCAACGCCGCAAGCTGGCGGAGTGGTGCGCTCGGGGCGACCTGGAGTGGGTCGCCCCATATCGGAGAGGAGTGGCGCTTCACCGGCTGGTGGAACGGCAGCAGCGCCGCGATCCAGACGGGGTCGCTCGATGGACCCATCGCGCTCAGCAGTGGTATAAGTGAACTCGGCCTGTCGACCGATTACCGGCGGCAACTCGGTTTGGGGTCGCTGCTCGTCGGCGCAGAGATCACCCAGCCGAAGAGCTGGTATCGTCAGCATGCGGCCGGCGGCGAGGACCAGCCGGCCGGATTTGTGATCACCGGTCGGCCGCTGCTTGGGTCCCTATTCGGAGAATGGAGCTGGCATGCGTTGCCAGCGCTTGACCTCCGGCTGGGCCTCCGCGGCAACAGTGATTTCAGCGGGCACACTTCGTTGGCACCACGCGCTGTCATTGCCGTTCGCCCCGACGCACGGACCACCATCAGCGCCGGCTTCGGTCGTACCCATCAGGCCGTGCAGTCGCTTCTGAACGAGGAGAATCTCGCCAGCACGGTCGTCTCCCCAAACCTTCCGGCAGCGACTGCGGCAAACGTGCCCATCGCACGCGCCGACCAGTACGCTCTCACTCTCTCACGCGAGCTTGGTCACGGCACGACGCTATCAGCCGATGGTTACCTGCGGCGCTGGTATGGTGTGGTGACGCCGGCTGCTGCGTCGTCGGGATTCTTCTCCGACACCCCGCCGGCATTCGGAGAGGGCGAGGCACGCGGGGTCAATCTCTCCCTCGAGGCGGCGCGCGGTCCGCTCGCATTGCGTGCCACGGTCGGGCTGGCGAGTGCCACGCAGCAGATCGCCGGAGGATCCTACCAGATCGGCAGCGCGCGGCCGTGGCTCTTTTCGGGGGCGGCGACGTGGCATCCAGATCACCGGACCGCCGTGCAACTCGCCTGGAGCAGCGGCGGCGGACAGCCGGTGACGCCGATGCTCCCCGGACTCGAGTGGCGTCCGTTCTCGAGTGCGACCGGCGTCGGCGAGATGGAGGGCGTCGCCAGCACCGTGGCAGGGCCGGTAAACGGACTGCGGCTTCCGACCCGGCTCCGGCTCGATGCCGGGATTCGCCATCTCTGGAGCTTCGGAGCGACGGCTTCGCGAGGGATTACCACGTCGCTGCGCCTCGAGAACCTGCTGAATCGGAGCGACCCCGCGGGGGTGGTCGCCCTCGCGAACGGCGGGCTGCAGTTGCTGGGTGGCACGCCGCGTGGCGTCGTCCTCGAACTGGGGTGGATCCACTGAGGTAGGCCGATACGGAGGCCCGTGTGACAAAGTGGTCGTGTCACCCGTTCCTCCTGCTGTGGATACTCTCGCCGCTCCCTTCTCCTCCGGCCCGGACTCGCCGCTGATGCGTCCGTTCGCCAGGAAAGGTCGTCCCGCTCCCGACAGCGCGCCGCTCAGTGAATTCGAGACTGCGTTCGCTGTACTCTATCGTGAGCGCCATCCCGCCCTGTTTCGCTACCTCGATCGCTCGCTGGGCGACCCACAACTCGCTGCCGACGTCGCGCAGGAAGCGTTCGTCCGGCTCCTCGACCGCGGATCGTTTCCCGAAGAGCCAGGTGCCTGGCTGGTCTCCGTCGCCAACAATTTCCTGCGGGATCATTTCCGCGGCGCCGGTCGACGGCTGCAGTTACTGACCGCGGCCGGCGACGATGCGCCGCGTCCGTCGACCGCCCCGGATCCTGCGGTCGCACTCGATCAGGACGAGCAGCGTCGCCAGGTGCGATCGGCACTGAACCGGCTCCCGCCTCGCGAGCGCGAAGTGCTGCTGCTGCGGCATTCCGGCTACAGCTATCGTGAAATCGCCGTCGCGCTCGAGCTGACTGAAACCAATGTGAGCACGATCCTGCTGCGCGCCGGGATCTCCTTTCGCCAGGCCTATCAGGAGTTGCACGGTGATCCAGACTGACGAGCGCCACCCACCGGACGAGGTGCTGCTTGCCGCAGGCCTCGGCGAATCGAGCGGATCAACTTTGGATGCGGACCATCTTGCCCGCTGCGCGCGCTGCCACGACCGATCGCGGCAACTCGCCGATGATCAACTCGCCGTTGGCGAGCTGCTGACGCTGCTCGACAATCCGATCCCGGCCGGGGCCGAACACCCGCCCGTGGCGCAGCGGCCCGGGCGGGTGCGCCGGGTTGTGGCCGTGTCGGGTGGCGGCATCCTGCTCGCGATCGCGGCCGCGGCGGCAGTCATCCCGGGTTCCCCGTTGCGGCAGTGGCTCGGGCGCGACGCGGCTCCCCAGGCACGGGAAATCCGCTCCTCACCACCCGTCACGCCCGCCATCGTGAGCCGGAGCCCGGCCGCATCAGGGATCGCCGTGGCGGCTCACCCGAGTCTCCGGGTGGAGTTCACGCGGTCGCAGGGTGGCGGCGTGGTGGAGCTGGTGCGCTCGGAGGGGAATGACATTGCCTTCCATTCCGAAGGCGGAGTTACGGCGTATGCCGTCGCCACGGACCAGGTGATCATCGACAATCAGGTGCCGGCCGAGCGGTATCGCATCGAACTGCCGGCCGGTGTGCAGCGTGTGCAGGTCGCCGCCGCGGGTGTCGTCTTGCTACGCTGGCCGGAGGATTCAGTGCGTTTCACCGTGTCACTGCATCCACTGCGGGCCAGTATTCCGCTTCGGCACGGAGCTGCCCGATGATTGGTTACCGACTTACCCCTCTGCTCGTCACCGCCGTGCTCATTGCGGCGCCGTTGTCCGGGCAAACGCAGGATACCCTCTCGCGCACCAGCGCGCCGGCGTGCAGTAGTTGCGCGGGCGCATCGCGCGCGGGTCTCGCACCGCAACCGCGCGGCGAATCCGGCGATACGACGCGACGGAAGGCGATCGAATACAGCAGTCTTTACCACACCTCGCTCACGGTCCACAAGATCGGCAGCTACCTCGAGTTACCGGTATTCATCGCCGAATATTTCGTGGGCCAGAAGCTGCTGAAGGATGAGCAGACGCTCGGTAACCAACGCTCGAGCCTCAAGGGGCCGCACTCGGCGATCGCCGCCGGCCTCGGTGTGCTCTTCACCGTCAATACCGTGACCGGGGTGTACAACCTGGTGGCATCGCGGAAAGAACCGACGGGGAAGACGCGGCGCTGGGTGCACAGCATCGCGATGCTGGTGGCCGATGCCGGCTTTCTCGCCACCGCCGCCTCGGCCGAATCGGCACGAGAGTCCGACGGCGGCGCCAACACGCACCGCGCACTCGCCGTCGGGTCGATGAGTCTCTCGGTTGCTTCGACAGTCATGATGTGGCTCTGGAGAGATTGATGCTTGCAACGCTGATAGCGACCCTGACCGACTTCTTTGCACCATGGAATGCACTCTACGCCGATTCGAAGCTGCTCGAGACGGGCGTGACCTCGGTGCATCTGGTGGCGATGCTGCTCGGGGGCGGAATCGCCATCGCGGCGGATCGTGATACGCTGCGAGCCAAGCGACATCGCGAGGAGACCGGCGATGACGTGCTGCGCCGGCTGCACTCGACGCACCGACCAGTGATGATTGCGCTCGTCTTCCTCTTCGCGAGCGGGTTCGCGCTCGCGGCCGCCGATGTCGAGACCTTCGCCAAGTCACCGGTCTTTCTCGTCAAGCTCACGCTGGTGACGCTGCTGCTCCTGAATGGAGTGGTCCTGATGCTCACCGAACGGCGGCTGCGTCGTGGCGAGGATCTGCCCTGGCTCTGGCGGCGGCTCCACCGATCGACCGTCTTCTCGCTCTTTCTCTGGACCTGTACCGCGATCGCCGGCGCCGCACTCGTGAATGCCGGTTGAGTTCAAGCTGACCCTGGAGGTGCCGATGTCGCAGTCTGATGATCGTGCCAACGACGAACACCCCGAATGCAACGACTGCCCGCTCGCCGGGCGTCGTGCGTTCGTGAAGCATGCCGGACTCGCCACCCTGGGCGCCCTGATCATGGTCGGGATGCCGTCCGGGCTGTCGGCCGCCGCACCAACCGCTCTGCGCCTGCGTCGCTGGGTCGGCAAGAACCCGAGCTATCCCGTGCCCGCGAAGGACGGGGTGCAAATCGACAAGGAGAACGACGTGATTCTCGTCCGCTGGCAAAACGAGATCTACGCCTTCAACCTCTCGTGCCCGCACCAGAACACTGCGCTACGCTGGAACGAGGGCGACAGCCAGTTCCAGTGCCCGAAGCATCACTCGAAGTACAAGCCCGATGGCACGTTCATCTCGGGGCGCGCGACGCGCAACATGGATCGCTTCAGCATCGCGCGTCAGGGAGACGAGATCGTCGTGAACGTCGAGGCAATGCACAAGAACGACAAGGATCCCTCGGGGTGGAGCGCGTCGGTGGTGCTGCTGTCCAAGGGAGCGTAAGTGTGCCCTGCGATGGCTGTACCGGCATCGACCGGCGCGCCTTCCTCGGGCAGACGCTGCTGGCGATGGGGGCGGCCGGCCTCGCCGCGTGCGGGGCCTCGCTGCCGACGACGCCCGCCATCACGAAATTCACCGTACGGCTCGCCGATTACCCCGCACTCGCCACCGTCGGGGGAATCGCCCTGGTCGACAATGGCTCCCGAAGCGGGACGCCGATCGCGGTGAGCCGGACCGGCGAGACGAGCTACCTCGCGCTCTCGCTGGTCTGTCCGCACCGCGGTGTCACCGTAAGCGTGAACGGGAGTTCGTTCTACTGCAGCGGGCACGGGGCCACCTTCGCCGGGTCGGGGAGCTGGACCGGGGGGCAGAAGACCAGCGGACTCGCGAAGTTCGCTGCGACCTACGACGCCGGGGCGGGGACGCTCGCGATCGGCTAGTCTTCGGGGGTCCGCCGAGTCGGCCACGACCACCCGGGGTCAGCCATGACGTCTCGCGTCGCGCTGCTGCTTGTCACCCTGCTCCCCGCTGCGCTCTCGACCGCAGCGGCTCAACGGCCTGCATCGGCCGGCAGCCGGGTGGAACTGCACACCCTCTACGATTCCAGCTACCAGCGCCTCCGTCGAGTCTGGGTGTACACGCCACCCGGGTACGATGCCCGGCGGGCCACTCCCTACCCGGTGATCGTGGCGTTCGACGGCAGCAGCTATCAGGACACGATGCCGTTGCCGCGCGTCCTGGATTCGCTCGCGGCCGGAAAGTACGCCCCGGCCTTCGTGGCGCTCCTCGTTGACGATTCCGCCGGCGCGGTACGCATCGCCGACCTCGGCAATGCACCGCGCATGGCCACCTTCCTCGGGTCGCAGCTGATGCCGTGGCTGCAACGAGGGTGGCGCGTGACGCGCGACCCTGCGCGCGTCATCGTGACGGGGTCGAGCGCCGGCGGTGTGGGTGCGGCCTTCGCGGCATTCGCGCGACCCGATCTCTTTGGCAATGTCTGGTCGCAGAGCGGTGCGTTCTGGCGCGGTGCCAACGGGTCGAACGGGGCGCCGTACGAATGGCTCGCCCGGAAGGTCCGCACCGCGGCGCGGCAGCCAATCCGTTTTGTGCTCGACGTCGGCGCACTCGAGACCCACGCGACCCTCGGCGGTAGCGGACCGGTCTTCATCGAGGCGACGCGACGCTTCCGCGACGCGCTCGTCACCAACGGCTACTCCGTGAGTTACACTGAGGTGCCCAACGGCAACCACGGCGAGGAGTGGTGGCGGCCACGACTCGCGGTGGGGATCGTCGAGCTGAGTGCGGGATGGCCTAAGCCATAGCTGGTGGACGCGTCAACATTCTCAAGACCGGAGCCCCCATGCCCGAATCCGCCTGGACCAACATCGTCACCTACGGCACCCGGATCGAAGCCGACATCGCGCGAGCGACGCTCGAGGGCGCCGGGGTGCAAGTGATCCTGCGTGGTGATCAGGCCGGCATCTTCGGAGCGGGCTTCGCGGGGTGGGCGCCGGGTGGCGCCACGATCGCGGTTCCGAACCCCGACGCTTCGCGAGCACTCGAGCTCCTCGATCTCCCGCCAGCCTGATCGTGCCACTCGTCGTCTTCCTCCTGGTCGTCACCGGCGTGTTCTACTATCGCCTTGGCGACCACGAGTATGGTGCCGGCTTCACGGTGGCCGGGCTATCGCTGATCATCGGGATCATCACCCTCTTCGCGTTCCATTGGGGCGGGTGGGGCTTCGGGGCGGGGCAGGTGGCGTTGTTCGCAGCGCTCACCTGGTTCAATCTGCGCCGCCAGGAGAAGCGCGGCTGGAAGTAGCCGGTCGCCGCACCGTACCAGAGGATACCTTTCTGGAATGCCAAGTAATTCCCCGGTCCGCTATCGCATCGACTTCAATGATTGCCTGACCGACGTCAATGAAGGGTGGAGCATCTTCGCGGCCGAGAATGGCGGCGGGATGCTGGAACCTGCGCGCGTGCTGGGGCGACCGCTCTGGGACTTCTTCGCCGACCCCACCACCATTGCCCTCTACCGCGGTATGGTAAAACGGGTGCGCGATGGCGGGCTCCCGGTGCGCTTCCAGTTTCGCTGTGACGCGCCATCGACCCGTCGCGGTTTGGCGATGGAGATCACCGCCGATGGCGAAGGGGGCGTGGTGTTCCAGGTCACCTCGGTCTGGGAGCAGGGGCGTGCCGCGATGCTCCTGCTCGACAGCGACCATCCCCGGGCCGACACGCTCCTGACGATCTGCGGCTGGTGCAAGCGCGTGCGCCTCGGGGACGATAGCTGGGTCGAAATCGAGGCCGCGGTGACGGTGCTAGGCCTCTTCGGTGGCGCGCCATTGCCGCAGCTGACGCACGGCATGTGCCCCTCGTGTTCCACCATTCTACTTGGCGCACTCGAAGATTCCGACGCTGGTGCTGTCGTCGTGGGCGACGTTCGCTCGACCTGAGCGCTCCCTTCGTCGTGTGTCGTATCTGGGTTCCTTGTCCCCCGCCTGGAGTCTCCCGTGGCCCGCCTTGTGCCGAATTGTCGCCAACTGAACCCGTTGTGTTTGATGCTGATGTTGCTGGCAGCGTGCGGCGGCGGCGCGACCGGCAGCGCCGGTGGAGCGCTATCGGCGTCGGAAGTTGTCGGCGTGTGGAGCGTGGCTCCCAAGGCGACGGGCTGTGTGAGCGGTCCCTTCCTGCTGACCTTCACGGGCTCCTCGGATGAGGTTCAGCCCGGTGGTTCACTGACTTTCGCGTCCACCTGGAGCGGGCAGAGTGCTGGCGGCCGTCTCTACGGTACGGTCAATCTCAGCACCAGATCGGTTGTCCTCCGACTCTTCGGACCAGTGGGCGTCGATCAGGCCGCTTCGGTCGAAGGCACCCTCAGGGACACCCTCAATACCAGAATGCTCATCGCCCAGTTCACGGATCCCTACGCCGGACTGCCGCCACTCTTCGGCGCCGCGGGATGCAGCACTCCAGTGATCGGCACTCACACCACCGCCGGCCCCTGAGTACCACCTCGCTTCCCGAAGACTCCTTCATCATCCGGAGCTAGGGCAAAACCCCACCCAAAGACGGATGTTCCTGTTGCAGGGCAGACCATAACTTTCCCCCAATGCTGGAGTCGGCGGGGTCGTCGACGGTTCCACGAGAGTGCTTCCTGGCTGCGGAGTCGACGCAGCGATCGAGAGACTTCCTGTCAGCCATTACCACTGAATTCCGCGACCTGCTGGATGCCGCGCCTGATGCGCTCGTGGTGCTCGACGCGAGCGGCCTGGTGATCGCTCTCAACGCCGAGGCCGAACATTTCTTTGGCTGGACGGAACAGCAGCTTTTCGGTGAAGAGATGGGCCGCTTCATTCCTGATCGATTCCAGCGACTCCTCGGTGCCGATCGCCGGGAGGAAGGCGGCTGGCCACCGGTCTCCCTGGCTGGCGAGTCGGTGAACTGTTTCGCCCGACGTCGCGACGGAAGCGAATTCCCGGTCGAGTTGAGTCGCAGGCCACTCGGACAGGGGCCCGAGGCCCGGTCGCTCGTGATGGTGCGCGATCTGACGCAATGGCGGCGCGCGCAGGAGTCGCGCTCTCGCAATAACGAGGGGGCGCACAGCGCTCTCGAGGCGATTGGCGACGCGGTTATCACCACCGACGAAAGCGGCAGCATCACCTACCTCAATCCGGTGGCGGAACGTCTGACCGGCTGGACAGGAAGCGAAGCGATCGGACAATCACTCGACGCCGTGCTCCCCCTGATTTCGGAGATCAGCCGGCTCCCGGTCCCCAACACTGCCGTGCGCTGCTTCGCTGAAGGACGGGCCGTCGAACTCGAGGAAGGGCTGCTCCTGTTGCGCCGCGATGGAACGGAAGTACCCGTCGGGGACTCCGCTGCCCCGATCAACGATCGAAACGGGGTCATGACCGGCGTCGTGATGGTCATCCAGGACGAGAGCGAGAAGCGGCGCGTCGGACACCGGCTTTCCTACGAGGCGAGCCACGATTTGCTCACCGGCCTGCTCAACCGCCGCGAATTCGAACGACGGCTGACGCACACGCTGGCCGGGCTTGCCCAGATGGATGGTGAGCACGCCCTCCTCTGCCTTGACCTTGATCGCTTCAAGGCCGTGAATGACAGTTGCGGGCACGATGCTGGTGACGCGCTGCTGCGAAGCCTTGGCCCCCTACTCAACGGCCAGCTCCGCAAGCACGATACGCTGGCGCGGATCGGCGGCGACGAGTTCGGTGTGCTGCTCGAGAATTGCGAGATGGCTGAGGCCGAACGGATTGCGGAGTCGATCCGGCGCGAATTTGACAACTACCACTTCGAGTGGGCCGGGAACCGCTTCACCATCGGCGTGAGCATCGGCATGGTGCCGGTCACCGCGGGGAGCGGCGGGATTGCGGGGGTGCTGCGGCTCGCCGATGCCGCGTGCTACGCCGCGAAGGAAGGCGGTGGCAATCGCATTCATCGTCAGCCAGTGCTCGCGGAGCAAGCGAGCCGGCTGGTCGGAATGGATCGTCAGGTGACTCGGCTGATGCGCGCGATCGAGGAGGGTCAATTCGAGCTCTACGGCCAGTCGATCGTGCCGCTGCAACCGGCACTCAAGCTGGCGCGACGTTACGAGATCCTGCTCCGCCTCCCCGATGGCCACGGGCGGATGCAGAAGGCCGCCGATTTCCTGCCGCAGGCCGAGCGTTATCGCCTGATGCCGGCGATCGACCTCTGGGTGATTCGACGCGCCATCGGACTGCTCCGCGAGTGGCGCCGCCAGCACACGCGCTCGCCGCTGCCGGTCTTCTCGATCAACCTGAGTGCATCCGCACTCGCCGACGACTCGCTGATTCCCACGATCGTGGAGGAACTGACCCGACACGACGTCGCACCGGGATCGCTCTGTTTCGAAGTGGGGGAGCGGGCCGCCCTCGTTAATCTCTCGCGCACGGTCCGCTTCTTCACCAACATGCGCACGACCGGCTGCGGCATGGCGCTCGAGGACTTCGGGACCGGTGTGACGTCGCTTACCTACCTGCGGACCTTGCCCGTGGATTTTCTGAAAATTGGCGGGTCGTTCGTCAACGAGGTCGCTGGCGATCCGATGTACCGCAGCATCGTGCATGCGGTGACGCAGATCGGCCGAAGTGTCGGAATCCCGACGATCGCGAAGCAGGTGGGGAATGAGAACGCTGTGCGCGTCTTGCAGACGCTTGGCGTCGACTACGCGCAAGGGCGGGCATTCGTACCGCCGGTTCCGCTCACGGACGAAGCAGGAAACCTGGTGCTCCCCGAAATGCTGGTGCCTGAAGCGGACGGACGCCTGACCATTGCGGGCCGAACTCACCGGGCCTGAGTTCCCCGCGAGACCCCTCCGGAGTCCAGTTCAGGACCAGGGCGATTGCCAGATGTACGAAGACGATCCTTCCTCATTCGGGGGGGACGCATCGCCCTTGGCTGGCGGCGATCTTCCAGCATCGAGTGGCTCCCCATCACGTTCGGCGATCAACTCCACCGCGCTCCTGAACTCTTCGGCCAGGGTATGCATCGCCTGCAGTAGCTTGGTCATATGCCATTCTCTGGGCGATTCCCTCGCCCGTGGGATCGAGTCCAGATTCGGCCGGCCGTCGGTTCGTACTGGAGGCCGAGTGCAGCGCTGTCGGACTGCGTCTCCAGCGGCAGGTTGAATGTGAGACGCCGGGTCCTCAATTCCTTACACAGTCACGCCAGCTCACGCCGTGTTGCTTCGGCCATCCTCTGGGTGGCTCGCGTTGTCGCGCGAATAGGCTGCCACCTCGAGCCGGCTGTTCACCGACAATTTCGAGAGCACCTGGTGAACGTGACTCTTCACCGTGTGGAGTGCAATCTTCAGCCGTTCCGCGATGGCCCGATTGCTGAGCCCCTGCACGATCAGTGCTGTCACGTCGCGTTCGCGCTGGGTCAGTCGCGAGGTGTCGAGGCGGCGTTGGGCCCGCCCAGTCGCGGCGTGATGCTTGAGCTGCCGGAAGAGTGCCCCAGCAAGCTGTTCGGGAAGGACCTGCGTGCCAGCGGCCACTGCGTGGATGGTATCGAGCAGGGTCGAGAAGGAGGCGTCGTGCATCACAAACCCCGAGCTGCCGGCACGGATGAGGCGGGCCACGTTCTCATTCGGGAGCCGGAGACCGAGTACGATGGTCCGCGACTTCGGGTACTCGCCGTGCAGGGCGCCGGCGAGCATTACGGCATCCTCGTCATCCTGCGACAGATATATGAGAACCAAGTCGGGTTTGGTGGAGCCGATAGTTTCGAGGGCGACATCGAGCGCGGCAGACGTGGCGAGGACTTTGAAGCCAGGTTCCGCGCGGATCAGGGCGAGGACACCATCGCGGGAGAGGCGGTCGTCATCGAGGAGTACCATGGAAACACGCTTGTCGACCTGAACCATCCGCCGTTTGAGTTGCTCTGTCCTCCGCGCGTATGGGGGGTGAGAGATGCTTCATTGAAGGTGGGGGTCCGTCAGAGCGGGGACAATCGCTCGTTGTGACCAGACCAGAGCCGCCCCGATCGGGAAGGGCCGGGGAATTCCTACGAGTCGCTACCCGAGACTCCCCCTCCTCCGTGGGTAAACGCCGCGACTTCAAGGCGGCTCCGTAGCGCCAGCTTTTCCAGCACGTTGTGGACGTGACTCTTTACCGTGTGCACGGCGATGTGCAGACGGGCAGCGATCTCCTTGTTGCTGAGCCCTTCGCCGAGGAGATCGATGACCTGCCGTTCACGGGCCGTGAGCCGGACCCCCTCCAGCACTCTCGCCTTGCTGGTCCGGACCGCGTTCCGGGCAATCTGGGCGAAGAGCGAATTGGTGAGCGCCGGGGGGAGGATCTCCCGGCCAGCGGCGACTTCACGAATGGTCCGGAAGAACTCCTCGAACGAGGCGTCCTTCATGATGAAGCCCGAGGCCCCCGCACGAACGTAGTCGGCGACATCGTCCTGGAGCGGGAGCAACCCCATCATGATGACGTAGGCCGAGGGGACCTCACTGTGCACCGAGGCCGCAAGTGCGAGGGAGTCGTGATCGGCGAGGCCGAAGTCGAGTAGCACCACATCGGGGCGCACTTCACGCACCTTTTCCACCGCCTCTTCGACGTCGGCAAAGGCCGCCAGCACCTTGAAGCCGGGCTGTGTATGGATCATCGTGACCAGCCCCTCACGGAGCAGGCGATTGTCGTCGATGAGGACGAGGGAAATCGATGGGGTGCCTGGAGGAGCGACCGACGGGTCCGGCTTCGCAGGGGGCAAGTGCCCTCCTTGGAGGTGACGCAGGGGGACGATGCGCGTGCCGAGCGCCTTCGCCCGCTAACCATAGAGGCCAGCGAGGTATACCGCTACGGTATATCTCGCTGGCTCCTCACCCAAGGCCTCGAGCGAGGGCCGTCGGTCGAAAATCGCCCACTCCGCCGAGCCCGCGACGCGCCTTCACAATTTCGGGTATCCGGCTGGCGAGTGCAATCAATCTAAGGGTGGAGACGGAAAAACCGCCCGAACACTCGCGGTGAGAGGGGTGGAGCGATAGCTATTCGAGTCAGTCCGTTCTATTGTCGTGAGCTACGCCGCCAGACCCGTTGCCAGGATCACGCGGACCAGCCGGAAGGTATCTCATGGTACGGCTTCGCATTCACGAAATCATGAAAGCGCGCAAGATCTCGGCCTACGCCCTCAGCAAGGCCACCAACCTGAGTTACCCGACCGCGTATCGCCTCTCGCGCCCCGGCGGCGAGTTTGGTCGCCTGCACTCCGATACCCTGGATATCCTCTGTACCTATTTCGAGCTGCAACCCGGTAAATTGCTGGAGTGGATTCCCTAGTCCCTCCCCGACGGAGCTTCTCGTGAGGATCCCCCTCCTCTTCGCTCTCGCGCTGGCCATGAACCCTTCGGCCGCCCAAGCCCAACTCAAATTGCGCGATCTCGCCTCGGAGCCGAAGCCGTACCCGCTCCGCTCGGACGCGGAGTGTGCCGCGGATTCGCTGGTGCGCTCGCCGGTGCCGCGAGACACGACTTTTCAAGCGTCCGAACCCCTGCAGCTCGTGTTGCCGACCGACGGGTACCCCAGCAGCATGAAGGGGAAGCACTATACGGTCCAGCTGCACCTTACCCGTGGGGGAGCGGTCGACAGCGTGCTGATCGTGGGCCCGCCGTTCGACGAGCGATACCGTCCTCGGTGGGTCGCGATGATGAAAGCGTACCGGTTCCATCCTGCTCGCTACCGTGGGTGCCGGGTCGAGGATTGGAATTCTCTCTCGATGAGCTTCTAGCGTCCCTCTGACGCTCACCCAGAGAGGCGCAGGGCAGGGTTGCCGAGGAGTGTATTATTTCCGACGGCAACGCACGCGATTCCCGCGTGCTCAACAGGAAAGGATCCCGCCACGTGATTCCCGCAGCTGAAGCGCTCCAGCGACTCCAGGACGGCAACCACCGTTTCGTACACGAGGTTCGGGCGCAGAGCCGTGCCGGTGAGACGCGCCGTCACGAGGTCGCCGCCGCGCAGGAGCCATTCGCCATCATCCTCGGTTGCTCCGACTCGCGCGTCCCGGCAGAAATCGTCTTCGATCAGGGGCTGGGCGACCTCTTCGTGATCCGGGTCGCCGGCAATATCGTCGCGCCATCGCAGGTCGGCAGCGTCGAGTTTGCGGCGGCCCAGTACAACACTCGGCTCGTGGTTGTCCTGGGGCACTCGCAGTGCGGGGCGATCCTCGCCACCCTCGATGAACTCCTGAATCACACCGAGCAGAAGTACCGCAACCTCCATTCGATCGTCGATCGCGTGCGGCCGTCGGTGGCACCATTGCTGGAAACCGAATTGCGTCACGATCACGAGGCGCTCGTCCGCCAGGCCGTTCGAGCCAACGTGCGCGCCTCCGTCAACCAGTTGCGACACGGATCCGAGCTGGTCGAGCGGCTCTCGCAGAAGGAAGGGTTGCGGGTCGTGGGGGCCGAATATTCGCTCGAGACCGGGGTCGTGGAGTTCTTCGAGGGGATGGAGTAGTCCTTCGGAGGAGTTACGCCCGGGGGGACAGACGAGTACTCTCACCATCTCCCCTCTTCGCAGGTCCCGGATGCGTCAGATCTCGCTGCTCCTGATCGCCACGCTCACCATCAGCGCCTGCGATACCCCACGCACGACTCCAGCCGCCCCGCCCGCGAGCACGAAGCCGGCGGCGGCCCCGGCGGCCCCGGCGGCCTCCCCGGCCGCCGTCTCGCACGGGGAGGCCCCGATCGGGACACCCAGCACCTCCCCCGATCGTGCAGCCGACGCACCGGCTCGCACCGCGAGCCGGCACCGCACCGTGCGGCTCGTGACCGTGCATATCCGCCACGAGATTGCACCGGGCGTGATGTACGATGCCTGGACCTTCGATTCCATTGTCCCGGGCCCCACAATGCGCTTCACCGTCGGGGACACCGTCGATGTCACGCTCGTCAACGGCGCGCCGATGCCCCACTCCATCGATTTTCATGCGGCCGAGCTGGCACCGGATCGTGCCTATCGCAATGTGATGCCCCACGACAGCGTGCAATTCCGGTTCGTGCCACGGGTCCCTGGCGTGTTCATGTACCACTGCGGCACGGCACCGGTCGCGAGTCATATTGCCAACGGGATGTATGGCGCGTTGATCATCGACCCACGTGTGGCGCGCTCCCCGGCGCAGGAGTTCGTGCTGGTGCAGAGCGAGTTCTATCTCGGGCCGGCGGCGGGAGCCGATTCGATTCACGGGATGAACTGGGACAAGGTCCTCAACGCCTCGCCCGACTACGTCGTGTTCAATGGCGTCGCCTCCCGCTACGCAACGCATCCCATTCCGGCCGCCCTGAACAAGCCGATCCGGCTCTATGTCGTAAACGCGGGGCCGAATCGCATCTCATCCTTCCACGTGGTCGGCGGGATCTTCGATCGTGTCATCGCCGATGGATTCGGGCGGCCGTTTGAAGGGATGCAGACCTGGAATGTGCCGGTGGGTGGGGGCGCCATCTTCGAACTGCGACTGGTCGAGGCAGGCCTGTATCCGTTCGTGAGCCACGCCTTCGCGGATGCGACGAAGGGGGCAGTGGGGGTCTTTCGCGCACAGTGAGGCGCCGCCCCCTCACCCGGAAGATGGAGCAAAGGTGATCGCGGGGTAGACGACGCACCCTGCAGCGTTTGCACGCACGTCCCAATGTGGTGTCTCCCGGAAGGACTAGTCCGTCTTCCAGCGTGACAGGATCGAGACACCACACCCTCCACGGACGGCGAGATGGGATTCTTCAAGCGGATGATGGATGCGCTCACCCTCGGGTCAGCGAAACCGATCCAGCGTCTGGTCGCATACTATCTCTTCCTCGGCGCCGTGATCTTCGTGGTCTGCTATTTCGTGCCCGGGGCGGCGGCACTCCTCTTCGGTGGAGGGCACGTCGCCGCGCTGACCGGGAATCCCGATCTCCTTGCGGATGGACTCGCTCCCGCGGTGAAAGGCGGGAGTGTCGCGGTCGAGGGTGGACTCGACCTGGTCATCACCACCCTCATCGTGATGTTCAGCACCCTCGCCCTGATGCTGCCGGTGAGCTGGGTCTTCATGTCGGCGCGACGCGCACGCGACTTCTCCCAGAGCGTCGTGCAAACCCTCGTGATCCTGCCACTGGTCGTCGCGGGGATCGTGCTCGTGGTGCGGACCTCCCTCGCACTCGCCTTCTCGCTGGGCGGGATCGTGGCGGGGTTGCGCTTCCGGACCACGACGCAGGACGTCCGCGACATGGTCTACATCTTCCTCGGCATCGGCGTCGGCCTCGCCGCCGGGGTGCAGTCGCTGATTGTTGCTGCGGTCCTCTCGGTGACATTCAACTTCGTCGTATTGATGATCTGGCGGTACGATTTCGGCCGAAACGTGCTCGAACCAACCGCGGCCTCACAGTGGTCCGAGCCGCTGGGCGATCTCGCCGAACGCGATACTGCACTGGGCGTGCCCGACCGCGACCTGATTCTGGCGCTCTCCCCCAAGAAGGCCGCCGTCCTCGCCAAGCGCTTCGATCGCGTCAGCAAGGCGCTGGGGCCCACACAGAAGAAGCCCCGCTTCAATGCCGTGCTCACGGTCACGACCGAATCCGTGGCCGAAGCGCAGAAGCGGATCGAGCTCGTCCTCAACGTCCTCGCCCGCCGCTGGCGCCTCGATCAGGTGATCACCACCGAAGGCAAGCCAGCCGAACTGTACTACCTGGTGGGGATCCGGAAGAGCGTCACGCGCGACAAGATGCTCACGGCGATTCGTGAAGGGGCAGGCGATGCGGTGAATGCGGTCGACCTCGAAGTCGGCGAAGCCGCATCGCACGAAAAGCAGGCCGCCAAGTGAGTGTCGTGAAGGTCGGTGGCTTGCTTGGGCTGGCGCTCCTCGCGGCGTGCGGGCACGGTGCGAGCGCCGGTGCCGCCACCGGCGACAGCGCCGTCATGACGGCACGCCGGGCGAGAATCGACAGCGCCCTGGCGGACAGCACCGGCAACCCCGACAAGCCAATCGCCCTCTGGATTATGCCCGAGCAGCTCAAGGAGCTGTCCGGGCTGGCGCTCACCGGCAATGGGCGGCTGCTCGCGCACGGCGATGAGCAGGGTCGGGTATTCGAGATCGATTACAAGAGCGGCCTGATCGTGAAGAAGTTCACGGTCGGCACGCCGCGCGTGCAGGGTGATTTCGAGGCGATCACGACCATCGGCGACACGGTGTTGTTGCTGACGAGTGACGGTAAGCTCTTCCGCTTCCTCGAAGGTGCCGACAAGACCGCCGTGCCGTTCACCATGACCAACACCGGCCTCGGCGCCGAGTGCGAATTCGAGTCGATGACGTATGACGCCGCGCACCGCACCCTGCTCCTCGCGTGCAAGACGGTGCACGACAAGGCGCTGCGCGATGCCGTGGTGATCTTCCGGGTGCCCGTGGACAGCATCGGTGACGTCGCCGCCCAGAAGGCGAATGCCCTCCGCATCCCGATGTCCGAGGTGACCGAATCAGTGGGTTGGAAAACTTTTCATCCTTCCGACATCGCCATCGATCCGGCCAACGGCAATTACCTCCTGGTGGGCTCGATCGAGAAGGGCCTGCTCGAGGTGACCCCGGCTGGCGCCGTGGTATCGGTGCGCGAGCTGCCCAAGGGGCACGAACAGGCCGAGGGACTTGCCATCACCAGCGACCACATTCTCATCATTGGCGATGAAGCGAAGCAGGATGCCGCTCGCCTCACCCTCTATCGCCGGCCATGAGGAGCTTTCGCGTGCGCTTCCGCCATTTCCCCCTGATGCCGTTCGCGCTGCTGCTCGGCGCGCCTCTCGCACTCCGCGCCCAGGGCACGGCGCTCGACCTTCGCAGCCACGACAGCGTCACCGTGGCGGTCGGCAAGCACTATCAGGCCGGCGGCTTCCATCGGTTCCTCCTGGGTGGTACCTACCGGGATCTCTGGACCCAGCCGGTGCGCATTCCGGTGCTCGATCTGCAGCACGCGGAGGGCGGACTGACGCCAGAAAAGGCCGGCGGCGGCAAGCAGACCAAGTCGTTGCAGTTCTCCAATCCGGCGGGTGAGGAGTTCGTCTTCCGCTCCTTCGACAAGGATCATGTCGAGGTCCCCGGTGGCATGGCGGATGTCGGCGTGGCCCGCCGGACGGCGCAGGATCAGATCAGCAACAGTCATCCGGCGGCGAACCTTGTCGTGCCACGATTGCTCGAAGCCGTCGGGGTGCACCACGACACGCCCGTGCTCGTTGCGATGCCCGATGATCCGGCGCTCGGCAAGTTCCGCAAGGAGTTCGCGCACCGGGTTGGCGGCTTCGCGCGTGTGCCCGGCAAGCACGCTGGCGGCGCGGAGGGATTCCCCGGTCCGATCGATGTGATCGACAGCGACACGCTGCTGCAGCGACTGGACCGCGACCCGGCGACGCGGATCGACACCACGGCGTTCCTCGCGGCACGCCTCGTCGACATGCTCGTGAACAACTGGGATCGGCATCCGGGGCAGTGGAAGTGGGCGCGTGCCAAGGACGCCACCGGCGCTGCATGGCGGCCGATCTCGCGCGACTACGACAAGGCCTTCATCTCGGTGCGCGGCTTGCTGCCGAGTATCAGTCGGAAGATGTCCGCCAACCTGATGGTCTTCGACAGCGGCTATCCATCGCTCCGCGGCCTGACCTGGAATTCGCTCCAGTTCGACCGCCGGCTGCTGGCCGGGCTCGACAAGCGCACCTGGGATTCGGTCGCGCAGGCGACGACGCGGCAGCTCAGTGACGCGGCCATCGACAACGCGATTGCCGCGATGCCGGCGGAATATCACGCCAGCGTGCCGGCGCTTCGTGGCCGGCTGCGCGTGCGACGTGATTCGCTCCCGGCCGAGGCCGATCGCCTGTACGCCTACCTCGCTGGCGTCGTCGACATTCATGCGACGGACGCGGCCGACCGGGCCATCGTGACCAGGGTCGATGAACGTCACGTCGATGTCGAGCTCGACGACGCCACGGGCCAGCGCTATTTCTACCGCCGCTTCGATGCGGCCGAGACCACGCAGCTGCGGCTCTACCTCCATGGCGGCGATGATGCCGCCGTGGTGCGCGGCACCGCGAGGTCGAGCATCGCGCTGCGCGTCATCGGCGGCAACGGCACCAACCTGCTGGTGGATTCCTCGGTCGTCGGGGGCAATCATCACCCGACCCGGTTTTACGACTCCGGCGCCACCACGGGCGTCTCCTACGGCCCTGACACCCTGTTCAATCGCCGACCGCTGGTGGACCAGGCGGGCGGCCCGGTCGAGCCGCACAAGGATTACGGTGGCAAGAGCGGCCCGACGGCAGGGCTCGGCCTCAACCACGATTTCGGTGTTGCGCCGCGCCTGGGCTTTGCCCGCACGAGCTATGGCTTTCGGGACGAACCGTACAGCAGCAGGATCGCCCTCGAGGGCCGCTACTCGTTCAAGGCCAAGGGCTTTGCGGTCGCGCTCAATCACGACAAGCGCTTCGAGAGTTCGGCGCTCCATATCACGACCCTCGCCCGGGTGTCGGACCTCGAGATGCTCAACTATCACGGTCAGGGGAATCTTTCGCCCCAGAGCGATGGGATCGTGATCGGAACCTCGGCTCCGCGCACTGATTTCTACGCCCTGAATCAGCGGCAGTGGCTGTTCCAGCCGGCGCTGGCCATCGAGCTCAGCAAGTCCACCACGATGGGCATCGGACCGGTAGCCCAGTACTCCATCACCGACAGCACGCCTGGGAGATTCATCTCGGCATCGCTGCCCTATGGCGCCGGCAAGTTCGGCGAGGCGGGCGTGCGCTGGTCGCTCTATCACGACAACCGCGTGCCGACGCGCCACGCCAAGCGCGGCAATATTATCGACCTGAGCGCGAGCTACTTCCCCGCGGTGTGGGATGTCGAGCACTCATTCGGCAACATCAGTGCGCTGGTGGCGCAGTACGTCACGCTACCGCTGCCGTTGCATCCCTACCTGGGCCTGCGCCTTGGCGGCAAGAAGGTGTTCGGCGAATTCCCCTTCCAGGAGTCGGCCTTCATCGGCGGGCGCAATGATGTCCGCACACTGGACTTGCAGCGCTACGCCGGCGATGCCTCGCTCTATGGCACCGCCGAACTCCGCATTCCGTTGTTCACGTTCAACCTCCTGTTGCCGGTGAATACCGGTCTGCTCGCCACCGCCGACGCGGGACGCGTCTATGTGAAGGGGAATTCTCCCTTCGGCTGGCACAATGCCCTCGGCGCCGGGTTCTGGGTCGGGTTCCACGATCTCACACTAGATGTCAGGGTGATGCGCGCGAATGATGCCGGCCACGCCGGTGTCATCACGCTTCGCATCGTTCCTGAAGGGATGTTTCCATGAAATCGCGCGTCGTCACACTTGTCATTCTCGGCACCATCGTGGTGCTCGCCTGCAAGATTCCGGTGAACATCACGCCGGCACCGGCCACCGCTACCGCCGAGCAGGTCGCACTGTCGGGGGCCTCGGTGATGATCGGGGTCGGCGACATCGCCGTCTGCGGCACCGATGGCGATGAACAAACCGCCCGCATCGTCGACAGTGTCCTCAAGGCCGACAGTGCTGCGAAGGTGGCCTCCGACGAGGTCTTCACCCTCGGCGACAATGCCTACCCGGAGGGCTCGGCGAGCAACTTCGCACTCTGCTTCGCGCCGTCGTGGGGGGACTCCACCAAGCGGATCCTGAAGAAGATCCACCCGACGCCGGGCAACCACGAACACCAGACCGTCGGTGCGGCGCCGTACTACCAGTACTTCGGCAACAAGGCCGGCTCGTCCAAGAAGGGCTACTACAGCTACGACGTGGGTGAGTGGCACGTGATCGTGATCAACGGCGAGATCATCGTGAACCCGTCATTCAGCGATGCCGAGCGGAAGGCGCAGGAGGATTGGGTCCGGAATGAATTGAAGGGGCCGCAGAAGTTCTGCTCGATGGCCTACTGGCACCAGCCGCTCTTCAGCACCGGCTGGCACGGTGATTCTCCTTCGGTGCGCCCGATGTGGCAATTGCTGCAGGACGGCGGTGTCGACCTGATCCTCAATGGTCACGACCACGATTACGAGCGCTTCCATCCGCAGACGGCTTTCGGCGTCATCGATTCGACCAAGGGCATGGTGGAGTTTGTCGTCGGAACCGGAGGCGGCGATTTGCGCGGCTTCCGTGATAACCCGCGGCCCACGAGCGCGGCGCGCGTCCAGGGCTATTTCGGTGTCCTCAAGCTCACGCTCGGCAAAGGCGAGTTCCGTTCCGCATTCATCGATGTCAACGGCCGTGTCTGGGATCCGGCAGGCGGCAAGTGCCACCAGGACTCCACGGCAGCTCCCAAGCAGTCTCCTTGAAGGACGAGGTGTGCCATGCTGGCTGGAATGATGACCATTCTGATGATGATGCAGACCCAGGCACCCACGCCGCCCCCCGCGGTGACGGAAGGGCGCCCGGTGAATTCGGTGCAGCAGGCCAAGGTGATGCCGCGCACCGGCGATGCGGTGGTACTCGGCACCATCAACGCTGCTGATGCCAACATGATCGAGGCGTCGACGCTGGCGACGACGAAGGGGAGCAACGGCGCGGTGAAGGGCTATGCCGCCACGGTGCTCAAGGATCATCAGAAGTCGCTCACCGACGGCGCCAACCTCGCCAAGGCGCTGAATGTGGTGCGGGTGCTGCCATCGGATTCGATGATGGCGCGGGCGCAGAAAGCGGCGATGGACAAGCTCAACCTGCTCACCGGCGTGGCCTTTGACCAGGCGTACCTGCGCTACACGATCGATGCCCACGATGCCTTGCTCAAGAAGGACGTGGCCGCCCTGCCGGCCAAGGCGCAGCGGAGCGAGGTCCGGATCTTCCTCGCCGATCGGCAGAAGATGCTGCGCGCGCACGAAGAGGCTGGCGAGAAGTTGCTCAAGAAGTAAGGCGTTGGCGTCAGGCCGCCGCCGGTCGTAATATTGAGGTCGAGTTGTGTCCCGATCGGGAGGCAGCTCGGCCTCGATCGTGCGCCCCCCGGAGGTACGATATGCCCCGCGCTCTGCTGCGCTCCCTCGCTGTCATTGCAGCTTCGGTCCTGCTCCCTGGTTGCGGCACCATCGCCGACGCTGGACCGTCCGGCACCTTCGCGATCAGTGTCCCCGATCCGTGGCCCGGCGCCGAGGTGCGGGTGACGTCCGCCGATTTCCGGCACACCACCGGAACGGCGGTGCTGAAGGCCGACACCTTCACCGTGAATCTCGCGCGGGTCAGCGACACCGTGATGAGCGGGAAGCTGCCCGCTGCAGCCACTGGGCAGCTCTCGGTCTCGCTGGACGTCGACGGATACCACTTTCTGTTGCCGGCAATCAGCATCGCAGGGTTCGCGGACGGCGGGGTGTACGCGGATCCTGGTATGTCGCTCTGGACCGAGCCGTACCAGTGGACGGGAGACAACACCGCCGCCATCTATGGAATGAACATCCTTGGATATCCGGTCATCGTTGAACTCGAAACCGGCACGACCAGGAGCATTGGGCCGCCGGGTCGAGCCTATCCCCAGACCGGGCCTGGGCCGACCTATTTGCCGGGCACCGTGCTCTACCTCCCTCCGGGAGGAGTACTGGAGTCGTGGGTGACCACACCTGTGCCGACGAAGATTGCCGAACATCCTGAAATCGGCTGGTTGAAAGACGATATCTGGTACTACAACCGGGCCCAGTTCGGGCCAAACACATGGTTCATTGGCGATGATCGCGGGACCTGGATCCTCCGGACTGATGGTACCAAGCTCGTGGACTGGAAGGAGGACTTAGGGACTGTCGCTTGGGGTATTCACTTCTCGCCCCGCGGCGATCGGGCGACGATCAGCGGTTATGGGTCCGCGCCGGGCATTCCCGTCTACTCCCTCCCGTCGGGCGATGTTGCGTTCCGGGCACCGACTCGAAATGCGCAGGGGGTGGACTTCTCGCCAGACGGCACCGTGCTGGCGCTGCTCGGGGCACGGACTCCGCCCGCGTTTCAGGACAACCATTTGTTGCTCTTTGATGCCACCTCGGGTGCCGTCCTGAAGGACACCTCCCTTGCCGGTTTCGCCCTCGGGCTGCGCATGGATCGGGTCCGGCCGGTCCTCTACGTCGCACAGATCGACACTGTCTCGAGTGAGGTCTCCATCCTGGTATTCCGGCGCGCGCCGTTCGAGTTGCTCGGACGGATGCGTGCTCCGGCCCCGGGGATGCGTCCTTTCTATCCCGGAATGGCATTGAGCGGGCGTCGGGGGTTGTACCTGTACGATGAATTGAGCCGTCGCTTCTGGCGCTTCACCCTGCCGACCGTGCAGTAGCCCGGATGGCCGAATACACCGCCTCCCTGCTCTGGACCCGCGGCGACGATCTCTTCACCGACAATCGTTATTCGCGCCGGCACCTGCTCTCCTTCGATGGTGGAGCGCAGGTGCCGGGCTCGGCGTCGCCGTTGCACGTGCGCCCGCCGTTCTCCGATCCCGCCGCGGTCGACCCCGAAGAAGCGTTCGTCTCGGCGCTCTCGAGCTGTCACATGCTCACCTTCCTCTACCTCGCCGTGAAGCGTGGCTTCCGCGTTGACCGCTACGCGGACACGGCCGTCGGCGTGATGGCGAAGGAAAGCGATGGCAGGGAATGGATCAGTGTGGTGACGTTGCACCCCGAGGTGACATTCTCGGGGGAGCGACACCCCTCGCGCGCAGAGATCGACGAGCTGCACCACGCATCGCACGGCGAGTGCTACATCGCGAACTCGGTGAAGACCGACGTCCGCTGTGAGGCGGTTTACCCTGATCGCGAATCTCGCGGCTGAAGCCGGCCCAGCAGCGCCGCCGACCCAAGCGGCTTCAGCCGCGGTAGCCGAGCCGTCGCTTTAGCGACGAGCCGGGAGCATCACCCCCCCGACATCGCCCCGATGATCAGGAACGGCTCCTCGCCACTCGTCACCTCGATGGGCAGTGAGGCATCGGGCGAATCGTGGGAGAGGTCGCGCTCGCAGGCGTAGTAGCGGACAAAAGCGCGTCGTTGGCGCGTTGCGGCATCGCGAATGGTGCCGCGAAGCATCGGATAGGCCGCCTCGATCGCATCGACGACCATCGTCGGCGTGACGATTCCGCTCAGGTCGAAGGTGACTTCGTCGCCCGGGATCTTCGCGATCGCCCGCAGCGGCGCGGGGAGCTGGACCCGGATCATCCGAGCGTCTGGACTTCGATCGAGAGCACCGGCGGCAAGTCGCGCACGATCGCCTCCCAGTGATCGCCGCCATCCTTCGAGGCGTAGACCTGGCCACCCGTCGTGCCGAAGTAGACCCCGCACCCCTCGAGCGAATCGACCGCCATCGCATCACGCAGCACGTTGACGTAGCAGTCCGACTGCGGCAACCCCTTCGTCAGTGCCTCCCACTCGTTGCCGCCGCTCCGGCTGCGGAAGACCTGCAGCTTGCCATCGAGCGGAAAGTGCTCGGCGTCACTCTTGATCGGCACCACGTAAATCGTCTCGGGCTCGTGCGCGTGGACATCGATCACGAATCCGAAATCAGTGGGCAGATTGCCGCTGATCTCGTGCCAGAGGTCGCCGGCGTTGTCGCTGCGCATGACGTCCCAGTGCTTCTGCATGAAGAGCACGTCGGGGCGCGAGGGATGCATCGCGATATGGTGCACGCAGTGCCCCACCTCGGCCGTCGGGTCAGGGATGTACAGCGAGCTGAGTCCCTTGGTGATCGCCTTCCACGTCTTGCCGCCATCATCGGTGCGAAACGCTCCGGCTGCCGAGATCGCGATGTAGATGCGGTCGGGATTGGTCGGGTCGAGGATGATGGTGTGGAGGCACATTCCGCCCGCCCCGGGCGCCCACTTCGGTCCGGAGCCGTGGTGGCGCAGCCCCGAGAGTTCGGTCCAGTTCTCGCCACCGTCGGTCGACTTGAAGAGCGCCGCATCCTCGACCCCGGCGTAGACGGTGTCGGGGTCGGTGAGCGAGGGCTCGAGATGCCACACGCGCTTGAACTCCCACGGATGCGGGGTGCCGTCGTACCATTGATGGGTGCCGGGGTCGCCGTCGTAGGCGAACGTGTTGCCGACCGGATTCCAGGTAACGCCGCCATCATCGGAACGCTGGATCAGCTGCCCGAACCACGCCGAGGTCTGCGAGGCATAGATTCGATCCGGGTTCACCGGGGAGCCCTTGATGTGATAGGCCTCCCAGCCAGGAAAGTGCGGCCCGGCGACGTGCCATTTGTCGCGCTTGCCATCGGCCGTCAGGACAAAGGCGCCCTTCCGGGTTCCCACCAGGACACGGACTCCGCTCATTGCATTCTCCGGGTGATGGACGAAATCAAGGATGGCCACCACCCGGCCTTTGCGGAAGGGTCCCGATGTCAGCGTCAGGTTCCGTGACGTGCTTCCATCTGCATCTCGCCGCGGCTCCCCATGGCAACGCTGCCCCGCACCATGAGGCGACTGCGGTCACTGTACCAGCTGGTCACCGAGTGGGTGCCAAAATCGAGCTGTACCTTCCACGCCTTCCCGGTTCCGGCGATCGACTCCTCGCCGATGACCTGCACGCTCACGATGCGCTCATTTCCCTGGGCAAAATCCCAAGCCGCCAGCCAGGTCCGATAGCCGGGTGCCAGTGGCAGGTAGCCCGCCACGATGGTGAGGACCGAGAAATCAAGCAGCGGCTGCGCGAAGGTGGTGTTGACGGGCGTGGTCTTGCCACTGTCGACGGCGGTGCCGACGTAGCGATCGCCTTCGCGCCGGACGTGCAGCTCGTTGCCGGGGGCGCCGGCCTCGTGGCGCAGCGGGGTGAATGATTTGCGATCGACCCACACGCTGTCCCACGCGGCGCCGCGCGGGCTCGCATTGACAAACGTCACAAGGAACGCCGCAGTGTGGCCGAGCGTCGTCTCGGTGATTGAGGTGACGGTTTGCACCAGCGGCCGCTTCGTGGTGCCGCTCACGAGGGTCACGTCCACGGTGTCGAGCGAGGGCCGCAGGGTGAGACGTTCAAGGGCGCGATGCCCTGGGCGTAACGTATCGACAGGCGCCGGGGCGACGGCGAGCATGGCGAAGAGGGAACAGACGATCAGCACGATGGGCTCCATTGGTGGAGGGGGTCGCAAGCACGCGGTAAGGTTGAGAGGGTTCCGGTCGGTCGGGAATCCGCGGAGGGGCGAACAGCGGCCTGGCGGGGTGAAGCCATGCCCGACCCGGGATTCAGAGGGGGCTTGACCAATGAGGTTCCGTGCTGTACTTATCTTGTGGGTTAATTAACCAACGGGTGTAATGTCATGGTCGTCGCGACAGATCAGCTCAGCGCCACCTTTGCCGCCCTCGCCGATCCGACCCGGCGCGCGATCCTGGCGCAGCTGATGAAGGGCGATGCCACGGTGAACGAACTCGCCGAACCCCACGAAATCTCGTTGCCGGCCGTGTCGAAGCACTTGAAGACGCTCGAACGGGCCGGGTTGATCTCCCGTGGGCGCGATGCCCAATGGCGCCCTTGCCGCCTCGACGCCAAACCGCTGCGTGAAGTGGCAAATTACGCCAACAGCTACCGCCGATTCTGGGAGGCGCGCCTCGATCGACTCGAGGATTACCTCCATGGCCTGCAAAAAACCAACAGGAAGCGCTGACATGCCCCGCCTCGACCTTCGCTACGCCTGGTACTCGCTGTCGCGGGCCCGCGGCTTTGCCTTCGCCGTGATCGTCACGCTCGGCCTCGGCATCGGTGCCAACACCGCGATCTTCAGCGTGGTGCGCGGGGTGATGCTGCGACCGCTGCCGCACAAGGATGGCGGACGCTTGATGTACCTCCGCCAGTCTGCCGACGGACCAGGACGGGAGAACGTCGCCTTCTCGGTGCCGGAGATCAACGACTTCCGTACCGGCTCCACCACCCTCAAGGAGATCGCCGAGTATTCGCCGATCACCTTTTCCCTGGTCACCGAGAACGATGCCACCCGCATCGATGTCGCGCTGGTCACCGGCAACTATTTCGCGGTGATGGGTCTCTCCCCGATTCTGGGGCGCGCATTCAATCAGGGGGATGACGGTGCCGGCGCCGCTCCCGTGATGATACTGACCCACGACTACTGGACTCGTCGCTACGGCGGGGACAGCACCATCGTCGGGAAGTCGCTCCGCGTGGCCGGGAAGTCGGTGACGGTGGTCGGGGTATTGCAGCCGGCGCCGTATTTCCCAGCGCGCATCGACGCGATCATGAACATGGTGAACAGCGAACATCACCTCAGCGCCATGATGGTGACCGGACGCACGCACCGGATGACGGAGATGATCGCCCGCCTCGCTCCAGGGGCGACGGTCGATCAGGCGCGCGCCGATGTCGACCGGATCACGAAGACGGCGCACGCCGATCACCCTGAAGCGTATGACGCCGCCTCGGGCTACCACGTCACCCTGACGCCGTTCCAGGAAGTGCTCGGGCAGAAGGCGAAGCTCACGCTCTGGCTGCTGATGGCCGCCGCTGCCTTCGTTCTGGTGATTGCTTGCGCCAATGTCACCAATCTCACGCTGATGCGCGCGGTGCGTCGCGAACACGAACTCGTCGTGCGCGCCGCGCTCGGCGCCGGGACTGGCGTGCTGCGCCGGCTACTGCTCACCGAGAACCTGATCCTTGCCTTCCTCGGAGGCGTGCTCGGCCTGGCGCTCGCCTTCGGCGGCGTGGGAATGCTGAGCGCCTTCGCCGCGCGGTACTCCCCGCGCGCCGACGAGATCCGGATCGATGGCATGGTGCTCGGCTTCACGATGCTCCTCGTGCTGGTGGTCGCAGTGCTGCTCTCCTACGCCCCGAAGCTCACCCGCGAGAATGCCCTGGGGGCGGCCCTCACCGCTGGAGGGCGGCGTACCAGTGGCGGCGTCAAGCGGCAGCGCCTGCAGCAGTCGCTCGTGGTGGCGCAGATCGCGGTATCGGTCGTCCTCCTCACCGGCGCCGGCCTGCTGACCCGCACGATGCAACGGCTATCGGTTGTCGACACCGGGCTCACGAGTGACAAGTTGCTGACGATGGAAGTCCCACGCGACTTTGGCGGCGGAGACAACGCGACGGCGGTCGCGCAGTACGAACAGATGCAGGCGCAGCTTGCCGCGATGCCCGGCGTCACCGACGTCGGACTCGGCTCCACCGTCCCGCTCCGTGTCGCCGGGATCCTGCTCGAGATCAAGGCCGAAGGGAGGCAAGTGACCCCGGGCGAACCGGTGCCGCAGTCAGAATACCGGACAGCGGCTCCGAACTACTTCAAGGCGTCGGGCATTCCGCTGCTGAAGGGGCGCGAATTCGCAGCCACGGATCGCGCCGGGAGCCAGAAGGTCGTCATCATCAACAAGACCCTGGCGGACCTGCTCTTTCCAGGTGTGGACCCCCTGGGGCGCAATGTGGCCTGGACCGGCGAGGTGCTGAAGTTCACTGGCATCTCTGGCGAGTGGCGCACTGTGGTGGGCGTGGTGGGCAACACCAGAGATGGCGGGCTCGATGCGCCCGCGATGCCAGCCCTCTTCCTCCCGTTTGCGCAGGGGGACTTCCCGACCGGGAGTTTCGTGATCCGTACCAGGGGCGATGCGGCCGCACTCGGACCTGCCGCACTGCGGACGATTCGATCGATTTCGGCGCAGCAGCCGGTGGAGAAGGTGCTGACCATCGATCAGATTCGCGATGAGAGCGTGGCACCCCGGCGACTCAACGCCGTGCTGGTCGCGTCGTTCGGTATCCTCGCTTTGATCGTTGCGGCAATCGGTATCGCGGCCGTGCTCGCCTTCTCGGTGAGCGCCCGCACCAACGAGATCGGGATCCGGATGAGTCTCGGTGCCGACTCCGGGCGGGTGCAGCGAATGGTTATCAGTGAAGGGGGCGTGCTGGTGGCGATTGGACTGGTGCTTGGGCTGGTTGGCGCGGTGCTGCTCTCACGCCTGATGCAGGGGCTGCTGTTTGGCGTGGCGCCCTATGATCCGGTGACCCTGATGGCGGTGGTCGCGGTGATGGCCACGGTCGGCATCGTGGCCTGCTGGGTGCCGGCATTGCGGGCTTCGCGGATCGACCCGGGTGTGGCGCTGCGGGCCGGTTCCTGAGCGGCCCGCCGGCGGCTGTCGAAATCAGGCGGGTTCGTTCGTCGTCTTCATGGAGCCGGGAGAATCGCCACCAGGGCGGCCCCTCCCAACCGGCCCGAAACCCGAAAGTGAAGGAGCAGTTCCGATGCGATTCATGGTCCTGGTGAAGGCGAACGCCGACTCGGAGGCTGGCGTGCTCCCCGACGAGGCGGCGCTGATCGAGATGGGAAAGTTCAATGAGGAACTGATCAAGAGCGGCGTGATGCTCGCCGGTGAGGGCTTGCAGGCCAGCTCCAAGGGGGCGCGCATTCGCTTTTCCGCGGATGGCAAGCCGACGGTGATCGACGGCCCGTTCAGCGAAACCAGGGAGTTGATCGCCGGCTTCTGGATGGTGCAGGCCAAGTCGAAGGATGAAGTCATCGAGTTGTTCAAGCGCTGCCCGCCCGATGTGGGTGAGCTCGAGATCCGCCAGGTCTTCGACAGCGCCGATTTCGAACCGGTGATCAAGACCGACGCCGGGCGCGCCGTGCTCGAGCGGGAAGAGGAGCTTCGTAAGCAGCACGGGTAGCAGCTCGACGAGTGACGACGCGAAGCGGCACGCTCCGAGCTGGAGCGTGCCGCTTCGATGTTCCAGCCGATGCGCGCTACCGGTTGAGCCAGTAGGACATCTTCACCAGGAAGGTGTCTTCGGCGCGCTGGTCGAAGAGGGCCGAGAGATCACCGCCGAAGGTCTCCCGTCCTTGCGTCGGATCGAACGCCTGGCGTCCCTGACTCCACACCACAAAGAGCGTCGAGCCGGGGCGGTATTCCCAACGGAATACCGCGTTGGAGCGGAACTGCTTGAAGTTGAAGCCGCCCGGGTTGGCCGCCACGGACTGATCGGCGTACGGCTTGAAGCGATCGTTGTAGTCGCTCGCTCTCGGATCGCTCAACTCGCGCACGTTGGCGTAGGTCCCCTTGGTGAGAAAGGGGTTGGCATAGAGCTGGAGCGAGGCGGTTGGCGTGAAGGTGTAGTCCATCCGCAGCGTCATCCCCACCGTCTTCTGGTCGAGGCGCGCAAAGGTATAGTGGGTCACGTCGACCGCGTCGGTGAAATTGCCGAACCACTGCGTGTCGTCGATCCGGGTCGTGCGGTTCACGCCGATCGAGCTCGAGAAGCGATCGGAGACCTTGAGATTCACCTGCGGGTTCACATTGAAGCTGTGGGTACGCCCGCCATCCGTCCGCGAGTAGTTGAACCAGAGACTCGGCACGAGGCGATGGCGATCGTCGCCCTGAATTCCACCCCAGGGCGCGAAGTACGGTTCGACACGCAATGCGGGTCCGCCGCGAGTGCAATCGTTGGTGCAATAGACAGTGCCCAGGCTGCCGACCGTGCCACCGAGATGGAGCCACCAGCGGTTGGTGAATTGGGCGTGCACGTTCGTGTTGAACGCGCGATCCGTGGCGAGGCCGCTCGTCGTCCAGTATTCCCAGTTGTTGAAATTCCAGTTGAGCCGCTGGTACACCTTGTTCGGGGTGTTGAACTGGAGCGCGAACCAGTTGGTCCAGCTCAACTTGTCAGCCTGTTGCAGGAAGCCGAGGTCGTTGACCTCGAACCCGGCCGACTTGCGACCGAAGCCGGTCTCGAATCGCGACCGTTTGCCACCGACCTTCGCGAAGCGAAACTCCTCGGAGTTACCTGTGAGTGATGTGCGGGTCGGGTCGAGGGAGATCTCATCGTCGGGGCGCTGGAAGTAGTGCACCGGATCGCGCTGGGTGGCGGCAATGGCGGTGGCGCTGCCGGCGACTCGCGAGAATGCGAGTGAGCCGGAGACCTCGAAGCGACCGAGGCGTCGGCGAGCATCGAAGCCGGCGACCTGGGCAGAGCGGTGGAGAAAGTCTTCGGTCGAGTTGTCGAGCGAACGATTCACACTGGTGAGCATCACGCCCACACTGCCGGTGCCACCGCTGAAGTCCTGATTGGCGCGGACCACGGCGTAGTTGGTGGTCGGCTCCAGCGTGCGACCCCCCGAAGCGCCGACGCGATCCGTCACGGCATCGACCACACCGACCGAGAGTCCGCCCGGGAGTCGCCCGGTGAGTTTCGCTGCCCCAAGAATTCTGGTGGAGGTGGGCGACGACGCGTCACCGTATTCACCGGCGAGTTGGGGCGACCGGCCGATGCGGCGCGAATAGAAGAGTTCTTCACCGCTGCTGCAATCGATCACCACGAAGCAGTTGAGGTTCATGGTGAAGAGACCCTTCCCCTCGACGAAGAACGGGCGCCGCTCACTGAAGAATGTTTCGAAGGCCGAGAGGTTGAGCACGCCGGGGTCGGCCTCGACCTGACCGAAGTCGGGATTCACCGTGGCGTTGAGGGTCAGGTTCGAGGCGACGGCGTACTTGAGGTCGCCGCCGATCGAGACGGCCTGATCGCGTTCGAGGCCACGCGCAGATCGCAGCGGTTCGTTCTTCGTCACGACATACGGCGCGATCTCGGCACGACGCGGGGTCGCGAGGCCCTGCAAGCCGGTGAGTTCACCGAACTGAGAGACGAAGCCGGACTTCGATCGACGGTAGAGTGGCCAGGTGGCCTGGGCGGTGTGCCGCTGGATCGCGCGCCAGACGGCGAATCCGAACGTGACATTGTCGCTGGCGGCGAATCGGAGCTGGGAGAACGGAATGCGATACTCGGCTGTCCAGCCGAGCGAATCGACCCTGGTCGCGACATCCCAGACGCCATCCCAGGCCGAGTCCTCGTTGCCGTCATTGAAGATGGCGTAATCGGACTTCACGCCCGCGGGATTCACCACGAATTCGAAGCCGGTGCGGCGATCGCGGTACGAATCGATCATCACGATGATCTGATCGGAGGCGGTCTGGTCGTCGCGGCGCGAGAGGAGCTGGACAATGCTGTCGGGGTGGGTGTCCCACGCGCGTACGAAGACATAGAGATTGCGGGCATCATAGAGGACGCGCATTTCGGTCCGCTGCTTCGGGGCGGCACCTTCGCTCGGCCGGGCCTCCTGGAACTGGTCCACCATCTGCGCCGTCCGCCACGAAGGTTCGTCGTCGCGGCCATCGAGCACCATCGGCTCGGCAGTATGTGTCGCCCGAATGGACGAAGTGGCGGCGGTGGCGGTGAGTGGGGTGTTGGCCTGCGCCTGGACGGCGAGGAGAAGCCCAGCAAGGACCATCATGACGCAGACTCCACAGAGAGGGATGACTCCGGCTTTGACACCTGTAGAGGTCGAAGGGTTGCAGCCGATTTTCCGGGCTTGCTTCCCAGTCTACAAGTGTAAAACTACGCCTGTAGATCTACACTTGTAGTTTACAAAGTCAAGCCGAGCCCGAAACGGGATACTTTTCTGGTCTCCACCCGGCTTCCCACTTCGTTCGATGGTCCAATGGCGTCGAATCACCCAGGCACTTCCTACGATCGGATCTACGCCGTCGTGCGCCGGATCCCGCGCGGCCGGGTCGCGACTTACGGCCAGGTGGCGACACTCGCCGGACTCCCGCGACACGCCCGGCTCGCCGGGTACGCGCTCAATGCGCTGCCCGAGGGGAGCCGCCTGCCGTGGCATCGCGTGGTGAACGCCCAGGGCGCGGTCTCGCTGCGCTCCGATGGGCGAGGGCACGACGACCTGCAGCGAATGCTGCTCGGCGATGAGGGGGTTCGCTTCGCGAATGGCCGGATCGCGCTCAAGGAATTTCAATGGCGGCCGCGAGTGTCCCCTGCGAGGCATACCCGATGAACGAATTCCCCGGACTGACCGACAGCTTCATTCGCGCCGCGTGCGTGCCACGCGAGGGGTCGCACGCGACGGGCACGACCGCGCGCGCTGATGCGATGCTCGCTGATCACCCCGAGCTCGCGGCGGCCAGCATCCACACGGCGGCAATTGTCGGCGATGTCGCGGCGGTCGCGTCCTTCCTTGCCGCGGACCGCACCCTCGCGACAGCGAAGGCCGGGCCCTACCACTGGGATCCGCTGACGCACCTCTGCTTCTCGAACTATCTCAAGTGCGATCCGTCGCGCTCCGACGCCTTCGTTGCCACGGCGACCGCGTTGCTCTCCGCGGGCGCGAGTGCGAATACCGGCTGGCTCGAAGCGGAGCACCAGCCGAGACCCGAGTGGGAATCCGCCCTGTATGGTGCGGCCGGCGTGGCACATCACCCGGCGCTCACTGCGCTCCTGATTGCGCACGGTGCCGACGTCAACGACATCGAAGTGGTCTACCACACGCCGGAGAGTTACGACAATCGTGCCCTCGAGCTGTTGCTCGCGACTGGTGCCCTGACTGCGGAGAGTCTGGCGTGGATGCTGGTCCGCAAGCACGACTGGCACGACATCGACGGAGCGCGACTGCTCCTGACGCACGGCGCCGATCCGAATCTGGCGGTGGCACACGTCAACACCGCATTGCTGCATGCGCTGGCGCGCAACAACTCGCTCGAGATGATCGCCCTGCTACTCGATCACGGCGCCGATCCGCGCATCGTCGCGCGGGGATATAACGGCTTCGCCGCGGCCGCACGAACGGGCCGTGGGGATGTGCTCACGCTCTTCGCAGAGCGAGGGTTTGTGCCCGAACTCGAAGGCGTCGACCGGCTCATCGCCGCCTGCGCGGGCGACGAGGGCGCGGCAGCGCACGCGATCGCCGAGGCCGAGCCGGAGCTGCTGGCCGAAGTGCTCGCGATGGGGGGCGACCTCCTGGCGCGCTTCGCCGGGACGAACAACCGTGCGGGCGTGGCCCGGCTGCTCGACCTGGGCGTGCCGGTCGCCGCACCTTTCACCGCCGGGGACGCCTATTTCGACGAGCCCCGCGGTTCGCTCGCCATCCACGTTGCAGCCTGGCGCGGCCGCCCGGAGGTCGTCCGGCTCCTCCTCGAGCGCGGCTCTCCGGTCGACCTCCCCGATGCGAATGGCCGCACCCCGCTGGCGCTCGCCATCCGGGCCTGCGTCGACTCGTACTGGTCGGCGCGACGCACCACTGAATCGATCGTCGCGCTCCTCGCGGCCGGGGCGACGACAGCCGGAGTCACCCTGCCGACGGGGTATCCGGAGGCCGATCTGCTGTTGGCGGGCCAAACATCGGCGTAACGGCCTGCAACGAGTGGACTTGCCCCGAGCCGTGGCGAGACCGTACTATCGTTGCTCGCACAGAATTGCTACCGGAGGTCGTACGATGCGTACCGATACTTCCCGGGCGAGTGTGATTCTCGCCCTCGGCGTCTTCCTTTCCAGCTGCAGTCATTCCTACGGAACCACTCCGGCGTCAGCACCCGCGCCGTCGACCCGACCCATCGGAGCGAGCGCCGCACGCGCGCCCGCAGCACCCGATGTGGAATTCATGTCCGGGATGATCGGTCACCACTCCCAGGCGATCGTGATGGCGAAGTGGGCGCCCACGCACGGGGCGAGTCCTTCGCTCCAGATCATGGCGGCGCGCATCATCAATGCCCAGGAAGACGAGATCGTGACGATGCAGCGCTGGCTGCGCGATCACAATCTGCCGGTCCCCGATGCGGGCACGATGGGGATGAAGATGAAGATGGATGGCATGGACCACGTGATGCTGATGCCCGGGATGCTCACCGAAGAACAGATGAAGCAGCTCGATGCTTCGCGCGGAGTGGAATTCGACCGTCGCTTCCTCACCTTCATGATCCAGCACCACACCGGCGCGCTCACCATGGTCGAGAAGCTCTTCGGCAGTTACGGTGCCGCGCAGGATGAAGTGGTGTTCAAGTTTGCCAACGATGTGAGTGCCGACCAGGGTTCCGAGATCGACCGGATGAACAAGATGCTCGACGCATTGCCGGCCACGTCCGCGAAGCCCTGATGCCCGTTCGCCCCCGCTGCCTGACCCCGTCCCTTTCCCGGAAGTACACCATGACCCTCCTGTACAGAGCATCGCTCGCGACCGGAGCGCTCGCACTCGCCGCGTGCGCTTCGTCGTCCTCGACTGCGGGCACCACGCCTGCTCCCTCGCAAGGCGGCTCGATGTCGATGTCGGCGCCTTCGCCGGATCCGCGCGTCGGCCTCCGCCCCGGGACGATGGTTCGCTGGAGCAAGGACAGCACGAAGATGGTGATCGGTTCGCCGGCTGGTGAGGCCGCGTGGAACATGCGCCTGGTCTCGAACACGCCGCCGAGCGACCAGTTCATCGGCGCGACCAACTCCGACCTGGCCTTCAAGGGCACGCTCGCCATCCAGGGGAGCTACAGCGGCTACCAGATCTGGGACATCGCGAACACCGCCAAGCCGACGCTGAAGACGGCCTACTTCTGCCCGGCCTCGCAGAGCGATGTCTCGGTGTATGGCAATCTGCTGTTCGTCTCGGGTGAGGGCCTCACGGGTCGTATCGACTGCGGCGCCCAGGGTGTTCCCGCGCCGGTCAGCAAGGATCGCCTCCGCGGCATTCGCATCTTCGACATCACCGATATCACCAAGCCGAAGAATGTCGGCAACGTGCAGACCTGCCGTGGCTCGCATACCCACACGGTGCTGGTCGATCCGAACGACAAGGAAAATGTCTACGTCTACATCTCGGGCTCTTCCGGCGTTCGCTCGGCCGATGAACTCGCGGGCTGCTCCAACCTGGCGCCTAGCGAAGATCCCAACTCCGCTCACTTCCGCATCGAAGTGATCAAGGTGCCGCTCGCGCATCCCGAGCAGGCTGCGATCGTTTCGTCGCCGCGCATCTTCAATGACCTCGCGGCGCCGCCGACTCACGGCGAAGCACCGGCTGATGCCGCTGCTCGTGCGACGGCCCTCGCCGCTGCCAAGAAGTCGGGTGCCTTCACCGCCACCTTCGGCGGCGTGGAGCAGGTGCTCCCGGCCCAGTTCACTCGCCCGATGCTCGACAGCATCGTCAAGGCGCGTGGCGGTTCCGGCGCGCCGACCGGCGCCGACAGTGCCGCGCTCCGCGCGGGGCTGCCGAACATGATTGCCGCGATGACCGGCGCACCGCGCCCGGGGGCGCCGCGTCGCGCGCCGACCGGCCCCGATCAGTGCCACGACATCACGGTCTACCCGGCGATCGGGCTGGCCGGCGGTGCCTGCGGCGGCTACGGCCTGCTGCTCGACATCCGCGATCCGGCGCATCCGGTGCGCATCGATGCGGCGGCCGACTCGAACTTCTCCTACTGGCATTCGGCGACGTTCAGCAATGACGGCAGCAAGATGCTCTTCTCCGACGAGTGGGGCGGCGGTGGCCAGCCGAAGTGCCGCGCGACGGACAAGATGGAGTGGGGCGCCGACGCGCTCTTCAACATCCGCAATCGCAAGCTGCAGATGCAGAGCTACTACAAGATGCCGGCGGCCCAGACCACGCTCGAGAACTGCGTGGCCCACAACGGCTCGATGATCCCGATCCCGGGTCGTGACGTGATGGTGCAGGCGTGGTACCAGGGCGGCATTTCCGTATTCGACTGGAGCGACGTCGCCCACGCGAAGGAAATCGCCTTCTTCGACCGCGGCCCGATCGACGGCACCCGGCAGGGCAACGCCGGCTCGTGGTCGGTGTACTGGTACAACGGGTCGATCGTGTCGTCGGAAATCGGCCGCGGGCTCGACATCTTCGAGCTGACGCCGAGCGCGCTGATCAGCAAGAACGAGATCGATGCGGCCAAGTCGGTGCACCTCGACTACCTGAACGCGCAGGGCCAGCCGCAGTTCGTCTGGCCGGCCTCCTTCTCGCTGAGCCGCGCCTACCTCGATCAGCTTGAGCGGAACAACGGCCTCTCGTCCGACAAGATCGCCTCGACGCGCGCGGCACTCGCGAGCGCCGAGAAGATGTCGGGCAGCGCTCGCAAGACCGCGCTGAGCGCACTGGCAACCCAGCTGCACAGCGATGCGACGAAGGCCGTCGATCAGACCAAGGCGCACATGCTGGCCGGGTCGATTGGGGAGCTCGCGAAGTAGAACAGCAGGATGACAGATGACAGATGACAGATGACAGATGACAGATGATGGATGATCGATGCGGCGAGTCGGGAGGTCCGGCTCGCCGTTTCGATTCCTGCCGAGGGAGAAGTGCAATGACTGCTGCGCGCGGGACCTTTGAAGTGAAGATGGGCGCGTTGCCGTCGGATGCTATCGCCGATGCGGCGCTGATTGGCCGGATGTCGATCGACAAGACCTTTCATGGCGATATCGAGGGGAGCAGCAAGGGGCAGATGCTGGCCACCAGTACGGCGGTGCAGGGCTCTGCCGGCTATGTCGCGCTGGAGCGCGTCACCGGCACGCTGCACGGCAAGCGGGGGTCATTTTCGCTGCAGCACAGTGCGTGGATGGCGGGCGGCAAGCAGGCGATGACCATCACGGTGATCCCCGACTCGGGCACCGACGAGCTGGTCGGCCTCACCGGCGCCTTCCTGATCATCATCGCCGATGGCAAGCACTCCTACGAATTCTCCTACTCCCTCGCCGGCGGCCACTGACCGCGCGCAGGTGAGCTACCCTCGCGCATCCGCGGGGGTTCCCCAGTAGCGACGCAGATTGGCAACGATCACCGGCAGACCGCGGAAGACGCAGAAGCCGAGGGCGATCCACGCGGTGATCTGGAAGGCGTCGAGCATCTTCGGGGCGAGCACGCCGAAGCGGGAATCGGCGGCGTAGCCACTGAAGGCCTGGGCGAGCGCCAGCCCGCAGAAGGTCACCACCTTGCTCACCGAATAGCCGGTGCGCATCGGGGGCGAGCCGACCAGGAACTTCCCCAGCTTCGAGCGGTGCTGGTCGAAGGGCGGAATCCCCTGCGCGACGCCGATGCTACGTAAGGCATCGGTAAGAGTGGTCCGCGCGATCACCACCAGCGGAATGACCACCGGAATCAGGTCGAGATCGGCGAAGGCGGTCCAGAGCACCAGCTCGTAGGTGCGGTCGGCCGCGATGTCGAGCACCGAACCGAACAGCGAGGTCTGGCCGGTTTTCCGCGCCACGACGCCATCCACCGTGTCGAGCATCAACCCTACGAAGAGCAGCCCGACCCCCGCCAGTCGCAGTTCAGGGCTCCCGCGATAGAGAATCAGGATGTTGAGCAGGAGCAGCGGAAAACGGGAGAGGGTGATCCAGTTGGCCAGCACGTGAACTCCCGGGTGGGTGTGACTAAAACCACTTCGCTGGCGTCTACGTACGAAACCCCATCGCATTCAGAATAGCCCCATGGAGACTCCCTCGGGGTCGTGTACCCATAACAAGGAGGAATTCCGGAGCCCCGGGCACCCCGGCGCTTCAACCCATCAGACCTCGTCCGACCAGGCTGGTTCGCGCAGTTCCCCGTAATTCACTTCGGAGGAGAACCATGACCAAGACTCGTTGGGGAGTACTCGTCGTCACGCTGTTTACGCTCATCACCCTTTCGGAGGGTTTCACCGCACGGCTCGCTGCTCAGACTGCTACCGGAACGATTCACGGTCGCGTCGCGGCCAAGCCAACTGCCTCTCGCCATGCATCAAGGCTTGAGGAGGAGCGACGAAGGCTGATCGCCGAGCTCTACGAGATCGCCGCCGCTCCCATGCCGCTTCGCGCAGGTCGGGCCGGGCTGCTATTTGATCGCCTCTTCGCCGAGGACGAGGCACGCCGGATCGCAGCGATCGAACGACTCCGGCCCCGGCGCAGGAGCAACCCCGTCCCCGTCCTGATCGCCAGCCACGGCGAGTTGAATTCAGGGCGACCGGGTTCGTAAGGGTAGACCGCACCGTCGACGACGGCATATGTTCCGGAGCGCCTCTCCCGCGACTGGGGGAAGGCGTTTCGGAACGCTCGAATTTTCCCGTCACGCGGAATCCCCTAGATGGCCGCATCTGCCAGCAGCGCTCGCCCGCGCCTCGATTCCGTCGATCTGCTCCGCGGCATCATCATGATCCTGATGGCCATCGATCACACGCGCGATTTCTTCGGTGATCTGAGTATCAATCCCACGAATCCGGCCACCACCACCGTGGCGCTCTTCTTCACCCGCTGGATCACTCATTTCTGTGCGCCAGTTTTCTTCCTGCTCACCGGTACCGGGGCCCGGCTCGCGTTGCGTCGCAAGTCGCCGGCGGAACTGTCGCGCTTCCTGCTCACGCGCGGGCTCTGGCTCATCGTCCTCGAAGTAGTGCTGGTCCGCTCGCTCGGCTGGCAGTTCAACCTTGATTTCCGCGTCACGATGCTGACCGTGCTCTGGGCGCTCGGCTGGGCGATGATCCTGCTCTCGCTGCTGATGCGCCTGCCAGCGTGGGCGGTGACCACAATTGGCGCCGTGATGATCGCGGGACACAACCTGCTCGATGGGATCACGCCTGCGACCCTCGGCGCGCTCGCGCCGCTCTGGACGATCCTGCACCAGCCTGGCTTCGTCTACAACGGCGGGGAACACACCATCTTCGCCGCCTATGTGCTGATACCCTGGGTCGGCGTGACGGCGGTGGGATACGGCCTCGGTGGAATCTTCGCGCTCGACCCTGATCGTCGCCGGCGACTGCTGCTTCGACTCGGGAGCGCATTTACCCTGGCGTTTGTCGCGTTGCGCTGGCTCAACGTCTATGGCGATCCGTCGCGCTGGAGCGGTCAGGCGTCGCCGCTCTTTACCGTGCTGTCGTTTCTCAACACGACCAAGTATCCCCCGTCGCTGCTCTACCTGTTGATGACGCTGGGTCCGGCGCTTCTGCTCCTGCGACTCTTCGACGGTGGCACCCCGAAACTCCTCCGCCCGGCGCTCGTCTTTGGAAGAGTGCCGATGTTCTACTACATCTGTCACGTGGTACTGCTGCACACGATCGCCGTGGTCGTCTGCTATGCCAGGTTTGGCGGAGTGCACTGGATGTTCGAGTCGCCGACCATCGCGAACTTCCCGGTGACCCAGCCAGAGGGCTGGCCGCTGGCGCTCCCGTGGATCTACCTGATCTGGTTCTCGGTGGTGGTCGCCCTTTATCCTCTCTGTCGCTGGTTCGCGGCCATCAAGCAGCGACGCAGCGATCCCTGGTTGAGCTACCTGTGAAAATCTTCCGCCAATTCCGTGCGGCTCTGGTACTGGCCGGCCTCTGGGCCCTGGTGTGGGGTGCGGCCGCAGGGCTGCTCGCCGGGGCACTCGTCCTCGCGAACTCCTCGCTGCAGTTCTATCTCGGCGCGTGGGTCTTCGCGAAAATGTTCGCCGGGATCGGCGCGACTCTCGGAGCCATCAGTGGCCTGGTGTTCGCGCTCGCGCTCTCCAGCAACCGCAACGCTGCGGCCGTGACCGCGCTCGAGACCCGGCGCATCGCCCGGATGGGCGCGGTGGCTGGCGTGGCACTCCCGCTCGGTGCCGTCGCCGTGGCCGCGCTCGTCAATGGCACGGTGACCGGCTTCCTCACCGGTGCTGCTGTGGCGACCGTGGGGGCACTGGTCGGCGCGGGGTCGGCCGTTGCGACGCTGCAACTCGCGCGACAGGCGCCTGCAGAGGAACGCGAAGCGCTCTCATCCGGGGCAGCAGGGCCCGAACTGCTCGCTCGAGGGAAGTGACAATCCACCGAGTGGCCGGGTCGCACCGATAGCCGAATCTTTCGTACCACCCTGTCCGTGAGGCGCCCGATGTCGTTCCGCCCGTTGCTACTCCTGCTGCTCGTCGCCGGATGTGGCGGCAGCTCCCCCGCCGGACCGGGCGATCTGGTCAGCGGCAAATGGGCGACTGCTGGCGCCCAGCTCACCGCCGGAAACTCCCAGGTGACCTTCGCGCAGCGCTGCCTCCGGGCCAAGTTCCCGCCCATCACCCTCGACAGCGCCGGCTCCTTCTCGGTCGAATCGGACGCCCTGGAGATCACTGGGAACATCCGTACTGACCCCACCGACCGGATGCGGCTTCAGGGACGTTTCGAGGGCGATACCCTGAAGCTCCAGTTCCTGATCCTGCGCAGCACCCCGCCGATGAACGATCCGGTTCTCATTTCCCTGGTGCCGGGGACCAATCGGGACCCGCTGGTCTGCAACTACTGACCGATTGACCTCGGGGGCCAAGGGATTACCCTTGGCCCCATGCAGACGCCTGATTCAACGTCACTGGATGAAACCCGTGATCCCGCGCTGGTGGAGCGCCTTCGTGCCGCCGCCGAAACCCTTGAGCTGATCGCCTCCGACCGAGGGGTTCTGGCCTCCCTCCCGGAAAAGGAACGGCACCGCCTCCTCAACGCGGCCGGGCTGGTCTACAATCCCGACACGGCCGCCCGCCGTCAGATGGTGAAGGCCACCATTCGTGACCGGAAGGCGAAGCGGATCCAGCGTGACGACAAGGTCCTCGCTGGCACCGGGATCCGTGCCCTCCGCCGGCAGGAAGTATTCACCACCCCGAACTTTTTCCCGCCTGGGGATTTCTCTCAGCAGGACGTCGCCGACCCCGAGTTCCGCGAACAGGTCGAGCCGCAACACTGCTATGTCTGCAAGCAGGACTATTCGCTGATTCACCACTTCTACGATCAGCTCTGCCCCAGCTGCGCCGAGTTGAACTATCGCAAGCGCACCGAACTCGCTGATCTGCGCGGTCGGGTGGCACTGCTCACCGGCGGTCGCGTCAAGATCGGCTACCAGGCCGGCCTCAAGTTGCTCCGCGCCGGTGCGCGCCTCATCGTCACCACGCGCTTCCCGCGTGATTCGGCGGCGCGCTACGCGGAGGAGCCCGATTTCGGTGAATGGGGTGATCGGCTCGAGATCTTCGGAC
This sequence comes from Gemmatimonadota bacterium, assembly GCA_040388535.1. NCBI lineage: Bacteria > Pseudomonadati > Gemmatimonadota > Gemmatimonadota bacterium. Next base: position 25,680 of record JAZKBR010000003.1, on the reverse strand, counting down.
TCGATCTGCGACACACGCCGAGCGTCGAGGCCTTCTGCAAGGAACTGCTCGAGACACACGACCGGCTCGATTTCATCGTCAACAACGCCTGCCAGACGGTGCGTCGTCCGCCCGACTTCTATCAGCACATGATGGAGGGCGAGACGGCGGCGCTGCACACGATGCCGGAACCGGTACGCAAGCTGCTCGGTCGTTACGAAGGGCTGCGCGGTTACCATATGCTTCCCGAGGCCGACGCATCGAGCACGCTGCCCGCGACGTTCGACAAGCGGATCTCCGAAGTGGCAGGGCTCACGCACGCGGCCGAGCTGTCGCAAGTGCCGCTGCTGCCGGAAGAGTTGCAGGCCCAGAATGACCTCTTCCCGCAAGGGCGGCTCGATCAGGACCTGCAGCAGGTCGACCTGCGGGGCCGCAATTCGTGGCGCCTGCTGATGGCCGAAGTGCCTTCGGTGGAGTTGCTCGAAGTCCAGTTGGTGAACGCTATCGCGCCGTTCATCATCAATGCCCGTCTCAAGCCATTGATGATGCGGACGCCGGAGCGCGACAAGCACATCGTGAACGTGTCGGCGGTCGAGGGGCAGTTCTACCGCCGCTGGAAGACCACGCGCCATCCGCACACCAACATGGCAAAGGCCGCACTGAACATGATGACGCGCACCGCCGCCACGGATTACCACGGCGACGGCATTCACATGAACGCCATCGACACTGGCTGGGTCACCGACGAAGATCCGGTGGAGATCGCCGCACGGAAGACCAAGGAGCACCGCTTCCATCCCCCGCTCGACATCATCGACGGCGCCGCGCGCATCGTCGATCCGATCATGGTCGGCTTCAACACCGGCGAACATATCTGGGGGCAGTTCCTCAAGGACTACCAGCCTACCGACTGGTAGCCGCAGCCGGGGCGTGGTGGCCGGGAACTCCGCCACGCCCGCCGTCGTACTGTCGGGATCCTCACTGCGCTTCGTCCCTGACCCACCGGAGTCGATCGATGCGTCGCTGGCTCGCCCTCGCATTCCTCGTTACGCTCACTACGCCTGTTCTCGCCCAGCAGACGCCGGGGCAGGTGGTTCCGCGTCCGGCCGAAGGGCGCGAGCCATCGCTGCCGGTGCCGAGCATCCGCGAATACAAGCCGCGTTCGACGCTGGTGGTGCCGGTGCACAAGGTGCCTCGCGCGAAATATCCGGTCATCGACATTCACGGACATCCGCCCGCACTCATCAGCAATGAGGTCATCAACCTGGTTGGCGCGGGAATGGACTCGCTGAACCTGCGGGTGATGGTCAACGCAAACGGCACCTCCGGCGAGCGCCTCACCCAGCAACTCGCCGCGATCAAGGCGAGCCGCTACAAGGACCGTTTCGTGATGTTCACGACCCTCAACTTGCGTGATGTCGGCTCAGGGTCGGGCGCGAAGATCGCCGCCCAGCTCGAAGCCGACGTGAAGGCGGGCGCGGTCGGGGTGGGCGAGATCATGAAAGGCTTCGGGATGAGCAACAAGAAGGCCGACGGCAGTCGCCTCAAGCTTGACGATCCCGAACTCGATATCGTCTGGGAGACTGCGGCACGCCTCAAGATCCCCATTTTCATTCACACCGGCGATCCGGCGGAATTCTGGTCGCCTCTCGACTTCCAGAACGAGCGCTGGCTCGAGCAGGCGATCTATCCGGAGCGGCGCTACCAGGACCGTTCACGTTTCCCGGCGTTCGAGGAGCTGATGGCCGAGCGCGACCGGATGCTGAGGAAGCACCCCAACACCATCTGGGTGCTGGCGCACCTCGGCTGGCACGCGCAGGATCTCGCGCGGCTCGGCCGGATGTTCGACAGCATGCCGAATCTGTATGCGGAAGTCGGAGCAGTGCTCTACGACATCGGACGGCAGCCGCGGGTGGCCCACGACTTCTTCATCAAGTACCAGGACCGGCTGATCTTCGGCAAGGACAGTTATCAGCCGGATGAATACCCGTACTACTGGCGCGTGTTCGAGACCAACGACGACTACTTCGACTACTACCGCGACTACCACGCCTTCTGGAAGCTCTACGGCATCGGGCTTCCAGATGCGGCACTGAAGAAGCTGTACTACGGCAACGCGCTCAAGATCATTCCGGGGATCGCGCGCGCCGGTTTTCCGAACTAGGCCGGCAGCAGCCGTCCGCCCTGATAGGTCTGGACACCGTTGTTGACGGTGTTGAGCAGCAGATAGGCGTCGGGGCGGCCGTAGGCGCGCATCAGGTCGAGCATCATCGGCTCTTCACCACTCCACGGGTAGCCGAAAACCACGTCGAATTCATCGAGCGGCGTCGCCAGCTCGAGATAGCCCGATGTGCCGGTGCCGATGGTCGCGGTGCGCCCGTCGCCACTCGCCGGCCGCCACTCGTATCCGGCGGGGAGGAAACTCCCTGCAGCGAAACGGGCTTCGGAGTAGTGGCGCTCGGCCAGATCGCGAGCGGTGTGCACCAGCTCGATGTCGATCTCGATACCGAACGACTCGAAGCCGAGCAGGTCGGCCATGATGGCGATCACGCCGGTGGCCGAGCCCCATTCGAGAAACTTGAGCCCGGCGCCGCGACGCGGCAGCAGTGCCGCGAGCACGGTCTCGTAGTCGGCGGCAATGAAAGGATGGAACTCGCCGGTGCCGGCCTTCGCGCTGAACTTCTCGAACAACTCCCACCCTTCAGCGCAGAGCGCACGCACGGCTTCTTCGGTGCCGGCATCGAGCGGCGCCGACGGATCGGTCAACTGTTCGCGGAGCCGCTTCTTCTCGGCCTTTTCGTCGCGCTTCTGCTGCTTCTTGAGATCCTTCTGTCGCTTCTCGAATCCGTAGTTCTGTCTTTTCGCCATCGGCGTACCCCCGTCCGTCAGTGAGCGGACGGCGCCCGGCCCTCCGGGTGCGCACCAGCTGTGCTGTCCGGCAGGGAAGGTAGCCGATCCGGACGCCGGATGATGGACGGCGGTCAGGAGGGTGCCTAGCTTGGTGGGCCTATGACATCGACGTTGCTCTTCCGCGGTACCCGGATGACCATTCGCCTGACGACGGCCGAAACCGGTGGTGTCTATGCCCTGATCGAAATGGAGCATCCCCCGCTGGTCGGCCCCGCCCTGCATATCCATCCCCGCGGACCGGAGAGCTTCTACGTCCTCGCGGGGGAGTACACCTTCACTCGCGGTGACGAGACCATCGTGGCAGGCCCGGGTGACGCTGTGACCGTTCCAGCCGGCGTGCCGCATCGCTACGTGGTTGGTGCGGCGGGTGGCCGCGCGCTGGTCATCGTGCCGCCGGGGCTCGAAGCGTACTTTGAACGCGTGGGCGCCAGGCTCGTCGAGGGGCAACTCAGCTTTGAGGAAGAGGCCGCCATCGCGAGCGAGTGTGGCCAGGATTTTCTCGATCACGCCTCGCACTGGGGCCGCACCTGACTGACTCGCGGGCGTTCGCCAGCGCGCTGCGTGCCGGCGTGCGACGCATCGGCTTCTGTTTCGCGTACTTCGCGGCGTGGATGCTCTATTTCGCCATCCTGCGCGCCGCGTTTCTCCTCTATCATTTCGCGGCGGCGCGCCACGCTGGTGTCGCAATCGCCTGGGGCACCTTCTTCCACGGTGCCCGGATGGACATGGCCGCGACCGCCTATCCCGCGGTGGTGGTGTTCGCGTTCACGGCACTCTCGCTCTTCCTGCCGCGCACTGGCGCGTGGCTGGTGCGCTGGTTCACCGCGCTGATGGTGACGCTGCTCACGTTCATCTCGGTGCTCGATCTCGAACTGTTCCGGGCGTGGGGCTACCGGATCGATGCCTCGATCCTGCGCTATCTCAATACGCCGAAGGAAATGTTTGCGTCGGCCGGCGCGTCGCCGATCTGGTTGCTGCTGCCGCTGCTCGTGGTGCTGCTGATCGTGGCGCGCCTGGGCTTCCGGCACTTCTTCCGCGCGGAGTTGCGGGGGTGGCAGCGAGTCTGGTGGCCGGTCGCGATTCCGGCCTTCGCCCTGCTCGGCGGACTCTGCTGGTTTCTCTACTACCCGGCGCGCGGCGGGTTCCAGAAGATGCCGATGACGCAGAGCACGGTCTATTTCTCCCGTGATGCCTTTGCGAATCAGGCCGCCATCAACGCATCGTGGAATTTTTTCGACGCGGTCTTCTGGCGGACCTACGACACGACCAATGCCTACCGGGTCCTGCCAGCTGAGGAGGCCGCGGCCACGGTCGATTCATTGCTGCAGCGCGGCGGGCCGACACGGTCGCTGCTCCGCGTGGCTCGCCCGAACGTCATCGTCATCCTGTGGGAGAGCTTTTCGGCCAAGGTCGTCGAGCGGCTCGGTGGCGTCGCCGGCGTGACGCCGAACGTCGATTCACTGATCCGGGACGGCGTGCTCTTCGATCACTTCTACGCGAGTGGCGACCGCAGTCCTGAGGGGCTCACCGCGATCCTCGGCGGCTATCCAGCGCAGCCCACCACCGAAATCATCCAGCACCCCCGGAAGAGCGCTTCGCTGCCGGCGTTGTCGCGCGAACTCAAGCACGCGGGCTATCGGGCGACCTTCTACTACGGCGGCGACCCCGAGTTCACCAACTTCAAGTCGTTCCTGCTCCAGGCCGAGTTCGATTCCCTCGTCACGGCAGAGGCGTTCCGCCCGGGAGATCGGCACTCGAGCTGGGGTGCCGACGATCACGTGGTGCTGGGTCGGCTGCAAGCCGACCTGGTGCAGATGCCACGACCATTCTTCGTGACCTTGTTCACGCTCAGCAGTCACGAGCCATTCGTGGTCCCGATGAAAACGGTGATCCCGGGAAGCGATGAGACGAGTCGGTTCCTCAACGCGCATCGCTATACCGATCAAAGCATCGGGGATTTCGTCCGTCAGGCGCGCACGATGCCGTGGTGGGACAGTACGCTGATCGTCATCCTCGCCGATCACGGGCATCGCCTTCCTATGCTCGATTCCCTGCAACCGTCGCGGAAATGGGAGACCTTTGCCATCCCGATGCTCTGGCTCGGTGGTGCCCTCGCGGTGCGAGACACGGTCATCCATCAGGTCGGCGGGCAGGCGGATCTCCCGGCCACGCTGCTGGCCCAGCTCGGACTCGACGGATCGCGCTTCGGCTGGAGCCGGGACCTGCTCGCAGCGGGCGCAGCGCAGTGGAGCTGGTTCACCTTCACCGATGGCTTCGGTGTGGTCACGGACTCCGGCGCCGTGGCGTGGGACAACGTTGGCAAGCGGATCATCGCCCAGAGTGGCAACGGCGGGTCGCGCGAGATCCGGCACGGACAGGCGCTACTGCAGCGATTGATTGATGACTATGTCAAACGATAGGCGTGATCTGATGACCCTCGACCACTTCACCACGGCCCGGCTCCGCGGCGAGCGACTTCTCGCCGAGCACGAGCCCGACATTCGCCGCATCCAGAGCGACCCCGATGTGATGGCGTTGCTGGGCGGTCCGCGTGACGAAGCGAAGACGGCGGCCTACATGGTTCGCAACCTCGCCCACTGGGAGCGCCACGGTCACGGCGTCTACCTGCTGCGCGAACGGGACAGCGACACGGTCGCGGGCCTCGGCTGCCTTCGCAACCTCGACCTCGAGGGCGTTCCCGAGATCGAAATCGGCTACCTCTTCTTCAAGCAGTACTGGGGGCAGGGACTCGGTACCGAAGTGGCGCAGGCCTGCCTCGATCTGGGATTCGGCTTGCTCGAAGCTCCGTCGCTCGTGGCCCTCACCGACCCCAAGAACTACGGCTCCCAGGGTGTGATGAAGAAGGTCGGGATGCAGTTCGAGCGCGAGATGCTGCTCGACGGCACCCCAGTGGTGGTCTACCGCGGGATGCGACCGGCCTGAGTCAAAGACGTTCCGGTTCGCAACAGAACAAGAATTCGGTGATGGGGGGTGGCTCCAGCCGGGGGAGTCGGCGATCTTCTCCCCGGCGCACGGGCCGGGGATCCACGAAACTCCCGCTTCCCGCGACCCAATGAACGGTTTCCCCCAGGAGTGGTTACGTCATGGATTTTCGTCTGACCGAGGAACAGGAACAGGTCAAGCAGATGGTGCGCGACTTCGCTCAGCGCGAGATCCAGCCGCACGTGATGGAGTGGGATGAAGCGCAGCACTTCCCACTCGATACCATCAAGCAGCTCGGTGAGCTGGGCATGCTCGGCGCCATCCTGCCGGAAGCCTATGGCGGATCGGGTCTCAGCTACGTCGACTACGTCAACATCATCGAGGAACTCGGCGCGGTCGAATCGGGTGTTGCCCTGGCGGTGGCCGCGCATAACTCGCTGGCCTCGGGTCACATCTACCTCGGCGGCAACGAAGAGCAGCGGCAGAAGTATCTGCCCAAGCTTGCAAGCGGCGAGTGGATCGGCTGCTGGGCGCTGACCGAGCCGGCCTCAGGGAGCGATGCCGCCGGTCTGCGTTGCAGCGCGGTGCAGGACGGCGACCACTGGGTCCTCAACGGCACCAAGAACTTCATCACCAACACGACCTACGCCCAGGTGGCTGTGGTGCTCGCGGTGAGTGACAAGCACGACAAGAAACACGGCATCACCGCGTTCGTGATCGATATGAGCACGCCCGGAATCCGCGCCGGCAAGAAAGAGAACAAGCTCGGGATGCGGACCTCCGATACGGCCGAGCTGGTGCTCGAGAATTGCCGGGTGCCAGCCGCGAATGTGCTTGGCAAGGTGGGCTATGGCTTCATCGATGCGATGAAGGTGCTCGATGGCGGCCGCATTTCGATCGGAGCGCTCGCGGTGGGGATTGCGCGCGGCGCGTACGAGGCCGCGCGGAAGTACTCCAAGGAGCGGAGCGCCTTCGGACAGCCGATCTCCGGTTTCCAGGCGATCCAGTTCATGCTCTCCGACATGGCGACCGAAATCGAAGCAGCACGCCTGCTCTGCTACCGCGCTGCCGCGATGAAGGATGCCGGCGAGAAGACGACGCTCTGGTCGTCAATGGCGAAGCTTTACGCCTCTGAGGTTGCGGTCCGCTGCACCCAGAAGAGCGTGCAGATCTTCGGCGGCTACGGCTTCATCAAGGAGTACCCCGCGGAAAAGTTCTATCGCGACGTGATGCTCTGCACCATCGGCGAGGGCACCAGCGAAATCCAGCGGATGGTGATTGCGAGGGCGTTGCTGGCGATGTGAGAAAGGGAGAAGGGAGAAGGGAGAAGGGAGAAGGGAGAAGGGAGAAGGGGGCCGACGCGGCCCCCTGTTTATTTCCGGGTGAAGGAACTCCGCGGCGAAGCTCGACGTTGACCGTCGGGCATCAGCAGAAGGCTGCGCATTCATTCGAGGGGACCATGACCAGTTGCTGGCATCGCGGGGCCCTGCTCCTCCTGCTGCTCGCTGCCAGCGCCGCCTCTCCGGCAACGGCGCAGGTCACCATGCGGGAGCGGGTCGACAGTGGCAGTCTGGTGCGGATGACGGTGGCGGGCTCGCCACGATTTCGCGGCCGGCTGCTGTCGGGTCTTCTGCCGGGGCAGGCGGTGCTTCGTTATTGCCGCTATCCGGCGCTGCCGTGCGGCGCGGTCTCGGACACCACCAGAGCGCTGAGTATCGAGGTTGTTTCCCTGTCGCGGCTCGAACGTCAGGTCGGGAGCTACGCTCGTCGAGGGGCCATCATCGGAGGAACCATTGGTGCCGTGGGTGGCGGCTATCTGGGCTATCTGTTGACCGGACTGTGTGACTCCCCGTGCGGCGGACCGACTCGTGGTGCCATCGCCGGAGGGCTGGTTACCGGGCTCTTCTTCGCTGGGATCGGTGCCCTGGTTGGTTCCGGCTTCGGACACTTTCGCGACATTCGATGATCTCTCGCAGGTCATCACATCAAGGGGAGCCCAACTGATGCCCAAAGACGCCGTGACCGCGGCACTGCTCACGCAACTTGAACGCACGCAGCAGGGTGAGCCATGGTATGGCTCATCACGCGAGCAGGCGCTCAAGGGGATTTCGTTCAGCGATGCCGCCAAGCACCCGATCAACGGCGCGCCATCGATCTGGGAGCTGGTGCTCCACATGACCTCGTGGACGCGTGAGGTGGCGCAGCGGCTCGAGGGCGCGGCGCCAGGCGCGCCTGCCGACGGTGACTGGCCCAAGGTCGGCACCGTGAGTGCCCGTGCCTGGACCCAGGCGAAGGCTGACCTCGCCGCGGCGCACGCCGAGCTTGTGGCGGCGGCTGCCGAGCTCAGCAGCGCTCGGCTCGCCCGGATCGTCGGCACGGTACCCTCGCCACCGCTCGGCACCGGTACCACTGTCGCTGGAATGCTCGTGGGCCTGGCACAACACGACGCCTATCACGTCGGGCAGCTATTCCTGTTGCGGCGCGCGCTCAAGGCGAAAGCCGCCAGGTGACTTCCGGTGTGATTTCGGTCTTGACGATTTCGGGGAGCCTGCGAGCGGCTTCGTCGAATCGCAACGCGCTCGATGCAGTGGAACTGCTGGCACCGCCAGCGGTGCGAATCAGCCACTATCGTGGGCTGGGCGAGCTCCTTCACTTCAATCCCGACCTCGACGCCGAAGGGATGACGCCGCCGTCATCAGTCGCACTCCTGCGCGCCGCGGTCATGGCGGCCGATGCCGTGATGATCTGTTCGCCGGAATACGCGCACGGCGTCCCTGGTTCGCTCAAGAACGGGCTCGACTGGCTCGTCAGTGATCTGCACTTGCCGGGGAAACCGATCGGCCTGCTGAACCTCTCGCCGAGATCGACGCATGCCCAGGAATCACTGCGGGAAATTCTCACCACGATGTCGACCCGGGTGATTTCCGAGGCGTCGCTCGCCTTGCCGCTCTCGGGCCGGCGGCTGAGCGCGGAGGCGATGGCGGCGGATCCGGTGCTGGCGCCGCTGCTCCGTGAGTCGCTCGCTGGCCTCGTGGCTGCGGTGCGCTAGGAGGAGTCGCGCTCTCCCACGAGCACTCGCTGCAGGACCCGGAGGAGAATTTCGGCCGTGTAGGGCTTGGGAACGAAATAGGCGACCCCCGCGCCGAGTGCCCGCGCGACGCCGTCATTGGAGGGCAGGCCGCTGCTCCCGATGATCTTCACCTCGGGATTCATCGACGTCAGCGCCATGATCAGCGCGGGGCCGTCCATGATCGGCATCGCCATGTCGGTGATCACGGCGGCGATCTGTCCCATCTGCTGCGCATAGATCGCCACCGCTTCCGCACCGTGTGAAGCGAGCACGACCCGGTAGCCAAACTGTTCCAGCGATCGCCGGGCAATGCGCCGGATTGCCTCTTCATCGTCCACCACGAGGATCAGCTCGCCCGAGCCGCGCGGTAGCGAGGGACGTTCGGCGACCGCGCGTTCCACCGAGGCTCCGGACGGGTCGGCCGGGAGGTAGACCTTGAACTTGGTGCCCTTGTTGACCTCACTGTAGAGATGAATGAATCCGCCGTGGCTCTTCACGATGGCGAGGGCGGTGGAGAGGCCGAGGCCGGTCCCCTTGCCGACTTCCTTGGTGGTGAAGAAGGGTTCGAGGATGCGATCGCGAATCTCTGGCGGGATCCCGACGCCGGTGTCCTCGACCCGGATCACGACATAATCTCCCGGGAGGGCATCGAGATTCATCCCGGCATAGGTCTCGTCCAGGGTCACATTGTCCATCGTCACCGTCAGTGCGCCGCCCCCCGGCATCGCGTCCCGGGCGTTGACGCAGAGGTTGAGAAAGACCTGGTGGAGCTGGGTCGGATCGCCGATCACGGTCCAGAGATCGCGGGGTGGGTGGAAGCGGAGGTCGATGGTCTTGGGGAACGTGTCCCGCATCACGGTGAGCAGGTCCCGCATCAGGTGCGTCGGATTCACGGGGATCCGCTGGCCTTCGACGCCGCGTGCGAACGAGAGCACCTGTTTGACCAGATTCGAGCCGCGTTCGGCACTCCCCTGCAGGGTATCCAGCAGGGCTGCTGCATCAGCGCTGGCGACCTCGTCCCGCAGGAGTTCGATCGAGAGGAGAATCGGTGCGAGCACGTTGTTGAGATCGTGCGCAATGCCTCCGGCGAGGGTGCCGATGCTCTCGAGCCGCTGGGCGCGCAGGAACTGCTGTTCCAGCTGCTTCCGGTCGGTGAGATCGCGGATCATTGCGAGGATCCGTCCGTCCGGCATCAGCGTGGCCATCACTTCGGCCGGGAAGGTACTCCCATCGCTGCGACGGAACTGCCACTCCCGGTGATAGGTGGTCGTGGAGGCAATGGCATCGAGTGCCGACTCGATATGTCTGGTCTCCACTGGCGTCACGATGTCGGTGGCATTCTTGCCGATCAGTTCCTCGCGCGTGTAGCCGAGCATCCGGCAGATGCTTTCATTGGCATCGAGGTAGGTGCTCTGGGCATCGGCGATGAGGATCCCATCTGGCGCATACTCGAAGAGCGCTCGATAGCGCGCCTCGCTTTCGCGCATCGCGACCTCGGCCGTGCGTCGGTCGGTCATGTCGACAAAGGTCGTGAGCGCATGCTGTTCGCGCCGCAGCTCCACCAGTTCGATCCCCACCAGCACGGTCCGCGTGGTCCCGTCGCGCGAGTGCACTTCGAGCATGGTGTCGCGAACCATCCCTGTTGCGGCGAGTTGCGCCCGGAGCACGGCCGATCCCGCCTCATCGATGATGCCGACCTCGGTGGTGGTGCGTCCGAGGAGTTCCTCCCTGTGCCACCCGAGCATCCTCACGAACGCGCTGTTGACGTCGACGAATTGGCGGTCGCCCCAGCGGTGAATCGAGATAGCAACGGGGCAGCTCTGAAAGACGTGCAACAGGCGCCCTTCACTTTCCTCGAGCTCGTGGGCCCGCAGCCGGAGTTCGAGCTGGGCGATCACCTGACGGCTCAGGGCCTGTAACGCCTCCTGCTGTGCCGGCGTCAGTTCCCGTGGCACCCGATCGGTGACACAGAGCGAGCCGACGGCCTGCCCTTCGGGGGTGATCAGTGGGGCGCCGGCGTAGAAGCGGATGTGCGGGTCCCCCGTGACGAGGGGATTGTCGGCGAACCGCGGGTCGGCGGTCGTGTCCCGGACGATGAAGAGCTCGGGGGAAAGGATCGCATGGCCGCAGAACGACACATCCCGCGGCGTCTCGGTCAGGGTCATCCCGACCCGCGACTTGAACCACTGGCGGTCGCGATCGACGAAAGAGATCAGGGAGGTTGGGGTGTTGCAGATCTGCGACGCAAGGGTGGTGATGTCATCGAGTGCCTGCTCAGGCAGGGTATCGAGGACGGCGTAGCGCTGCAGGGCCCTGAGGCGTTCGGCCTCATCGGGGGGGCGGATGGGGGACTCCATTGGGACCTTTCTCGCAACTGTAGGGGGCAGGCGCAGTCAGGTACCCAACAAGTTAAAGGTTTTTTCACGAAGTGTGGTAACTGGCCCTCCCGTGGAGTCGGGGCAAAGCCAGGTCAGTAACCGGTCAGGAGAGTGGAACGCCTGGGCCCCACCCCGCGTCGGGATGCTACAATCTGACGCTATGATTCCCACACCTTCCGCCCTGGAGCCCGCCTGATGCGACGTCTGCTCACCCTCCTCCTCGCCGTGCTGGCCCCGATGGCGCTCGGAGCGCAGGCCGGCAAGTTCCCGCCGGATTCGCTGGTGAACACGCAGGTCATTCCTCACGGCACGCCGGTGATGCAGGCGATCGGGCAGATGCGCAACTTCACGGGCGCGCTCGGCGTCCGCTGTCAGTTCTGCCACGTGGGCGAGGAGGGGATGCCGCTCGACAAGTTCGATTTTGCGAGCGACCAGAAGCGCACCAAGCTGGTGGCGCGCCAGATGATGCGGATGGTGGCCGAGATCAACCGTCGGCTTGACACCCTTCCCGGGCGAATGACCACCGGACTGCAGGTCACCTGCAATACCTGCCACCGCGGCACCAACCGACCGGTGCCACTCGCGACGATCGTCGCCGACGCGGCGAACGTCTCGGCCGACTCCGCCATGCGGGCCTACCGTGCCCTGCGTGAGCGCTACTACGGCAAGGATACCTTCGACTTCACCGAGTTCTCGCTCAACAGCGCGGCACTCCGAGTGGGTCGGTCGAGCAAGTTCGCCGAGGCATTTTCGCTTATCAAGCTCAATGAGGAGTTCTTCCCCACGTCATCGGCCGCAGCACTTACGCGCGGGAATGTCGAGCTGTTGCGGGGAGATACCACCGCTGCGGAAGCGGCGTTCCGTGAAGCGGTGAAGCGCGACGCGAATGGTGGTCAGGAGGCCAAGGGTCGGCTCCGCGACATCGGGAAGACGCCCTAGCCCGCCCGCATCGCGATCTGCCCTGACACCCGCTGGCGCGGTGCCTTGCGCCGCGCCCGAAGACGAAGCCCCGAGTCGCGAGACTCGGGGCTTCATGCTTATCGAATATCCGCGCCACGCGAGCGCGGCGCCACCAGACTAGTTCCCCCCGGGCCCGCCCGGCGCGGGAGTGGGCGGCGCAAACTGGAATTCCTTCGGCGGCTCCACGCCCTGCAGCCAGCGCACGAAGTAGTCCCAGCGACGGCGCATCATGTAGGTCGACATCGATCCATAGCCGTGCGGCTGGTTCGGCAGCAGCAGGAGATCGAAGTCCTTGTTGGCCCTGATGAGCGCATCGGCCACCAGCAGCGTGTTGTACGGCGGCACGTTGTTGTCCATCGTGCCGTGCGCGAGCAGCAGGTGCCCCTTGAGGTTCTTCGCGAGGCTCTGGTTGGCCTGGTCGTCGTAGTTGCTGGAACCATCGGCATTCTTCACCAGCAGCCCTTGATAGCGCTCGCCCCAGTCGTCCTCGTAGACGCGGTTGTCGTGGTTGCCCGACTCGGCGATGCCGACCTTGAAGAAATCCGGATAGCGGAACATCGCGTCGGCCGTCGCAAAGCCACCGCCCGAGTGACCCCAGATCCCCACGCGCGTCAGATCGATCCAGGGATACTTCGCGGCGAGTTGCTTCATCCCGGTGATCTGATCGGGAAGCGTGTTGTCGCCCATGTTGGCGTAGTAGGCCTCGTGGAAACTCTTCGACCGGTTCGGCGTCCCCATCCCGTCGATCTCGACGACAATGAAGCCGAGTTCGGCGAGGGCCTGCGCATCACCGCGGGCGGCGGTGAAGGCGCGGCCGCCAACGCTACCGGTCTGCGGCCCCGGGTAGATCTGGTTGATGATCGGGTACTTGCGCGTCGAGTCGAAGTTGCTCGGCCGGAACATCAGGCCATAGATGTCGGTCGTGCCATCGCGTCCCTTCATCGTGATCGGGATCGGTGGCTTCCAGCCAGTGGCCACGAGGCGCGAGATGTCGGCCTTCTCGAGGGCCACGATCTCCTTGCCCGTCACACCACTCCGGAACGAAGTGACCTGCGGGGCATCAGGACGCGACCAGGTGTCGACCAGCATGTTGCCGCTGGGCGAAAGCTGGACATCATGGTCGCCGTTGTCCGGCGTCAGCAACGTGTAACCCTTGCCGTCCATCCCGATCCGGTAGAGATGCCGGAAATACGGGTCACGACCGGCTTCCCGGCCGACGCCGGTAAACCAGATCGTGCGCGTCTTCTCATCGAGCTTCACGACTGTGGCGACGTTGCCCTCGCCCGTGGTGATCTGATTCTTGAGCGCGCCCGTGGTGGCATCGTAGAGATAGAGCTGACCCCAGTTGTCGCGCTGCGACCACCAGAGCACTTCCTTGGTGGGCCAGAGCATCTGCCAGTTGATCTTCCCCATGCCAGATTCGAAATGTGACTTCGGCACCGACTCGCTCATCACCGTGCGCACCGTACCGCTGGCGGCATCGGCCACGCGCAGGGTGGCGGTCTTGTGGTCGCGGGTCACGGAGACAAAAGCGACCTGGCTCGCGTCCGGGCTCCACTGCACATCACCCATGCTGATGTTGTCGCCGTTGGTCGAGCGATGCTGGTCGGGAGCCATCTGGAAGCGAATCACCCGCTTCGCATCGACATCCACCACGACGCGCTGCAGCATGGTGACCACGCTGTCACCCGGCAGCGGATACTTCCAGGCGCGCAATGTTGGATGGCCCGCCGTGGTCGTCACCAGGTACATATCGCCCACGTTGCGCTGATCCTGCTGATAAGTCGCAAGTTTCCGCGAGTCGGGCGACCAGAGCAGGATGGCGCGATCGGAGTTGGCCCAGCCGGCGTTGTCGGTCGCGTAGCCGAAGTCCTTGACGCCATCGGTGGTGAGCTGCGTCTCCTGATTGCTGGCCACATCGCGAACCCAGAGATTCCAGTCGCGAATGAAGGCCGACCGCTTGCCATCGGGCGAGAGCACGGCGAGCGCGGCCCCGGCGCCCCGAGGACCGGCACCACGTCCGCCGGTCGCCGGCACCGGAGCGACGCCCGCCACCGTCACGCAGCTGATGCCACGCACATCGCACGAGTACCGCTTGCCGGTGAGGTTGACCACAAAGCTTTTGCCATCAGCCGCCAATTCGAGCGTCGTGAACGGGAGGTGGCCCGCGTCGTAGTTGCCACCCGCGACCACCGTGAGTGCGGTCGCCACCTTGGCGTGATCGAAGAGCGGAGTGCGCTTCTTCGTCACCGGATCGGCGAGGATGAATTCGCTCCCGGCCGGCGTCACGTTGCGATACCAGTAGCGGTCACCTGGAGCCCAGGTCCCGCGGACCGACGTTCCGTTGACGAGCGGGGTCACGGCCGGTGCCAGAAACTTCTCGGCCCGGGCGTAATCGGCAGCGGTCACGGCCGTCTGCTGGGCGCCAGCGCCGGTGAGGGCGAGAGCGGTCAGGAGCGACGAAACGAGGGCGGTGCGTTGCATGACGGGCATGGCAATCCTTGCTCGGATAACCGACGGTTGGGGCGGAGGAGCAGTATGGGGGAGCACATCAACATTAAGGACGAGGCGGGGCAGGGCAACCCCGAACCCCGGCGGGGTAGTTCTGCTCAGCCGGATCCCCGCCCCCCTGTGGCGACGAACTGAAGTGAAACGTCCCTCCCTAGGCAAGAACGGGGAGGGACGTTTCATTAGTACCTGTTCCTGGCCCCACCCACCTGAATCAGAGGTCGCTATGCGTACCGCCGGTCTACGTCTCGCCGCACTCCTGGGCGCTGCTTTCCTGATGAGCTGCGGCGATGTTCCCGATCATGCCAATGTTCGGGTCCAGAACGACTCCTCCTCGCCGGTGAGCGTGGTGCTCACCAATACCGGTGGGGGCACGGTCAGCATCAATGCTGTGGCGCCGGGGACGATGTCCGAGTTCGTCGACCTCCCGCTCGGCGCGTGGACCGTCGGTAGCGCCACGGTGACTGGCGCGACGTTCACCGCTGTCGGAACCGACAACTACACCCTGCTCGTTGCCGGTGGCAGCGTGACGGTGAAGCGCGAGTAGTTCGCACCGCGATTTCGCATGCCCACCCCGCCACGGGAATCCCCGCGGTGGGGTGTGCTGTATCCGGGAGATGCGTGGTCGGCGTATCTTTCGCGCCTCACCCACCTACAGGTCATTGCGATGCTGATTGACCGTCGCCGCTTCACGGGTCTCTTCGCCGGGCTGGTCGGCGGGACCGCCCTCCCCCGCGATCTCGTGGCCGCCCCAACGCGCACTGCCGACCCGTGCAATCTCCCGCCAGCGATCCAGGCGCTCACGCCGATGACGAGCGGCGTCGTGCCGATCTCGCTCGACGAACGTCGCGAGCGGATGGCCAAGGCGCGACGCCTGATGATCCAGCACGGGCTGGGTGCGGTGCTGCTCGAGGGCGGCTCGAGCATGCACTACTTCACCGGAATGAACTGGGGACTCTCGGAGCGCCCCTTCATCGCCGTGCTGCCGGCCCACGGTGAAGTGGCGTTCGTCTGCCCCGGGTTTGAAGAGGCACGCGCGCGCGAACTGCTCCGCTTCCCTGCGGATGTTCGGGTCTGGCAGGAAGACGAGAGCCCCTACCGGGTCATCGCCCAGTTGCTGCGGGACCGCGGCGTGCGAGCAGGGCGGGTCGGTGTCGAGGAACGGCTGCGATTCTTCGTGATGGACGGCGTGCGCAAGGTCGCGCCCACGCTGCAGTTCACCAGCGCCGATCCGGTGACTGCCGGCTGCCGGATGTACAAGTCGGCCGCCGAAATTGCCCTGCTGCAGCGTGCCAACGACATCACGCTCGCGGCACACAAGGCGACGCTGGCATCGTTGCGTGAAGGAATGACGCAACACGATCTCACCGGACTGATGGAGTCGGCGCTGGTCCGGCTCGGCGGCAGCGACGCGGGTGCCCTCGCCGGATTCGGCGTGGCGTCGGCGTTCCCGCACGGATCGGTGCAGCCGCAGCACCTTCGCGAGGGCGACATCGTGCTCCTCGATGCGGGCTGTTCCATTGAGGGATACGTCGCGGATATCACCCGGACCACAGTGTTCGGCAAGCCGACCTCGCGCCAGACCGAGATCTGGAATCTCGAGCGCAAGGCACAGGACGCAGCGTTTGCGGCGGCACAACCCGGTGCCACCTGTGGCTCCGTCGATGCCGCAGCGCGCAAGGTACTGACCGATGCCGGCTTCGGACCTGGGTACAAGGTGCCGGGGCTGCCGCATCGCACTGGTCACGGCATCGGACTCGACGGCCACGAATGGACCAACTTCGTGAAGGGGAATCCGGCGATTCTCGCGCCGGGAATGTGCTTCAGCGATGAGCCGACCATCGTGATGTACGGCGAGTTCGGGGTACGCCTGGAGGATTGTCTCTACATCACCGAAGCCGGGCCGCGATTCTTCACGCCGCAAAGTCCTGCGATCGATCGCCCCTTCGTCTGAACGGAACATTGTCTACGCCCGGCTGGCCGCCGCCCGACTTCGCCACACCACCGGTGTGGGAAGACGGCCAGTGGCTTGGCTTCGCACCACTGCGCGGTGATCTCGCGGTTGACGTCTGTGTGGTCGGGCTCGGTGGCAGCGGGCTCGCGTGCATTCACGAACTGCTGGCGCACGGCCTCCGCGTTGCGGGGCTCGATGCCGGAACCGTGGGGGGCGGTGCAGGCGGCCGCAATGGCGGCTTCTTCCTCGCGGGGATTGCCGACTTTCATCACGATGCCTGTGAAGCACTGGGCGTCGAGCGCGCCGTGCGGCTCTATCGCCGCACCCAGAGCGAAATGGACCGGATGAGCGCCGAGACGCCGTCGGTGATTCGTCGCACCGGGTCGTTGCGGATCGCTGCCTCAAGTGAAGAGCTGGCAGACTGCGAGACGCAGTTCGAACGAATGCGCTCCGACGGCCTGGCCGTCGAGCGCTACCTCGGACACGAGGGACGCGGTCTCCTCTTTCCGGGTGACGGGGTCTTCAACCCGCTGCGACGCTGTCGCGAACTCGCCACCCGGGCGAGCGTCGCTGGCGCACGCCTCTTCGAAGCGACGACCGTCCTCGAAGTGGCCACCGGGGCGGTCCAGACCGCCCAGGGCACGGTCCGCGCATCGCACGTCGTCGTCGCCATCGATGGCGGGCTCACCCGGATCTTCCCCGAACTTGCCAGTGTCGCTCGTAGCGCCCGATTGCAGATGCTCGCCACGGCGCCCGCGCCCGAGGTCACCTTCCCGCGCCCGGTGTACTACCGCTACGGCTATGAATATTTCCAGCAACTCGCCGATCACTCGATCGCCCTCGGTGGTTTCCGAGACGTCGGCGGCGAGAGCGAATGGACCGATGTGGCCATGCCGAGTCCGGAACTGCAGGATCGCCTGGAGACACTCCTTCGAGCCCAGCTCGGGGTCCTGGCCCCGGTGACCCATCGCTGGGCCGGGGTGGTGACCTATACCGAATCGGGTCTGCCGATTGTGGCCGAGGTGCGGCCCCGCGTCTGGGCACTGGGCGGCTACAATGGCACCGGCAACGTGGTAGGAGCCATTTGTGGTCGCGGGGTCGCCCAGCAACTGGTGCGAGGCCATAGCGAGCTGCTCGCCGATTTCATTGGCTGAAACCGGCGGCCGCCTGGGGCGTAGGAGCGGGAGGAACTCTACATAGGTAGAGTTCGGCCCTGCGGAGGTTCCCTTCGTGACACGTCGGTTCCTCGCCCTCTTCGCCTTTGCTACCGTCCCGCTCGTTGCTCAGGGGTCCCCGGCTGCTCCGCGGGGCCCCGTCTTCGACGTCCATAACCATGCGACATTCACTCCAGCCAACGTCAAGGCGATGATGGCGGCGATGGACAGCCTCAATGTCCAGCACGCGATCTACATCGGGGCATTCGACCAGATCGCCGCTCTGCCCGACACGACGCGCGATCGACTTATCCCGGCGCTCCCCTTTCCGTGTGACGGGGGAAAGATGATGAACGCCGGGGTGCAATGTTTTCCAGCGGACACCGCCATGCTCCCCGACCTGGGCTGGCTGCGCTCGCAGGTGACGCAGGGTCGGGTTCGTGTCTTCGGCGAACTTGGCGCGCAGTATCTGGGGATCGCGCCGAACGATCCGCGACTCGAGCCGTACTTCGCGCTCGCCGAAGAGCTCGACGTGCCCGTCGGAATTCATCTCGGCATCGGCCCTCCGGCCATCTCCGCCAGTGACAATCCCTACTACGCCAAGAAGTCCCCGAATTATCGTGGGGCCGCAGGCGACCCGTACCTGCTCGAAGACGTGCTGGTGCGACACCCGAAACTGCGTCTCTACGTCATGCACGCGGCGTGGCCCAGCATCGACCGGATGCTCTACCTGATGTGCATGTTCCCACGCCTCTACGTTGACATCTCCGTATTGCAGTATGCGATCGCGCGTCCGGCGTACTACACCGCGCTCCGTACGCTGGTCGAGGCCGGACTCTCCGACCGGGTCATGTTCGGCTCTGATGGCGGCCCGCGCTTTCTCGCGATGGGCATCGACGCGATCGAACAGGCACCGTTCCTGAGCGAGAGCCAGAAGCGGGACATTCTCTACCACAATGCGATGCGCTTCTTCCGACTCGCGCCGCCGCGATCGACGACCATACCCCGCGTCTGCGGAGGGTAACCCGATGCCTCCTCGCCTGACTCCGGCCACGACACTCGTGCTCTTCGCGCTCTCACGCGGCGTTCGGCATGGCTTCGACATTCTCGATGCCACCGGGCTCGAAAGCGGCACCGTCTACCCGATTCTCCGACGACTTGAAGAGGCCGGTTGCGTGCGCTCCCGCTGGGAGGATGCTCGCAAGGCGCAAGGCGAAGGCCGTCCGCCGCGACGCAACTACGAACTCACCGGCGCCGGGGCCGACGCGCTGCGAGCCGCGCTGAGAATCCACCCCGACACCTCAACGCAATTCGCGCCGACGCATTCCCTCGTGCCGCATCCACGATGAGCACGCCGCCGCGCGTTCCTCGCGATCCCCCCGGCAGTGCGCTGGTGCGCCTGCTGTCGTGGCTGGTGCCGCACGATTGTCGCGAGGAGTGGCTCGCCGAGTGGCACGGTGAACTCTTCGCCACCGCGCAGCAAGGCGCGCTGCGCCAGGAGGCCACCACCGTCACTGCCCTGCGCTCGTGGCGACGGACCCTCGGCGCCACCACGGACGCCCTCTGGATGCGCCATCACCACGGAGAACCTCTCGTGCTCGGAACCGATCTCAGACAGGCAGCCCGCTCACTCCGTCATCGGCCGGGCTTCGTCGCGGTAGTGGTGCTGACGCTGGCACTCGGTATCGGCGGCACTACGGCAGTGTTCTCCGTAGTCAACGGCGTCCTGCTGCGGCCTTTGCCGATCCCGCACGTCAAACGGCTGGTCGCACTGGAAGGGCAGCCGACCGATGGCGACGTCGAGAAGGTCAATCGGTGGACTTCCTACCCTGACTACGTCGACCTGCGTGATCGAACCCGGTCGTTCGATCAGCTGGCCGCGCGACGCAGTTGGCAGGTGACGCTCACCACGCGCGACGCCGAGCCTGCGCGGCTGAACGTGAGCTACACCACGGCCAATTTTGCCAGCGCTCTCGGTCTGGTGCCGGTGCTCGGCCGGAATTTCCGGATGGCCGATGCCGAGCCGGGTGCACCGGCGGTCGCACTGCTGAGCGAGCAGCTCTGGCGTGGTCGTTTCCAGAGCGATCGCGGCATCGTGGGGCAGCGTGTCCTGCTCGACGGCGTACCGACCGAAGTCGTTGGTGTCCTTCCCGGTGCGCTGCGTGCCATCGACGATGGCGATCTGGTGCAACCGATTGCGCGCGGTCCGATGGAAGACGCCCGTGGTGCGCATCGCCTGACGGTGGTTGGCCAGCTCCGCGAAGGGGTGACGATCGGTCAGGCCGAGGGCGAGGTGCGTCTCGTCGCGCGGCAACTCGAGCAGCAGTATCCCGAGAACAACTCGAAACGGAGTGCCCGGTTGCTCCCGATGCAGGAACAGCTTGTCGGTCCGGCCGAGACGTCGATCCTGGTGCTCTTCGGCGCGATCGTGCTGCTGCTGCTGATTGCCTGTACCAATCTTGCGGCACTCTTCATCACACGCGCCGCCTCGCGTGAGCGCGAAATGGCCGTTCGCGAGGCCCTCGGCGCGAATCGAACGCAGCTGGCGCGGCAGTGGGCGGCGGAAAGTTTCCTGCTGACGACGGCGGGCGCCGTGAGCGGTGTGATCGTGGCCTGGCTCGGGATGCACGCCCTGCTCAGCGCGGCGCCTGCTTCGTTGCCCCGCGCGTCGGAGATCGGGCTCGATCTGCCGGTGCTGCTCTTCCTCGCGGTCGTGAGCTGTGCTGCGGGTTTGCTGTTCGGAATTCTCCCTGCGATCCAGCGTCGGCGTGATGGCGCGTTCGGTGCGCTGCGCTCGAGTGGCCGGAGCAGCACCGAAGGGCGCCGGAAGCGCGGAATTCGCAGTGCGCTCGTCGTGGCGGAAGTAGCCCTGGCCACCGTGCTCGCGATCGGATCGGCGCTGCTGGTGAAGAACCTCTACCGGATGCAGCACGCGCCACTCTCGATCCAGCCGGACGCGGTGTACACCACGCAGATACAGCTGCCGACCACCCGTTATGCGCAGGCGGGCCCCGACGGAGGCACCAGGACACTGGAGTTCTATCGCCGGTTGCGCGACGAAGTGGCCGCGATTCCCGGCATCCATTCGGTCGCATTCGCCTATCAGCATCCGCTCTCGGAAGGATGGACCTCGTCTTATCACGTGACTGGAGGCGATGTCGTCGCGGCCGGCCTCGAACCCGAGGCGCGCATCCGGCCGGTGACGCCGGGCTATTTTGGCGCCATCGGCTTGAAGTTGCTGGAAGGACGCGACGTCACTGACCGAGACAGGATCGGAATGCCGGGTGTGATGGTGGTGAACCAGTCGTTCGCGCGACGGCATTTTCCCGGCAAGTCCGCAGTCGGACAGGCGATCGACCGCGGCTCGCCGTGGTGGCCTGGACAGCCAACGCACTTCGAGATCGTCGGCGTGGTTGCCGACGAGCCGTTCCTCGGTATCGGCCGACCTGCCGACCCGGCGATGTACTTCCCGCACGCGCAGTTTCCCTTCAACGAGATGTGGCTCGTCGTGACATCGGAGCGGTCGGCGGCGTCGCTCTACCCTGATATCCGGAGCCGGATCTGGCGGATCGATCCGTTGCTCCCGGTTGACCCGATCGTCTCGCTGCGCGGCCTGATGGGCGACGCAGTCGCGGAGCCGACGTTCAACGCGGCGCTACTCACCCTGTTCGCAATGACGGCACTGCTGCTGGCGGCCATCGGGATCTACGGCGTCCTCTCGTACACGGTCTCGCAACGGACCGCCGAGATCGGCCTTCGCATGGCGCTCGGTGCCGATCGCGACCTCGTCCGCCGTCAGGTCGTCGGGCAAGGACTCGTACTGGTCGGTGGCGGAGCGGTGGCGGGACTGGCTGGTGCCTGGGCGCTCGCGCGGGTGCTTGAGTCACTCCTCCTCGGCGTGAGCGGTCGTGATCCACTTTCCTTCGCCATTGTTGCGGTGCTGCTCGTCGGCGTCGCCGTCGTGGCCGCCTGGATACCGGCGCACCGCGCGTCACGGATTGAGCCCGTTGTTGCGTTGAGGTCAGAGTAGAGAAGGGAGAAGCGAGAAGGGAGAAGGAGAAGAGCCCGAACGTACTAACGGCGGAGATTCGCGGGCGTTGCGTCGTGGGTGCCTCGCAGCGGCCTTTACAGCCGCCGCACACGAATGCCGGCGCCGCTAGCGCGATCGCGGGCGGCTGTACCAGCCGCGGAGAGGGAGCCCACGGCGCAACGCTGGCGAAGCCGCGACTATCCTGGCGGGAGCTCGGCGCAGGAGCCGCGGTCGTCGGCTCAGGATCCGCGCGTCCGCGCTTCGGTCGCGTCCGGCGGCGGGCGCGCCCGCCCGCTCGGCGGTCGCTCCTGCGAATCGCTCGCCGGCGCTATGAGCGCCGGCTATGGACGCGCTCCCTACTGATACTCCTCCCGCGGCCCCCGCGCCGACCCCCATAACGAATTCAAGCCATACCGGGGCTTCGCGGGCGTTGCGTCGTGGCTGCCTCGCAGCGGCCTCATGAAGCCGCGAGCGGAGTCTACGGAGTCGCCAGCGTAATGTCCGTCGGCGTAATGCAGCCGCGGAGAGGGAGCCCACGAGCAACGCTGGCGAATCCAGACACAGCGGAGAGCGGGAAGCGGGAAGACGGGATGCGATAGGCGAGAAGGGGCAGGGCGCGTTATATCCTTAGGTCGCCCATCCACGGAGCTCTCCCGCATGTTGCTGCCCAGTCGTCGGTCGCTGCTCGCGCTCGCCTGCCTGTTCCTCGGAGCCGCCTCAACCGCAGTCGCACAAATCGACGGATCGCAATTCGCAGCCTTGCGCTGGCGGATGATCGGGCCGTTCCGGGGCGGGCGAACCAAGTCGGCGGTGGGTGTCCCTTCGCAGCCCAATACCTTCTATATCGGCGCCACCAACGGCGGGGTGTGGAAGAGCACCGACTACGGCATTACCTGGAAGCCGATCTTTGATGATCAACCCACTGGATCGATCGGTGCCATCGCTGTGGCACCCTCCAATCCGGACATCATCTATGTCGGCAGTGGTGAGGGGCTGCAGCGTCCCGATCTGTCGACGGGCGACGGGATGTACAAGTCGGTCGACGCCGGAAAGCACTGGACCCATCTCGGCCTGCGCGACGGCCAGCAGATCGCCCAGATCATCATCGACCCGCGCAATCCTGACCGACTCTTCGTCGCGGTGCTCGGCCATCCCTACGGGCCCAACGCCGAGCGCGGGATCTACCGCTCGCTCGATGGCGGCGCATCGTTCAGCAAGGTGCTCGGGAAGGACGAGAACACCGGCGGGGTCGATCTTGCCTTCGATCCGACTGACGCGAATACCGTATTTGCCGTGCTCTGGGAGGCACGTCAGGGCCCGTGGGAGAATGCGGCCTGGAACGGTGCCAACAGCGGCATGTTCAAGTCGACGGATGGTGGTACGACCTGGCGGCCACTCACGCGGGGCCTGCCGACCTTTGCGGCGGACGGACTGGGTCGTATCGGGATCGCCATCGCACCGAGCAATCCGAAGCGGATGTATGCCTCGGTCGATGCGACGCGGAACCCGGGGCTCTATCGCTCCGACGACGCCGGCGAAAGCTGGGTCCGAGTGACCGAGGATCAGCGCGTGGTTTCGCGCGGTTCGGATATGGCGGAAATCAAGGTGCACCCGAACAATCCCGACATCATCTTTACGGCGAGTATCGTCGCGTGGAAGTCGATGGACGGCGGCAAGAGCTTTGCTGCCTTCCGTGGCGCGCCCGGAGGCGATGACTACCAGCGGATCTGGATCAACCCGAACAATCCCGACATCATCATCATTGCGTCCGATCAGGGCGCGGTGGTCACACCCAATGGCGGCGAGAGCTGGAGCTCGTGGTACAACCAGCC
Organism: Gemmatimonadota bacterium; assembly: GCA_040388535.1. Lineage (NCBI taxonomy): Bacteria > Pseudomonadati > Gemmatimonadota > Gemmatimonadota bacterium. The sequence continues at coordinate 1,962 of JAZKBR010000003.1, read as the reverse complement.
CACGGCGCAGTTCTATCACGTCTCGACCGACAACGCCTTCCCGTATCGTGTTTGCGGCGGGCAGCAGGAGAGCGGCTCCGCGTGCGTGGCGAGCCGCGGCAATGATGGCCGGATCACCTTTCGTGAGTGGCACCCGGTCGGCGTCGAGGAATACGGCTACGTGGCGCCGGACCCGTTGAATCCCGACATCGTCTTCGGCGGCAAGGTTTCCCGCTACGACCGTACCACTGGCCAGACGCAGCAGGTGGGTCCCTCTACCGGCCGTGGCGGCGCCTTCCGCGCGGTGCGCACGGCCCCGGTTCTCTTCTCACCGGTGGATCCGCACGCGCTCTATTTCGCGCAGAACGTCGTCTGGAAAACGGTCAACGGTGGCTCGAGCTGGGCCCGGATCTCGCCCGACCTCACGCGCAAGAGCTGGGAGGTGCCAGCGAGTGTCGGCATCTATCGCAGCACGCCAGGGGCGAAGGTCACCCAGCGCGGTGTGGTCTACACCCTCGCGCCATCGTATCTGGACGCACGGACGCTCTGGGCCGGGACCGATGATGGCCTCATCCACGTGACGCGCAACGGTGGCCTGAGCTGGAAGGATGTGACTCCGCCAGCACTCACGGCCTGGGCCAAGGTATCGGTTATCGACGCCGGACGGCGCGACGCCGCGACCGCCTACGCCGCCGTCAACACCATTCGGCTCGATGATCTCACGCCGCATATCTACCGCACACACGACGGTGGGGCGACATGGACAGAGATCACCACCGGGATTCCTGCAGGAGAAACCGTCAACGCGGTACGCGAGGATCCGAAACGGAAGGGCCTGCTCTACGCCGCCACGGAACGCACTGTGTACGCATCGCTCGATGATGGCGATCACTGGTTCTCGCTGCGGAACAATCTGCCGATCACGTCCATTCGCGATATCGTCGTGAAGGAGAACGACCTGGTGATCGGCACCCACGGTCGCGGTTTCTGGATCCTCGACGATGTGACGCCGTTGCGTCAGGCCACGGCGACGATGCAGGCATCAACTGGTCATCTCTTTGCCCCGGCCGATGCATGGCGAGTGCGCTGGAGCATGAACACCGATACCCCACTCCCGCCCGATGAGCCGACCGGCGAGAATCCGCCGGACGGCGCGATCATCGACTACTGGCTCAAGAGTCCCGCAACCGGCCCGGTGACGCTCGATATCCTCGACGCCACCGGCCGCGTAGTGCGGCACTACGTCAGCACGGACACGGCACTCACCATCGCCGACCAGGGGAACACGCCAGCGTACTGGATGCGTCCGACCTTGCTGCTGGGCGCGAGTGCCGGGTTGCACCGCTTCGTGTGGGACCTGCACTACGGCCCACCTGCGGGGACGACCACCTTCTCGTATCCGATGTCGGCCGTGCCACACAATACCGCGCCTGATCCGCTGGGGCCGTGGGCACCGCCGGGGCAATATCGGGTGCGGCTCACTGCCAGTGGCCTGACGCTGACGCAACCGCTGGCGGTGAAGATGGATCCGCGCGTGAAGACGCGGGCGCTCGCCTTGCGCCAGCAGAGCACGCTCTCGTTGCAGATGTACGACGGGATCACCACCGCACGCGGCGCGCTCGATGAGATTCGCGCTGCACGGGCCCTGCTTGCCCCTCGCAAGGCAATGCCTGCCGTCGATGCCCTCGATCGCGAACTCGCGGCCCTCGCCGGAACCAGTGGCGGCCGCGGTGGCGGTGCTGGTCTCGATGCGCCTCCGACCCTGTCTCGTGTCGTTGGCGAACTCACTTCGGTGATGGGGGTGCTGCAGGGGTCAGACGCGGCGCCGACGCAGACCGCGGTCAAGGCCGCCGCCGATGCCTCGACGTCGCTCGCGGCCCTGCTGGTGAAGTGGCATGCGCTGCAGCGTCGGGTCGCCTCCTGATGGTGGCTCGGCGCAGGAGCCGCGGTCGTCGGATCAGGATCCGCGCGTCCGCGATTCGG
>JAZKBR010000002.1:1065317-1327165 GCA_040388535.1 Gemmatimonadota bacterium | reverse complement strand
TCATCTGTCATCTGTCATCTGTCATCTGTCATCTGTCATCTGTCATCTGTCATCCTGCTGTTCTAGTACGCCGCAAGCCCCGTGATCTCCTGCCCGAGAATCAGCGAATGCATATCGTGCGTCCCTTCGTACGTGTACACTGACTCGAGATTGGCGAGGTGTCTCATCGAGTGGTACTCGATCAGGATGCCGTTGGCACCCAGCAGTCGCCGCGCTTCGCGGGCGCACTCGCACGCCATGTTGACGTTGTTGCGCTTCGCGAGCGAGACCCGCGACGGCGTCGCCTTGCCCTGATCCTTCAGGCGGCCGAGCTGCAGCACGAGCAGCTGCGCCTTGGTGATCTCGGTGAGCATGTTCGCGAGACGCTCTTGCTGGATCTGCGTCTGGCCGATCGGCTTGCCGAACATCACGCGATTGGCGGCGTAGCGGCGCGCCTCATCGTAACAGGCCATGGCCGCGCCGACGCCGCCCCATGCAATGCCGTAGCGGGCCTGGGTCAGACACATCAGCGGCGACTTGATCCCGCCCGACTTGGGGAGGATGGCGTCCTTGGGCAGGTGCACGTCCTGCATGTGCAGTTCGCTGGTATCGCTCGCGCGGAGCGAGAGCTTCCCTTTCTGATCCTTGCCGGAGAACCCCGGCGTATTGGTCGGCACGATGAAGCCACGAATCGAGGAGGCGTCATCGATATCGCCGGTCTTCGCCCAGATGATCGACACCGTCGCCTGTGAGCCGTTGGTGATCCACATCTTGGTACCGTTGAGCACCCAGCCGTCGGCGGTCTCGCGTGCCGTCGTGATCATCCCTGCCGGGTTCGAGCCGTAGTCCGGCTCCGTCAGTCCGAAGCAGCCGATGTCGGTGCCGTTCGCCAGCCGTGGCAACCAGTACTTCTTCTGCTCGTCGGAGCCGAAGGCATAGATCGGATACATCACCAGGGCACCCTGCACCGAGGCAAACGAGCGGATGCCGCTGTCGCCACGCTCGAGTTCCTGCATGATGAGCCCGTACGCCACGTTGTTCAATCCGGCGCAGCCATACTCCTCCGGCAGATTGGCGCCGAAGAGGCCCAGCTCGGCCATCCCCGGAATCAGCTGCTTCGGGAAGCGCCCCTCGATGTAACAGTCACCAATGACGGGAATCAGCTGGTCGTCCACCCACGAGCGAACGGTATCGCGAACCGCCCGCTCCTCCTCGGAGAGAAGCGAGTCGCAATCGTAGAAATCAACGCCGGTGTACTCAGCAGAACCTGCCATTCCGAGCCTCCAAGAGGGACGCGCCAATCTAATCAGGCGGGAAGCGGGAAGCGGGAAGCGGGAGGCGAGGGGATCCCCGAACCCCTGGCTCCGTCGCCCAGAACGAAGTGAGGGGGCGAAGTGCCGTTTTAGGTCGGGCCTCCGCCCCCTCGCTGCGCTCAGGGCGACAGCGCCCTCCTCGCTTCCCGCTTCCCGACCGTGATCTACCGGTACGCCGGCAGCCCCGTCAATTCCTGCCCCACGATCAGTGTATGCATGTCGTGGGTCCCCTCGTAGGTGTAAACGCTCTCGAGATTTGCCATATGACGCATGCTGTGCCAGCCGCCGAGGATGCCGTTGGCGCCGAGCAGCCGGCGGGACTCGCGGGCCACGTCGCACGCCATATCGACGTTGTAGCGTTTCGCGAGTGAAACCTGCCCCGGCGTCATCGTCCCGAGGTCCTTGAGTCGGCCCAGCTGGAGTGCCAGCAGCTGCCCGTTGGTGATCCGGGTGACCATATCGGCGAGGCGAGCCTGCTGCAACTGCGTCTGGGCGATCGGCTTGCCGAACATCTCGCGCTGCTTGGCATACTGGAGCGACTCATCGAAGCACGCCATCGCCGCGCCGAGCGCACCCCACACGATGCCGTAGCGCGCCTGCGTGAGACACATCAGCGGACTCTTGAGCCCACCGGACTTCGGCAGCAGCGCATCCTTCGGCAGCCGCACCTGGTCGAACGTCATCGCGCTCGACTCCGACACCCGGAGCGAATGCTTGTCGTCGACACGATGCACGGTCACACCAGGCAGATCGGTCGGGACAATGAATCCGCGGATCGAGTGCGCATCATCGCTGTCGCCAGTCTTGGCCCAGACAACAGCAATCGTGGCCGAAGGGCCGTTGGAGAGCCACTTCTTGGTGCCGTGCAGGAGCCAGCCGTCGGCCTTCTCGGTGGCGCGCACGATCATCCCCGACGGGTTCGAACCGAATTCCGGTTCGGTGAGGCCGAAGCAGCCGATCGCCGTGCCCTGAGCCAGCCGCGGCAGCCATTCGCGCTTCTGCGCCTCCGACCCGAACTCCCAGATCGGGTACATCACCAGTGAGCTCTGCACCGACGCGAAGGAGCGGATCCCGGAATCACAGCGTTCGAGTTCCTGCATGATGATGCCGTACGCGACGCCGCTCAATCCGGGGCCGCCGTATTCCTTCGGAATCGTCGGGCCGAGGAGCCCGAGGGCGGCCATCTCCTGGACGAGCTCGCCGGGAAAACGGCCGGCGAAATAGCAGTCGGTGATGATCGGCATCAACCGCGCTTCGACCCACTCTCGCACGCGACTGCGCAAGGCGAGTTCGTCGGTGGTGAGCAGCGAGTCGACGTTGAGGAAATCGATCGCGGTGTACGGCGGCAACGGCGCCGGATGAATCGGGGCGAGTGGCTTCATTCGATGCTTCCCGAGTGGTCGTACGTCGTGGGGAATCCTGCTTCGGCGCGCGCGTTGGGGGAAATGCCGACCTCGCGCGCCTTGGCACGGAACGCGGCGCCGTGGTCGAGGGGGAGCCCGGTTTCGCATTGCCACTGATGCACCATCTCGTGCAGCAGGGTCTCGGAGGCCGCCGGCCAGCCATCGCGACGGACATGCCGGCCCGAAAGCGTGATCTCGAGGGCACGCCCATCGTGATCCGCCCGGAATTCACCGAGTCGCGAGCGCATCCGATCGGAGATGGTGATCGGCAGGGTCGCGAGCAATCCACTGAAGTGGCGCGCGTTGAGAATCTGGTGCAGCCGCAACAGTCGGTTCACCATCGTCTCGTGCTGCGCCGGTATTGGACGCGTGCGCCGCGGCCGGCTGCGCGAGGGAACGTGCCGGTCGACCGGAAACCCGAGGAACTTCCGTCGCGCCACAATCCGCTCGGCGCGCGGCACCCGCGGCTTGAGAAAGAGGACGATCGCGGCGAGGACATCGTCCGGCGCCCAGGCATAACCAGCGTGCAGCCGGAGCCCGAAGCGTGCGTGATGCGAGACGAGCACCGTCCGGTTGCGCGTGAGTGTCACCTCCGTCCCGGGCGGCAAGCCGAGGCGGAAGAGTCGATCCGGAAGGGCCTCTTCGGGAGCGAGTTCCAGTGCGAGGCCGAACTGGCCGTCCTCGGCACTAGCCGCGGGTGCTGATCGTCTCCGCAACGCGTGGGCGCGGGAAAGAAGTTTCGTTCCCGGCGTGAAAGGCGCGGTCGTTGGCGTCCCACAGGTAGTGGCGCACCACGATCGAATGCTCGTCGGCGATGATGAGGTTGCATGCCGACCCTCGCCCACCGCGGGTACGCGGCGTGTGCGTGCCGGAGGTTGCGACCACGGCGCCGTTCGGGAGCGTACCGGCCGCCTCTTCGTGATCGTGCCCGCAGAGCACCAGGTCGACGCCCGTCGCCATCACGTTGCGCCACGCCTGGCGCCAGCGCGCCAGACCCATCCGGCCCGAAATGCGGCCGCGCAACAGGTTCTGGTGCATCACCATCACCCGCAGCAGATCGGGACTCTCCTCGGCGAAGCGCATCCCGGCACGCTCGGTTTCGCGCGCCGGCAGATGACCTTTCACGGCCATGTCGTTCAGGTTGTACGTCATTGACCCGGCCACCACGCCGTAACTCGTGAGCACACCGCTCAGCACCGCACCGTCGACCACCAGCGTCGGCGTGAGTTCATCGCCAAAATACTTGCGGTACTTCTCGTACTTCGCACCCGCACCGATGACATCGAATGGCGTCGCCCACCATTGCACATCATGGTTCCCGGGCACCACCAGCGTGGGCGCGAGGCGTCGCATCGCCTGCACGAAGACCAGCGCCCGCTGGAATTCGCCGTGTCGCGCGCGCTGCGTCAGGTCGCCCGCGATCGCGACGGCCGTGGGAGCGAGATCGCTCGCCAGCGCCTCGATGCCCGCGACCTGGTGCAGGTCGCAGTCGTGACCGAAGTGCAGGTCAGAACATTGAAGAATCGAGACTCGACTCACCAGACCACACGCACGCGGTACGTGAGCGTCGCCTTGCCCTTTGCCGGGACTGTCACGGGAAAGACAACGCGCGAAGAGGAGCGCTTCTGGGCGACGACCGAGCTCTCGACCACCGACCACTCGCCGCCACGATCCTCGCGCACCTCCACGACCACCGCCGAATCCTTGGCATTCTGCAGCGCGACCTTGAACGTCGCGGTCGCGATCGTCCGCACCGGCGCCGCGGTCCTGCTGGTGGTGAAGTCGGTCTGCGTCCGCTTGGCGGTGACGTCGAAGGCCGTCCCGGTGCTGACCATCAACTCTTCACCTGGTGCGGTGTGACCGATATTGCCCATCCCGATGAGCTGCACCCGTCCGGCCTTGTCCGCGTCGAACACCGACACACTTCCTGCCGGCAGCGGCAGATCACCAAATGGTGTCGCCAGCTTGCGATCGAGCTTGTATGCCACGGCCACCGGCACTTCCTGCTCGTCCTCGGCCTGGCCGAAGCCACCGTAGTACGGCAGCACGCCAGTCACCGTGTAGCGACGCTCGGCCTTCGCAGTGGTCGGCTCGAAGAGCGGGACCACGAGTTGGGTGCCCGGGGTGAAGGTGACTCGGGTCGGCAGGGTGTAGAGCCGCGCTTCTCCAACCGCCTCTTCCGCCGCGTTCCCCGCGTCCTTGGCCAGCGACTGCGCCCGCGCCGCCATCTCGTACATCGGCCGCGGACCCGGCGCCATCGGTGGCGCGCCGATGTCGCCGGCGAGCAACTGCACTTCGGCATCCTTGAAGTCGAGCATACCGGTGTTGATCGTGGCGTTCCCTTCGACACGCCCGGTCCCGCCGAGGAAGAGTCGATACGTTGCGCCCCAGTTGGCCCCGGCGGTGGCGTACATCACCTTGATCCCGGTATGCGCCTTGTCGCTGCGCAGCGTCAGATCCGCCATCGGCGTGACGGGCACGCGCTCCGCTGGCCAGATGATCTGACCCGGTCGGCCGAAGCTCACTCCGGCAGTCCCGTTGCTGCTCGTGAACCAACGCTCGGGATCCATCGAGACCAGTGTCGCTGAAAAGGCCGGCTCGCTGCCGCGGCGAATCATGAACTGGCCACCGATGTTGCGGCGCAGAAGTGCGTCTTCGGAAAAGGCCGGGTCGAAGGCGAGTCGCTGCAGCGTGACACCGGGCTCCATCACGGCGAAGTCGCTCGCCGAAATCGCGCCGAGGGCTGCGGAGAGCGTCGTCGTGCCGGCATTCACCGAAATGGGGAGCGTGCGGCGCACCAGCACGCGCCCCGACGAAAAGAGCGTCAGCGACGCATCCTGCGCGGCGAGCGGGGTGCCGAGCAGGAGCAGGGTGGCAGCAGTCAGGGCGATCTTCACGGCAACGCCTCCATGGCAATGGGGCCCGCGATCTTGCGGACCAGCACGTAGGTCAGCGGTATGCTCAGGGCGGCGTACCAGCGACCGGTTGGAGACGACGGAAGGGTCAACAACGTCCACGCCCCGACGAGTAGCGTCGCCGTCAACGAGGCGATCCGGCCGATGCGAGACGCTTTCGCCTTGCGCCGTGCGAAACAGGCGGGACAGCGCTCCCCGAAGTCGATGTCCGGCACGAACTCGCCGCACTCGACGCAGGGGACTTCACGCCACCCGGTGGGCGACGGCATCACCGAATTCCCGCGTGGAAGCTGTGCCCCCGAGGTCACGAGTGCGCACGCGATCGGCCACAATCGTGGCAATGATCGCGCGCCGCACTCGGTCACCGGCCTTCACTTCGCCGATATGGTCGAGCATCATCGCCGCCGCGAGGATCAGCGCCGACGGATTGGCGATTCCCTGCCCCGCAATATCCGGGGCCGATCCGTGCACCGCCTCGAAGATCGCCGCGTGCTCGCCGATGTTGCCGCCTGGTGCGAGCCCGAGCCCGCCAACAAGACCGGAAATCTCGTCGCTGAGAATGTCGCCGAAGAGATTCGTGGTGACAATCACATCGAATTGTTCCGGCTTCATCACCAGCTGCATCGCGCAATTGTCGACGATGAGTTCGTTCATCGACACGCGACCTTCGTACTCCTTCGCAATCTCGCGCCCGACCTGCAGGAAGAGCCCCGACGTGAACTTCAGGATGTTGGCCTTGTGGACCAGGCTCACCTTCTTGCGACCGTGCGAGAGCGCATACTCGAAGGCATAGCGGATCACGCGTTCGGAAGCCGCGCGCGTGACGACGGCCACAGACTCCGCCTGACCATGCGGGTCGCCGTCGACCTCCACCCACCGCTCCTGCCCGATGTAGAGACCTTGCAGATTCTCGCGCACCAGCACGATGTCGACGTGCTCGAAGCGTCCGCCCGGGATGATCACCTTGGCAGGGCGCACGTTGGCGAAGAGCTCGAACTCCTTGCGCAGCGCGACGTTCACCGAGCGGAAGCCCTCGCCCACGGGCGTCGTCAGCGGCCCCTTGAGCGCGAGGCGCGTCCGGCGAATGCTCTCGAGCGTGGCCGGCGGCAGTGGGTCGCCGGTGGCATCGACGGCGGCCATTCCGCCGAGCTGCCGATCCCAGTGGAACTCGATCCCCGTCGCCGCAAGCACCTTGATCGTGGCATCAGCGATTTCGGGACCGATCCCGTCGCCGGGAATGAGCGTGACGTCGTAGGCCATCTAGTGATTGTCGGGAAGGATGTGAGCGATCGCCGCGGTGAGTGCCTCGGCCGCCGTGGCCCCGGCGCCTACCGGATGACTGCGGAACAACACCTGACCATTGCGCGAATCGACCAGCACCAGTGTCACCTCGACCTTGGCGCCGCTCGCAGCAGGCACGAATCGCACCGCAGCCGGCACCAGGATATCACGCGAGTCGGTCATCGCGCTGAGTGACCGCAGGTACGATCGCAACGGGTCGGGAGTCCGGTTGAAGCCATCATTACGCAGCATCGCCTGGCCCATGCGGTCCGGATCGGTCACCAGCCCGGGGGCGCGTTTCGCCACTCGCCGCAGCTCGGCCGGGAGCACCCAGGTCACCTCGGGGCCGCGCAGTTGCAGGGTCGCGGCCACAATCGAGTCGGCCCAGGCGAGTCGCACCGCGTTTTCGGCAGGGAGCCCCGGTGGGGTAACCGAATCGCTGAGCAGGAAGGTGATTGGCAGGACCGGGATGGCCTGACCGGCAAGGGGCGCCAGCAGCAGGGAGGGCGCCGCCGCCACCTTGGCGGGCTTCCCCTGCTGGGCGGTGGCGGCACAGGCACCGCTGGAAAGCGCAAAGGCCGCCAACAGGGCGAGCCGGGATGTGGCCGTACGGAGGTTTTTCACCGCTGAAAGCTATTCGAGCGAGAGCCCCCCGTCCACGACGATCGTCTGTCCCGTGATGTGCCGTGCCGCATCGGAACAGAGGAACGTGATAACGTTGGCCACGTCCTCGGGCTCGGCCAGTCGCCCGAGTACGGCGCGCTTGCGGGCCCGGTCAATCACGTCCTTCGGGAGCTGGTCGAGTCGCTCGGAGTGCACGAACCCGGGTGCCACCGCGTTGACATTCACATTCGATGGACCGAGGTCGACGGCCGCAGCACGAGTGAGTCCCTCGAGCGCCGCCTTGCTCGCCGCGTAATTGGCCACACCGAACCCGGGGCGCCCCGCCTGATGCGCGCTGACATTCACGACCTTGCCCCAGTGCTGCGTGCGGAAATGCGGCGTCACAGCGGAAAGACAATGGAACGCACCGCTCACATTGGTCTCCAGCACCTCGGCCCACGAAGCCGGGGTCAGGCGCCAAAGCGCTCCATCGTGCGCAATTCCCGCGTTGTTGACGAGGTAGTGCACCGTCCCGAACTTCCGGATCACTTCGGCAAAGAAGCGTTCGACGCTCGCGGGATCACGGACATCACAGCGCGCCGAGTAGGCCTCGACCCCCATTGCCGCAAGCGTGGTCTCAGTCAGCAGTGCCGTCGCCTCGACCTCGCGCCCGGGCAACTCGACCCAGCAGAAGGCGACCTTGCAGCCGAGACGGCCGAACTCCGTGGCGACGGCGCGGCCGAGTCCGGTCGCCCCGCCCGTCACCACGGCCACCCGACCCGACCAGTCGGCCGCCACCGGGGCCGGCTTTGGCTCGGTTTGCAGCGCGGGGCTCGCCCGCGAGGTGGCGGGTGCGGCAGCCCACGGCAGGTCGCTTCCAGACGAGAATGGCATAGCCCGTGAACGTACGGGTCGATCGGGACGGCGGCAAGCACGCCGCCGTCGATCAGTCGGCTCGGAGGGTCGTGACCGGGTCGATCCGGGCCGCCCGCCGGGCCGGCAGCCAACAGGCGGCGATGGCTACGGCGAAGAGCACCAGGGCCACCCCCAGGTAAGTCGGCAGGTCGGTGGCGGTGATCCCGAAGAGCATCGAGGCGATAGTACGGCTGAGCAGCACGGACGCTACCAACCCGACCGTGAGTCCGATGCCGGTGAGTCGCATCCCCGCGCCGACGATCAGCGACAGGATGTCGCGACGGGAGGCGCCGAGCGCGGATCGCACGCCGATTTCCCGGATCCGTTCGGTCACCATCCCGCTGAGCACGCCGTAGATACCGGCGGCAGCCAGAATCAGCGCCACCAGAGCGAAGCCCTCGAAGAGCACCAATGCGAACCGTCGCTGTGCCTCACTCGCGTGCAGCAACGCCGCCATGGTCGCGACACGAATCACCGGCTGATCACGATCGACTTCGGCGACGGCCTGACGAATCGCCGGCAGCAGGGCGTTCACATCGCCGCCCCCGCGCACGACGAGTGTCATCGCACCATCGGCGCCATACGGCGATTGTACCTCAGGCTGGTAGAGGGCATCCGATCGCTCAGCGGCGAGCGAGACCTGCTTCACATCGCCGACGATGCCGACGATCGTGCGCCATGGTCCCTTGGCTGGATCCCCAACGCGCACGCGCTGGCCAATCGCATCTTCGCCAGGAAAGACTCGCTTCGCGAAACTCTGATTGATGACCACCACTTCGGGCTGACCGGCGACATCCTGCGGCGTCAGCGTGCGCCCGCGCAGGAGCGGGATGCGCATCGTCTCGAGATAGCCGGCGCTCACACCGTACCGGAAGGCAGAGGGGTCCTCGGAGGGATTGGGGTTCGGATGCTTCTCGCTGTGAATGCCGTAGCCGTCGAAGTCGTTGCTCAGCGGCAACTGGCTGGTAAGCGCGGCGGAAGTCACGCCAGGAAGTGCCCGCACCCGGGTCAGGACCTGCTCGAAGAATCGCCAGGTCGTAGCATCGTCAGGCATCCGCTGGCCACCACTCTGGATCTGCACCGTGAGCAATTGCTCGGCGTCGAATCCGGGATCCACGTTCAGCACCTCGCGCATGCTCCGGAGCAGCAGCCCCGAGCCGACGAGGAGCAACAGCGCGAGAGCCACTTCGGAGATGACCAGCGCGCCGCGCGTGAACGAAGCGCCGCCGGCCGTCCGTCGACTCCCCGCCCCCGTACCCTGATGGAGATTGCGTCGCGTTGCGTGCCATGCCGGCACCAGGCCAAAGATCACGCCAACCGCGAGTGAGATCGCAAGCGCGAAGCCGAGCGCCGACGAGTTGAGCGCAATGGCATCAACCCGTGGCATCATCGCCGGACTCAGCGCCACGAGCCCCCGCACGCCGAACACCGCCAACGCGACGCCGAGTGCACCGCCGAGGCCGGAAAGGAGCAAGCTCTCGGTCAGCAATTGCCGCATCACTCTGCCTCGGCTCGCGCCGAGTGCGGCGCGCAGCGCAAACTCGCCGCGACGCTGTGCCGCTCGGCCCAGCAGGAGATTGGTGACGTTGGCGCACGCAATGAGAAGTACGAGGGCGGCAGCGGCGAGCACTGCGAGCAGTGCCGGTCGGACCGCCCGCGTGATGTCATCCTGCAGCCGCACCGGGAGCAGCGTCACGCCGGCGTAGTCGGTGGGGTGGTCTCGGCGCATCGTGGCATAAATGCCTTCGAGCTCGCGCGCAGCGGCCGTCGTCGTAACGCCCGCACGCAGGCGCGCCACGGCGCGGAGGTGGTGACAGCCGCGGCAGGCATAGGGCAGCGAGACGTCGTAGCGCAACGGGGTGTAGAGTTGTGCGGCGGGGTTGAGCACATTGACGAACGAAGCCGGCATGATTCCGACGACGGCGAAGGGGTTGCCGTCGATGGTGATATCGCGTCCCACGATGCTCGAGTCGCCACCAAAACGACGGCGCCACAAGGCATCACTGAGAATGACCACCCTGGCCGCACCAGGGCGATCTTCTTCATGGCTGAAGCCTCGGCCAATCGCGGGCGATACGCCGAGGACGCGAAAGAACGACTCCGTGACCTTCTGGCCGACCAGCTGCTCCGGTTCGCTGCGGCCGGTCATCGTGCCACTGAAACCGCCGACGGCCGCCGTTGCTTCGAACGAGCGCGAGAGATCGGTGAGTTCGCGCCACGTCGTGAAGCCGACGTTGTCACGGCCGCCGTCCTTCGTGGACTCCCAGATCATCGTGATCCGGCTCGCATCAGGATACGGCAGCGACGCAAAGAGAATCGGATAGACGGCGCTGAAGATCGCCGTCGTGGCGCCGATACCGAGTCCGAGAATCAGGACCACCAGTGTGGTGAAGGCCGGTCGACGACGCAGCGTGCGAGTGGCGAAGTGGAGATCGGCGGCGAGGAGCGACACGGAGGAGTCTCCAGCGAAGCGGGGAGAGGGGCGGGGCGACTGGAGCAGTGCGATCGGTGCCCGTAGCACCTCGCCCCAGTACCAGCGACGTGCGGCAGCCGCCCCGCGTGCGGGCACGATCTCGTTGCGAAAGCGCTCCTCCAGATCGCCGAGGCACGCTTCGCGAAAGTCTTCCGGGAGGATGCGTGTCAGGAGCCATGACGCGAGCGCCGGGGGCGCGCTGTCGGCGTTCACGGCATCCCCCAACTGGTATCGAGCCCGTGGCTCATCCCCCGCAACGCGTGCAGCGACGCCTGAATTGCGCGCCGACCGGCCGGGAGAATGGCGTAATACTTTTTGCGACGGCCACCGCGCTCGGCCGTCGGCTCGCCCATTCGCGACGTGATGAGGCCCTTGTCGGCGAGTCGGGTCAGCGTGGTATACACCGTCGCAAATGCAGGGTCGCGACCAGTGCGGCGATGGATCTCGTCGCGCACCGAGATGCCATAGCCCTCGTCTCCCAGGTGGATCAGGGCGAGGAGGACAAGTTGCTCGAACTCACCGAGGTGGGCGCCCATCGCGACTCCATATATTTGTAATTGTCGATGATATAGACGAAGGTACCTCCGGTTTGGTTTCGGAGGCCGGTGCAATCGAAACCGTGGCAGGATGAAACGCGTCCGACTTTCAGGATCGTCCCATTCAACTGCGAGTGCCTCATGGATCGCCACGCGATCATGTCCCTGATTCCGATCTCCTTCATTCTGGTGACCGGCTTGCTGCTCTTCTCCCGGACGCGCCTGGGTCGGGCTTTCGCGACCCGAATCGAAGGCGGCGCGTTAGGAGAGGAGTCCCGCGCCCGGCTCGATGCCCTCGAGAATGACATGGACCTGCTGCGTCAGCAGCTGGCCGAGACCGAGGAGCGGCTCGAATACTCGGAGCGGATGCTGATCGCGCAGCGGCTCATCGAAGAGCACCGCGATACTCCCGTCCCGTAAGTAGCCGGCACTCCCCTTAAGGCTTGAGGGGGCTTGCCCTCCCCGGTCACGCGAATATCTTCCCCTTAACCATTCAGGGGAACACCGTGGCCGAACTCGACCTGCTCCAGGGCACCCTCGATCTCATCATCCTCAAGGCCCTGATCTGGGGCCCCTCCCACGGCTATGCCGTCGCGCGCTGGGTCGCCGAGACCACCGGCGACGACCTGCAGGTCGAGGAAGGTGCCCTCTACACCGCCCTCCACCGGATGGAGAAGCGGGGCTGGATCGCAGCCGAGTGGGGCCTCTCCGACAACAACCGGAAGGCGAAGTACTATCAACTGACGCCGGTCGGGCGGAAGCAGCTGCACGACAAGACCGAGTTGTGGAATCGTTACGCCCACGCCGTCTCCGCCATCCTCCGCACCGCCTGAGGTGATGCGATGACTTCGCTTCCCCACGTCCGCCGTTTTCTCCGCGTCGACCGCGGCAGCGTCGACGTCCCCGGTGGTGTGGCCGACGAACTCGATTTCCATTTCGCGATGACCATCGACGAATTGATGGCAAAGGGGATGTCCCGCGAACTCGCCACGCGCGAGGCACATCGCCGCTTCGGCGATCTCGAGATGACGCGGCGCGGCCTGCAGCACATTGATCAGGAACGTGTCAGCAACGAGCGTCGCGCGCGGTGGTGGAGCGGGATGACCCAGGATCTGCGCTATGCCCTGCGAGGCCTGCGGCTCTCCCCAGGCTTCACCCTTGGCGTGATGCTCACGCTCGGGCTGGGCATCGGCGCGAATGCCACGATGTTCTCGATCATCGATCCGCTGCTCTTCCGCGCACCGAAGTATCTCGAGCACCCGGATCGGGTCAACCGGATCACGGTCGGCCAGATGAACCTTGGCACCGAGTATTACCGCGAGTCGTTCGGCTATCAGCAGTATCAGGACTTCATCGCGGACACGCATTCGTTCAGCCGGTTCGTCGCGACCTGGTCGAGCAGGCTCGCCATCGGCAGTGGCGCCGACGTCAAGCAAGAGCAATACGTGAGCGGCGTCAGCGCCTCCTTCTGGCAGATGTTCAATGCACCACCGGCGCTCGGTCGCTACTTCTCCGCCGACGAAGACCGGATTCCGGCAGGCGAACCGGTCCTGGTCATCAGCTGGCCCTACTGGCAGGCGCATTATGGCGGCCGCCGCGATGTGCTCGGACAACATCTGCAGATCGGCAAGCTCGACTACACCATCATCGGCGTCACGCCGCGTGACCTGCTCGGCTTGAGCCTGCGTCGATCGATGGGATTCATCCCGTTGACCAGCATCGCGGCGAACGTGATGCCTGATCGCGGCGAAGGACGTCGCTTCTACAACGGATACTCCTTCAACTGGCTGCAGCTCGCGGCCGAGCGGAAACCGGGGGTCAGTGCGGCCGCGGCAACGGCCGACCTGCAGTCCGCCGTACTCCGCTCCTACGAGCGCCGGCGGGAGGCCGAGCCCAGCACGCCTCCCGCTTCGGAGCTGCAACAACGCGCAATGCTATCGCCGGTCCAGAGCGAGGCGGGGCCGAATCGCTCGACCGCGACCAAGGTCGGCACCTGGCTTGTCGGTGTGGCGCTGCTGGTGCTCGTCATCGCCTGCGCGAACGTCGGCAACCTGCTGCTCGCCCGGGCCCTCCGCCGCCGCCGCGAGATCGCCCTGCGCCTCGCCCTCGGCGTGACCCGCGGTCGATTGCTGGGACAGCTGCTCACCGAGAGCCTGCTGTTGTCGACCCTCGGCGCCGGCCTCGGCCTCGTGCTGGCCGCCTGGGGCGGAGCCGTGGTCCGCCACGGCCTGACACCCGATGCCGAGTCGATCGGCATCTTCTCTGATTCGCGAATGCTCGCGTTTGCCGCCATCGCGATGCTGATCGCTGCCCTGCTCTGCGGGGTCGCACCGGCCGTGATGGTCCTCCGCTCCGACCTCGCCGGCGCACTCAAGAGCGGCGCCCGCGAGGGCGGCTTCCATCGCTCGCGCCTGCGGGTCACCCTCCTCGTGTTGCAGGGGGCGCTCTCGGTCGTATTGCTCGTCGGCGCCGGACTCTTCGTGTCGTCGCTGCGTCAGGTGCAGGCGACCCCGCTTGGATACGACGCCGAGCACGTGACCTACGTCGAACAGAATATGCGCAGCGCCAAGCTCACCGATGACGAGCGCTACCATCTGCTCGACCGGTTGCTCGCGCGTGCGCAGGAGCTCCCCGGCGTGGTCGCCGCCACGCGCACGACCAGCGTGCCGTTCTACATGGATTGGAGCGAAGACCTCTTCGTGCCGGGCGTCGATTCGGTGAACAAGCGCGGTGAATTCGTCCTGCAGGCGGTCAGCGGCGGGTATTTCAAGACGATGGGCACCCGGGTGCTGCAAGGGCGCCCGCTCAACGACGCCGATCGCGATGGCAGCGAACTGGTGATCGTGGTGAGTCAGTCGATGGCGAAGCTGCTCTGGCCCGGGGTGAATGCACTCGGAAAGTGCGTCAAGATCAGTGCCGATTCACTGCCTTGCCGCAACGTCATCGGCGTCGCGGAAGACATCAAGCGCGGCTCGCTGAGCGACGACCCGGGGCTGCTCTATTACGTCCCGATCAGCCAGTTCCCGGTGGGCGCGTTCGGGATCTTCGTGCGCACCGCGGCACCGGCCACGGTGGCCGCCGAGCAGCTACGGCGCGCATTGCAGCCGGAAATGCCCGGCACGGCCTATCTCACCACGCAACCGCTCCCCGACCTGATCGCACCGGAGATGCGCTCGTGGCAGCTCGGTGCAACGATGTTCACTGTCTTCGGCGGGCTGGCCCTGCTGGTGGCGAGCATCGGACTCTACAGCGTAATCGCCTACACCGTGACGCAACGGCGTCAGGAACTCGGTGTACGCGTCGCACTCGGCGCGTCGGCAGCGTCGATGCTGCGGCTCGTGGTGGGCGATGCGATGCGGATGATGACGGTCGCGGTGGCGCTCGGCATCGCCGGCGCGCTCATCGCCGCGCGATGGGTCGGCCCGTTGCTCTTCCACACTTCGCCGAGGGACCCGATCATCCTGGGCGGAGTTGCGGTTGCCCTGTTGCTGGTGGGCCTCGCCGCGTCGTTCGCTCCAGCCTGGCGCGCGGCGCACCTCGATCCGGTCACGGCGTTGCGCAGCGAGTAACCGCTGCGCTCATCCCAACCGCAGCGCCTCGACCGGATCCACTTGCGAGGCGCGGCGGGCGGGGAGCCAGCTCGCCAGCAGCGCGGCGGCGCCGAGGACCACGACAATGGCCAGATAGACCAGCGGATCCGATGACTCAACATCGTACAGCAGCGCCCGCATCACTCGGGTGAGCAGGAGTGCCGCACCAACACCGATCAGCGCGCCGACGGCGGCGAGGGTCGCACCCTCGCTGATCACCTGCCGCAACACGGCGCCGGGCTCGGCACCCAGCGCCATCCGGATCCCGATCTCACGCGTCCGTTGCTGCACGGCGAACGACATCACCCCGTAGATCCCCATCAGCGCCAGTGACAACGCCACCATCGCGAACAGGGCGAGCAGGGTCGCGATGAACCGCGATTGCCCGGTTGCCGCGGCGACCCGGCTCGACATCGGCTGCAGGTCATAGACCGGATACGCCGGCGCCAAATCCGCGAGCACCCGTCGCGCGGCGGGTGCCAGTGACGCTGCATCTCCTCGCCCGCGGATGAAGATCATCAGTGACGTCCGCGGCGCCTGCGTGTAAGGCATGTACACCTCGGGCACCGGTACGGAGTCCACCGTGCTGTATCGCACCTCGCCCACAACACCGATCACGGTGGCCCCGTCGTGAAAGCCACCTTGATAGATGTTGGCGCGCTTCCCGATCGGATCCTGCCCGGGCCAGTGCTTGCGAGCGGCCAGCTCGGAAACGAGGATGACCTTCTCGGTGCCGATATGATCAGCATCGGTGAAGAGACGTCCGCGGAGCAGCGGGACCCGCAATGCACCAAACCACCCCTTGGTGACCACATGCACCCCGATCCCTGGCGCCTCGACGCCCTTCACCGCCGGCCGGTCGGGAAAGGTGATGATGGTGCCGTTGCAGCCGCCGTTGAGCGGAGGACAATCGGCGAGGCCGACGTTGGTCACCCCTGGAATCGCCGCCAGTTGTGCGACGAGTCGGTCGTAGAAGCCGGGCATCGAGTCGCGCGGAATCTGCCCCGGGATCATCCCGAGCCGCATCGTGAGCACGTGTTCGGCATCGAAGCCGGGATCAATCGCGAGCAACTTGCCCAGCGAGCGCAGCATCAGTCCCGACCCCGCGAGGAGCACCACCGCGAGCGCCACTTCGACAACAACCAGCGTTCCCCGACTGATGCCGAATCGGAAGCCGCGCTGCGGTGTCGGTGAGGTTCCCTCCTTGAGTGACTCCGTGAGCGACGGGCGCGTCGACTGCAACGCTGGCGCCAGCCCGAATACCAGTGCGACGACGAGAGTAGTGACCAGAGTGAAGAGGAGCGCATGGCTGTCGATCCCCACATCGGCAAAACCCACAATCCCGAGTCCGCTGAGCCCCTGCACCCGCAACGTCTCGAGCGGATTTGCTGCCTGCAGCAACCGCGTTCCCAGCCACGCCACCAGCAATGAGGCCGCGCCGCCGAGCAGTGCCAGCACGAACGACTCGGCCAGCAGGAGGCGTACCAGCCGGGCGCGGCTCGCGCCGATGGCGAGGCGGATTCCGATCTCGCGGCGGCGGGCAGTGGCCCGTCCGAGCAGGAAGTTGGCAAGGTTGACACAGGCGATCAGCAGCACGAAGCCGACTGCACCGAAGAGCACCAGCAGCGACTGCCGCACCCCCGGCGACACGCGGAGACCATCGAGCGGATGCGCGCTCGCGCCCCAGCCGCCCTTGGCGCCGGGGCCGAGATTCGACTCGGTCATCGGCGAGGCATCATAGATCCGCGGGCCCAGCAGTTCCGCCTCACTCCGCGCGGCGGCCGGTGAAACACCCGGCCGCAACCGGCCCACCATCGAAAATTCGAGCGACCAGTTCTGCGCGAGATCCTCGGCGCTCCTGGTCGCAATCGGGATCATCACGTCGGCGCGACCAGTGAGGCCACGAAAGCCGGTCGGCAGGACGCCCTGCACGGTAAACGGCTGGCCATCGATGTTGATGGTCTGGCCAATGAGGGTCGGGTCCGCATTGAATCGGCGACGCCAGAGCTGGTCGCTGATCAGCGCGAGGGATGGCGCGCCTGGCCCAATGTCCTCGCTGGTCGGCAAGTCCTGACCCACCGCCGGGACGATCCCGAGTGTCGCGAGATATCGTGCCGAGATCAACTCTCCCGGGACACGCTCCGAGGTGGCGGTCCCGACAATGAAGTTGCCCGCGCTGTAGAGCGCGAGTTCGGCATGGGAGTGCTGCTGCTGGCGATAGTATACGAACTTCGGCCACGACCAGGGATTGTCGGCGGGGGTGGCCCTGGCCTCGTTGGCAGGCGCCACGAGCACGATATCCATCAGTTCGTTCGGGGCGTGGAACGGGAGCGACCGGAGCAGCATCGCGTTGACGGCCGAAAAGATTGCCGTGTTGGCACCGATCCCGATGGCCAGCGTTGACACTGCCAACAGGGTGAACGCAGGGCGGCGAGCGAGTCCGCGGAGTGCGTAGCGACAGTCGGAGAGAAACTCTTCGATCAGTTCGTGCATGGCCAGGCTCCGTTCCTTGCGCTCCGCCGAACTGTGGAGGCGCCGGGTGACTTCGGTGAGGGAAGGTCCGAGGCGACGAACCGCTTCCGCGCGGGCCTCCGCGGGCGACATGCCGCGTGCCGTGAGCTGGGCGACGCGTTCGTCGATGTGAAAGCGGAGCTCCTCGTCCATCGCCTCGTGAATGAGGTCGGGGCGTCGCAGCGAGAGCCGGAAGAGGCGTCGGACGCCGTTGGGCAGCATGGGCGACATATCGCGCTCAGGCAGTGCGGGCGGCGAGAATCGCCACCAGCGTCTCGGCGTAACGGACCAGGGCACTCGACTCCGCCCGCAGATGGGCGCGGCCAGCCGGCGTCATCGAGTAGTAGCGGGCGCGGCGATTGTTGCTGGTGATACCCCATTCGGCCCGGATCAGGTCGCGCTCTTCCATCCGATGCAGCGCCTGATAGAGCGCGCCGTCGTCCACGGCGAGGTGACCGGTCGAGCGCTCCTCGAGCCAGCTGGTCACTTCAAAACCGTGCCGCGGCCCCCACGACAGCGACTTGAGGACGAGGACATCGAGCGTTCCCTTGATCAGCGACAGTGGTGCGGCCATGCTCCCCCCAGGATCTCTACCCAGATTCTAGGGGGAATCAATACCGCGCTGCGCCCGGGCAGGTCAAGCGGCCCCCTGTCAGAACCGTCCGACGGGGTTCTGACACTTCCAGCTGCAACGAAGCCGGCGAGTTGCGCGTCCTGCAGAGGTCATCGCCCTCACCTCTCGGGACCGGAGTTGCCGATGTTCCTGCTTGCCCTGGTGCTTTTCCAGCAGGTGCCCACCGTCCGGCTCGATCGACCCACGGCCGCGCCGAAGGAGTCCTTCACCGAAATCACGGGGCTGGTCGAGCTGCCCGACGGTCGGCTCCTCGTGGCCGATCAGTCGGAACATCGGCTGGTGCGCCTCGATCCCCGCAGCTCCGAGGTCACGCCACTGAGTCATCAGGGCGCCGGGCCGCGCGAGTTCCGCGCAGTGAGTCATCTCTTCCCGCGCCCGGGCGGCGGCGCCTGGCTCACCGACTTCGCGCAGCGACGCCTCCTCCCCATCAATGCCGACGGATCACTCGCCGACGTGGTCGCCGTGCCGCCGTCGTTGCTCCTCGCTGCAGTCGACGCAAGCGGGCGGATCTACGCCGACCTCTTCGGCAAGTTCGCCAATGGCAAGGCCCCCGATTCGATGACCGTCGTGCGCTGGACACCCCCAGCCTCGGGCTACGATACCCTGATGCTTCGCAATGCCAACTGGTCGACGCGAACCGGCCGACCGCGCCACGCGCTGGCGCCGTATGATGCCAGCGTGGTGCTCGCTTCGGGCGATGTGGTCACGCTCGATGCCGCGCACTACCGCTTCGAGCGCTGGCATGATGGCACTCGCATCGCGAGCGCCATGGTACCGTGGACGCCGATCCCGATGACTGCCGAGGAGAAGCGAGCCTACATCGCAGCCGAGAGCGCGCAGAAGTCGAGGTCGTTCCGGAACGGCAAGGCTGGCAGCACCGCGCCGGGCGCTCCGCCTCCGAACTGGCTGGATGGTATCGTCTGGCCGACCAACAAACCCGCCTTCGTCGACGATGATGTCTACGCGTCGAGCGATGCGCGTATCTGGCTCCGTCGCTACACCGCCTTCACGGACTCGACGCCGCGATATGACGTCCTCGATGACGCCGGCCGGCTCGTCGGTCGCGTGACGCTCCGCACCAGCGGTAAGGTGGTCGGTTTCGGGAAGGGTGTGGTCTACATCGGCGAACGAAACGACGACGATGAGTTGCAGATCCGACGGTACCCGTTGCCGGCCTTCTGATGCCACTCTCGGCACTCGCCGTGCTCCTGTCGCTCGCCACCCCGGCGCAGCGCACCGCGCAAGTGAGCGAGCACATCGCCATCGTGCCCCTGCACGGCGGCGATCCCCTGGTGATTGCCGCGGGAGATGCGCTACCGCTCCGAGTGGACCCATATCGCTGTTACGGTGATGTCTGCGAGCGCCTGCCTCGCGCCGGCGCAGCGATGTGGAGCGCGGTGGGCGTCGGGATTTTCGTCTCGCCTCGCGGGGTCGTGCATGCGAAACAGCCCGGTCGTTTTCTGGTTCGGGCACGCCTTGGTGGGCGGATGGCCACGGACTCGATCCGCGTCCTGCCACCAGTCAAGTCATTGGGATGGACAGCGCACCCGAGGCGGCTGTTCGTAGGTGACACACTCCGGATCGCGACCCTCGCGCTCGACTCCAGCAATGCCGTGGTCGGTCAGCTCACGCTGTCGGAACATTCCGGGAGCGGCGGCGCGACCGAGGTCGTGTCCTACGCCGACAACGGTAGCACGGTTCTATACATCGCCCGACCAGGTCCGATCGCGCTCGTCGGGCGACTGGCGCACCGTAGCGACACGCTCCACCTCGAAGCGATCGCTCGTCCCGACACCCTGCGTGGTGCCCTGATCGTCCGCCTGGGCGTCGACACGCTCAGCGTCGAGCAGTGGACCCGGACCGCCGACAGGATGGAAGGAGATTACGTCCGCCGGATGCCGGCCGCATCCCGATGGCACTACGTGGTGACGGTCAACGCCGACGGACTGCCGCGCCGAATGGATCTCACCCCGGTGCGCAGCACGACGGCCAGCGCCCCGAGCGGCATTCGGAAGCTTTCCGTCGAGTGGGATGCCGACTCGCTCAGCATCGATGTCCTGCGCGATACTGTGGTGCACCGTCGGCGTGCCGCAGTGAACGGCATGCCCATCTTTCCGGACTCCTACGCCTTCTTCGAGCTGTGGCTTTCGTGGTTGCGACGAAGCGGGCGGGATTCGGGCCTGGTGACGGTTGTGGCGCCCCTCGGCGGCCCTATCGGTTCGATCCCGGTGCGATTCCGCGGCGGTGACTCGGCGGAGGCGCTCGTCTTCGGGGTGCCGATCAAGATCCGCACCGACGCGGAAAGCCGGCTCCTCGGGCTCGATGCGACGGCGTCGACCATCAAGCACGTCGGGGAGCGCGTCGCGAGAATCGACCTTGACGCGGTCTATGCCTCCTTCGCCCGGCACGATTCGCTCACCGGCCCCACCGGCACCTTCATCTCCACGCGTGATACCGTCAGGGCACAGATAGGCGGAGCGCAGCTTTGGATTGACTATGGCCGCCCCGCCAGGCGAGGCCGCGACGTCTTCGCCAGGGGAGTGCTCGGTGACACGCTCTGGCGCACCGGCGCCAACGCAGCGACGCAATTTCGTACTGATCGCGATCTCCGGATTGGCGGGCGGACGCTGCCCGTCGGGATGTACACCCTCTACACTCACGTCGGCCCGACCGGTATCGAGCTGATCTTCAATTCACAAACAGGGCAGTGGGGAACCGAATACCATCGTGATCGCGACGTGATGCGTGTTCCGGTCACCGTCCGTCGCACGCCGGGCAGCTTCACCGAGCTTTTCACGATCCGCCTCGAACCCGGCGGCGTCACCGGCGGCGGTACGCTGATCCTCGCCTGGGATGATGTCGAATGGCGACTGCAGTTGCTGGTACCCTGAACATTCTGCTGCGCGGAGCGGAACGGCCGAGCATCGCCGGCGGTTCGCCCGCAAGGCGAGGAGCTATCGCGTTGGCGGGCGCACGACGGTGGTCCGCAGCGGCCCGATACCGTACAGCGCGACAATGGTCACACCCCGCCCGCCTTCGTAGTGCGCGTGATCGGGGGGCATCACTACAAAACTGCCTGCCGGCATCTGTGTCACACTCGAGGAATCCAGGCGCTCGCCGTGGCCGAGTAGCAGCGTGCCGCTGACGACCAGGAGTCGCTTGGCAATGTTGTGCGTATGCGGCGGAATCCAGGCGCCGTCCGCGAGTCGGAGCAGCATCGTGAACGGCTGACCGTCGACGGTCGGATCCCCGTCGAGCATGGCCATCTCGAGCCCGCCTCCAGCCGCCGACCAGCGGAGGTCCGATAGGAGCTTCGGTGTCGGCCCCTCGGGAAGCGGGCTGGTACCCCCCATCGACGCGATCTGTGCCGAAAGTCTTGGCGTAGCAAGGAGCGCTGCCACGATTTGAATCCGGATCAGCGACTTCATGGTCATTCCCTGGCCCCAAGCCAGCGCACCACCACGTGACACGCCGGTGCGCTGCCATAGTCGAGCGTCACACTGGCATCGAGCGTGCTGCCCGTGAATTTCCCCGTGATGGAGATGGCATAGCTCACCCCGCCTGCCACCACAGTCTTGGGCTGCGTCGTGAAGCGGAGGTCGGGCTTGAGTTCGCCGCCATATGTGGTGCCCGCGTGCGTCAGCATCACGACGCTGTTGCCATTGCTGGTCTGCACCACTGTGGGGTTGTTTTGCACCGGCAGCGAGCAGCCCTCGCTGCTGGAAGTGACCGAGACCGCTGTGTTGTAGGTGCCGGCGACGGATGGCGCATCAGCTGGCGCTGAAGCGCCACAGGCGAGCGACGTCACCGCGGCCGCGGCAATTCCGACGAAGGTGACACGAGGACGCGCGCGCACCGATGAACCTCCCTGGGTCGAAGGGCTGATTGGCCCGGCGCATCCTTCCGACCGGGTGAGGATCCGGCCATCGCGCACGATCACGGCGGCACGGCGGAGCACGGCCAGGTCGCGCGTCGGGTCGCCATCGAGCAGGAGGAGCCGCGCTGGCGCCCCCGCCACGATGGTGCCCAGGCCGGGTTCGCGAAGCAGTTCCCCGCCGTGGCGGGTGCCTATGGCAAGCACCTCCTCAAGCGGGATACCGGCCGCGGCAAACTCCTCCAGTTCCGCCTCGAGGGCTCCGGCCGCTGGAATCACGTCGATCCCGGCGTCGGTCCCGGCAGCAAGGTGGGCCCCGGCCTGATACAGCATCTGCACGAAGCGCCGGCGGTTGCCAATCACCCGGGCGCGCATGTCGGCCGGGTGTTGCTGGGCCAAATGCCGGTAGATCGCCATCGTCGGGACATTCCAGACGTTCTGCGCCACGGTCTCGCGCAGCAACGCGTCAGTTCCGGTGAAGGTCGCGTCGCTCCAGCCCCAGGTTCCGCCGTTGTGACTCGCGCTGAGCCGCCGGTCGTAGCCGGAAAGGTGCTCGATGCTTCGCATCCCGGAGGTCAGGGCGTGCTCGATCGGCACCGCCGTGGGGACGTGCCCGGCGAATTCGACGCCGTGCCGCTTGGCCGCGGCGCTCACCGCGTCGAAGCTCGCGAGGCTCAGACTCTGATACACCTTCAGGGTCTTCCAGCCCGCGCCGGCGAGCCGGGCGACCAGCGCTTCGGCATCTGCCGGAGTGTTGAGCAATTCGGTCTCGGGCCACTGCGGTGGCGAACCATCGATGCCAGGCGAGAGGGACACCACGGCGGGGCCCGCAACGTTGCCACGCTCGATGTCAGCGATCAGCGGCCGGATGCCGGAGTGCCCCCACATGTTCCGCACCGTGAGCACGCCGTCGGCGAGATACTGGGCCGCATCGGCTCGCCGCAGGTGGACGTGCGCATCAACCAAGCCGGGAAAGAGGAAACGTCCATCCCCTTCGATGATCCCGACGCCATCAGGAATCGGGGCATCGGCCGCCACGATGCTGCTGATCTGCTGGCCGCTGATCAGCACCGTGCGGTGTGTCAGGTTTGGCCCACCGTTCATCGGGATCACGGTGACGTCACGGATCGCCAGCGTCGCTGCCGACGGGACCTCTGTCGGGGGGGCGGCGCCGCTCAAGCTGCCGCAACCAAGGAGCCCGGCGAGCAGGCCCCATCGCCGTGGATGACCAGGAATTCGAGGCTGAGTTCTCATGGCCTCATCCTACGCGCGCCGCTCCCCGCCGCCCGAGCGAACCGCGACATTGCATACACCGCGTTTACAACCCTGATCGTGAGTCGGGCGCGCTCAGGCTATCGTTCGACCCATGCGAACCCGGCTTTCCCATTTCGCTCTCCTGGCCGTGTTGCTGGTTGGCCTCGGCGGGCTTGCCGTGCTCACCCGCCTCTCGCTCACGGCGCACCGGTTGCAACAGCAGACCGCCCACTCGCTGCTGACAGGGCTCGCCACCCGAGTCGCTGCTCGGATCGAGACCGATGCTGAGGCGCAGCTCTACATCAGCGCCACGGCGATCTTTGGTCGCGCGGGACTGACCCGGATCTCGGTACCCGGCAAGCCCGGGACGCCGGAAGCAATCCTCGATGCCGTTCCGGCGGTGGTGGCGTGTAATTGCGCCAACGTGCTGCAGCCCCGCTACGCTTTCAGAGCCGACCTCAACGCCGGCACTATCCGCGTCGTCGCGGCCGACACGGCCGCGCCACCCCCGGCACTCGACCTCGCCGTCCTCCGTGCCGATCTCGGGGCCCGCGCGCGCAATGGCGGCTGGGAGTTCGCGATCGCGAATCGCCTCGGCCCCGGCGGCGTGGTGCTCTTCTACACCCTGGTCGCGGGTCAACAGCAGATCATCGCCGGTTTTGCCGTCGATACCGCCGTGGTGCGCTACCGGATCCTCAGGGAACTGTTCACGGAGCGAGGTGCCGTCCTCGCAGCGG
The DNA here is from genome assembly GCA_040388535.1 of Gemmatimonadota bacterium. NCBI lineage: Bacteria > Pseudomonadati > Gemmatimonadota > Gemmatimonadota bacterium. Next base: position 1,303,147 of record JAZKBR010000002.1, on the reverse strand, counting down.
CTGGATTGCGGGCGAGCGACTCGACAGTCATGTCGCTGCAGGTGCGGGCCCAGGACGGCTCGCTTCTGGGCGACTTTCCCGCGGCTTCCGTAACCGACCTGCACGGTGTCGCGACGATCCCGATCATGTTCGGCGGCTGGACGGTGTCGGTGGGCCTCAATCGGGAAATGGTTGCCGGGGCGCTTGGCGCCGATGTCGCACGATCGCCCCTGACGCTGATGCTGGTGCTGGCATCCCTGGCGGCCCTCGCGCTGATCATCGCCTGGAGTGCGGCGAAGCGCGCGGCGGACCTGGCGGCAATTCGCGCCACACTCATCGCCGGGATGAGTCACGAATTGCGCACACCGCTGACCGAGATCCTCCTCGTCGGCGAGTCGATTCAACGCGGTCGGTACGGTGACGCACGCGAACTCGCGGGTGCAGTCGACATCGTGGTGCGCGAGGCGCACCGATTGCTGCGAATGATCAGCAATGTGCTCCATATCTCGACGACAGGCGGCATCACGCCAGGGCGTGCAACACCCCAGCGACTGGGCGACGAAGTGCGCCGAGTGGTCGAGGATTTCTCGGGAATCGCTGCGGGGTACCAGTGTCCGGTCACCGTGCGCATCGAAGCCGACGACCCTGTCGCCGTCGATCTCGAAGCGGTGCGCCAGATCCTCAACAACTTCCTCGACAATGCCTGTCGCTACGGTGGCGCGGGGTTGGCTGTGGAGGTCGTCCTCTCGCGGGAGCAGGGCGCAGTGCGGCTTGCCGTGCACGATCGGGGCGCCGGGATCGCCGTCGCCGATCGAGAAGCAGTCTGGCGTCCATTCGTCCGGGCAAGGCAATCGGGCGGACGGGAACTGTTCGGCAGTGGCATCGGACTCGCCGTTGCGCGTCAACTTGCGACGACCTGGCGAGGCACGACCGGGATCGCCAGCAGCCCCGCCGGCGGTGCTTCGGTGTATGTCGACTTTCCGATTGCGCCGGGGGAAGCGTGACCCGGATCCTGATCGTCGAGGACAACCTCACCATCGCCGACGCACTCGGGAGGAATCTTCGCGCCGAGGGGTATGACATCGAAATCGCCACGAGCGGCGACGATGGCCTGCAGCGCATCACCTCGACGCAGCCCGACCTGGTGATCCTCGACCTGCTCCTCCCGAAAATGAAAGGGTACGACGTGCTCCGCCGGATGCGCGCGGAGGGATGCGATCAGCCAGTGCTGATCCTCTCGGCCCTCAGCACGGAACGCGACAAGGTGATGGGCTTCCGGATGGGTGCCGATGATTTCGTCACCAAGCCGTTCGGCGTGCGGGAGTTGCTCGCCCGCATCGAAGTCCTGCTGCGGCGACGCAGCGTCGTCCCTGTGCTCGCGCCGGCCGCGACACAGTTCAGCTTCGGTGATGTGGTGGTCGATCGCAGTGCGCGGGTCGTCCGGCGCGGCGGGGAAATCGTGGCGCTCAAGCCGATGGAGTTCGACCTGCTGATGGCGTTCCTGCTTCATCCCGAAGTCGTGCTGAGCCGCCAGTCGCTCCTCGAGGCCGTCTGGCGCTACGATGCGAGCATCAGCTCGCGCACTGTGGATGTGCATATCGCCGAGCTGCGCCGGAAGCTGGAGCCCGTCGCCGACCGGCCGCTTCATTTCGTGACCGTGCGCAAGGCGGGCTACGCGTTCTACCCCGCCGGACTGCGCTGAGCACGCACAACCCTTGACACCCGAAGGCCGCGCAGTAGGGTTATACCTAGCTAGATATGTATAGCTAGAAAGGTATCCTATGCCCCGCGCCCGCAACGACATCCTCCAGGGTACGCTCGCCCTGCTCGTCCTCCGGACCCTGGCCTCCCGCGGTCGGCTCCACGGCTACGCCATCACGGCGCACATCATCCAGGCCTCGGCCGATCTGCTCCGCGTCGAGGAGGGATCGCTGTACCCGGCACTGCACCGGATGGCGCAGGATGGCTGGGTCAAGGCCGAATGGGGCCTGACCGAGAAGAACCGCGAGGCGCGCTTCTACACCCTCACGGCTGCCGGTCGACGCCAGCTCGAACTGGAGCAGGAGAGCTGGTCCCGGCTCACTGACGGAGTCCGTCGCGTTCTCCGCTACGCCTGAGCACCCCCGTCCCTCTTCCGTGAGCCCCCGATGAGCTGGCCCCGTCGCTTCTGGAACCTGATCCACCCCGGCTCGCTCTCGCGCGATCTCGACCGCGAGCTGCAGTTCCATCTCGACGAACGGACCGATGCGCTCGTGGAAGGCGGGATGTCGCCGCCACAGGCGGCGCAGGAAGCGCGACGGCAACTCGGCGGTGTTCTGCGCCAGAAGGAACGGACCCGCGATGTCGATGTGGTCGGCTGGCTCGATACCGTGGCCGGCGATATCCGGTACGCCCTGCGCGCCATTCGCGGCAACTCGCTCGCCGCTGCAATTGCGATCCTCTCTATCGCCCTGGGGATCGGCGCGAACACCGCCATCTTCTCCCTCATTGATGCCGTTGTCCTGCGGCCGCTGGCGGTCGAGCGCCCGGGTGAACTGGTGGAGATTTCCACGGGTAAGGGGCACGACGCGTTCACCAATCCGATCTGGGAGGAACTCCGCGCGCTGCCCACGCTCGCCGGAACGTTCGCCTTTTCCGAAGCGGATCTCGACCTCGCGACCGGCGGGCCGGCACGACGGCGGCCTGCGAACTTCGTAAGCGGCGGGTTCTTCACGGTACTCGGCCTGCGGCCCCTGGTGGGTCGTCTGTTGCAGCCGGCCGACGATGTGCGTGGTTGTCCCGGCATCGCGGTGGTGTCGGAGGGCTTCTGGCAGCGGGAGCTTGGCGGCAGTGCAGACGTGGTCGGGACCACGATTCACCTGCACAATCAGCCGTTTCAAGTGGTCGGTGTCCTCCCCCGCACTTTCCCGGGGATCACGATCGGCCGCGCAACCGATGTCTATGCTCCGCTGTGCACCAACGCAATCGTCGAGGGGAGTCCCGCGTTCTTCACCAATCGCAGCCAGTGGTTTCTGACGGTCATGGGTCGGCTCAAGCCTGGGCAGGACGCCGCGAGTGCCAGCGCGGACTTGAAGCGCCTCGCCCCCGCGGTGTTCGCCGCAACACTGCCAGGCAACTGGGGAGCGAAGCAGCAGGCGGCGTATCTGCAGCGCACTCTGTCGGTCTATCCGTCGCCGGGTGGCTTCTCTGCGGTGCGGGTGGAGTACGGCACCACGCTCTATCTGCTGATGGCGGTCGTCGCGATCGTGCTCGTCATTGCCTGCGCCAATGTGGCCCAGCTGCTGATGGCCCGGGCGGCCGCACGCCAGCGCGAAATCGCGGTGCGCCTCGCGGTCGGCGCGAGTCGTGGCAGGCTCTTTCGCCAGCTCCTCACTGAGGGGCTGGTGCTCTCGACACTTGGTGCCGCCCTTGGTCTCCTCTTCGCACAATGGGCGAGCCGGTTGCTGGTGCGCCTGCTCAGCGAATCGGGCGACACCGTCTTTCTCGACACCTCGATCGACTGGCGACTGCTCGGCTTCGTCACGCTTGTCGCCTTGATCAACGGCATTGCCTTCGGGCTCGCCCCGGCCTGGCGCGCCAGCACAGTGTCGCCGCAGAACGCCCTTCGGGCGGGCGGGCGCACGATGGCGCGTGGCGAACCCGGTCAGCGCACCGGACAGGTACTCGTGGTCGGACAGATCGCGCTCGCGCTGGTCCTCGTCACCGGCGGTGGGCTCCTGCTCGACACCTTCCGTCGCCTGGTGGCCGTCGACCCCGGCTTCCGGAGCGACGGCCTGTTGCTCATTCGCGCCGACCTCAGCAAGACCGGGATCGCCGACACACTGCTGCTGCCACTTGAGCAGCGACTCCTGGAACGGCTCCGGGCCACGCCAGGCGTGCAAGGAGCCGCAGCCTCCCGAATTGCGCCGTTGAGTCACAGTGGCTGGAACGGATTCGTGCTCGTCGACGGCTACACGCCAGCGAAGGAAGACGACGCGCTGGCGTGGTTCAATGCCGTGACGCCCGGATTCTTCGCGACCTACGGCACGTCGATCCTGGCCGGCAGGGATTTCGGGCCCACGGATGTGAAGGGCGGCAATCGGGTCTCGATCGTCAACGAGGCAGCCGTCAAGCGGTTCTTCGGCGGGCGCTCGCCGATCGGCCGCACCTTCCGCGAGAACAACGGCGACAAGCCCAGCGCGCCGAGTGAAATCATCGGTGTCGTGCGCGACACGAAATACGGCTCGATCGATGAGTCGGGCTCCCCGATGATCTACTATCCGTCGAGTCAGGTTCCGCTCTTCGGCGCGCAAACGCAGCTCGCCATTCACGCCGCAGACCCGGCGTCGATCACGCCCGCAGTCACGGCGGCGATCGCTGATGTGTACCCGTCGATCTCGCTCGACTTTGCGACGATGTCGCAACAGATCTCGGCGTCGATCGCGCGTCCCCGATTACTGGCCGTGTTGTCGGGATTCTTCGGTGGGCTGGCACTGCTGCTGGCACTGATCGGGCTCTACGGCAGCATCGCGTATGGCGTCTCGCGTCGTCGCAGCGAAATCGGCATCCGGCTCGCCCTCGGCGCACGGCCCGGCGCCGTGCTGCAGATGATCCTCCGCGAGGCGGGGATCCTGGCCGGCGCCGGATTGCTGATCGGCACCGGCCTGACGCTGCTGGGCGTTCACTTCCTCGCTTCGATGCTCTATGGCACCACACCGACCAACCCGGCGACGCTTGCCGTGTCGATCGGCCTGGTGCTGATGGTCGCCCTAAGCGCGGGCGCGATCCCCGCGTGGCGTGCAGCGCGCACCGATCCGGTGGCCGCGCTGCGAGAAGACTGAGGGTGCCCTACCGCTTCCGGTGATAGTAGAAGTCGTAGCCCACCTGCCACGTCTTCCCGCTATCTGTGGAGATCTCGCCGAACTGGCGCACCGTGTTGCTGTCGACCGGCGTGAAGCTCAACCGCTGCATCGGCATGCCACCGATGGTGTTGTACACCAGAGTGGGGCCATCCCAGCGGCTCTCGCGGAATTCCACGACACCACCTGATTGCCCGACCCAGTACTGCTGCCACTGCTTCGTCGCCGCGTTGAACGCGTTGAGACTCTTCCCTTGCGCACCATTGTTTGCCGTCCAGTTCTCGAGCAGGGCGCAGCCACCACTCACGCGCTGCACCACACTCGTCCCTGCCGCGAAGGTCGGTGCGCCTGCCGGCGTGACGTTCCACTCTCCGACCCAGAAGTCGAATCGGCGGGAATCCGGATCACTCATGCACGGCTCGGTCGCCACCGACGCCTTTTTCAGCAGGGCCGGGAAGCGCGGGTCCTTGCGGACCGCCGCGAGGTCCGGATCGGTGTTGTACAGCGAGAGCTGGGTCACTCCGGCAACAACCGCCTTGTCGAGCCAGGCGAATGCGAGGTCGAGGTGGCCCATCCGACTGTGCATCGCACCCACGTTGTAGATCGCCGACGTGAGGCGACCGCCAGCCGCGGCGTGCTCGAACGCCGCGGCCGCCGTGGGGAGATCATTGAGTGCGGCGGCCGCATTGCCCACGCCGTTCCACGCCCGCAGAAAGGTGCTGTCTTCCGCGACGAGCTGCCGGTAGATCTGCTGCGCCCCCCGGGCATCACCGGCGCGCAGCAGCGAGTCGGCGCGCAACTCGAGCGCACCCTTGGGCCGCGGCGCTTGCGCGTGCAATACCGGGGTCGCGCAGGTGAGCAGAACGATGGTCAGAACGCGGATGGACATGTGGTCGGCTCCAGGTGGTGGCTGCGATTGCAGGAAGATCGCACCCCCCTACGCGGGCGCGCAGGCAGCAGTTGTCAGCGGATTGTAATTGTGGCGCGGAAACTAGAGGTCGACGAGGAATGCCCGTCCGCCGAATTCGTCCGAGAGGGTCGGAACGCCGAGGGGTGTCGTCCAGGGGCCCCCATCGAGCGAGACATTGAAGCGCGACACGCCGGGCGCGGCGTTGAGCATCGCTTCCCAGCGTCCATCCGCGCGGCGCGAGAGCGGTATCGCCGTCCAGCCCGTTGCGTCGCCAATCAGTTCGGCGCGGTCGTGGGCATCGAGGGTCACGATGAAGCGCACCCGGCGGACCGATTCACGATGTGCTTCGACAGCCATCGAGCGGGCGTGACGCACCAGTGGCCGCGTGCCCGCAAGGTTCAATCGCAGACCGAGCATCGTGGAGCGGCCGCCGCGCAGCCCCAGCAGGAGATCGGGCGGGGTGCGCGAGATATTCGCCACCAGCGCGATCATCGGCGCGACCTCAAGCGTTGCGCCGCCGCGCCACCAGATCTGCGTGCGCACATCATCACCCGCACGCTGACCTGCCTCGACCGTGAGCTGAAGCTCGCGGTGGGCCCATGCCGCACTGAGCGAGACATCGCGGAGCGAGCGGACGCGACGCCTGAAGAGCGTGTCTGCACCCGGATCGTTGGCGGTGAAGAAGACATTGTCGCGCAACATGCTGTCGCGCACCGTGGCGCGCTGCCAGGAGAAGCCGAGTCCGACGTTGCCCAGCAGGAAGGTTCCGCTCACCCCCTGCTTGCCCCATTGCGAGTGCTGCTTCGCAATGCGGGCGACGCCCTCCTCGACCCGGACACCGATGCTGCCGCGCCCGAAGTAGCGTACCATGTCGCCACCGACGCCCAGCAGCAACGTCGCCCGCTCGCCCAGGCCACCACCGCCGCGGACCAGCGGCCCGAGATGACCGCTCCAGTCGCCGACCCGGCCGCCGTAGTTGAGTTCGGTGCGGACCACGGTCGCGCGGCCGATACCGACGTGCGCCACGGTCGCCGCAGAACCGTCGAAGCGAAACGAGCCCAACGCGAGCCGCGCGCGACCGTCGAGCGACGCGGCGTCCCGAATGGTGAGGCCATCAAGGTGGGTGACACCGGTCGCCGTGGTGAGCGCAATCTGGCCGTCGAGGCGAGGCGCCCGGGCGATGGGTGCGATCGGCGTCTGCGCGGCGATCGGCAGCAACGGGAGAGCGACCAGCGCGAGGAGATGGCGGCGCATCAGTCGTCCTCGGGCGGCCGCGGGCCGGTGACGAGTCCGATGTATTCACGATCGGCGGCCCGTCGCTGCGCCAGGCCGCTGATCTGCGTCCAGGCCTGCTCACCCGGGACGCCGCGCGCCACGAGATCGAGATAGGCCCCCAGCGGCGCCGTGAGTGGCTTGCCGTTACGCCAGCGCTGCAGCTCGGCAACGCGGGATTCGGGCACGCCGGCCTGGAGTGCCGCGGCGGCCACGGTGAGATCGGCAGCTTCAACGCCAGGACCGAGGGTGGCACGGGCGTTATGCAGGGAAGCACGGAGCCGACCGAGTACCAGCAGGATGCGATCGTTGCTGGCTCCCTTGATCGACCCTTCGAGCGCGCGCAGCACCAGCGGTTCGCTGGGCAGCCCCTCGGCCACGGCGCTGTCGATGACGGCCGTGATGCGCAGCGCCGACTCCCGCGAGAATCGCGCGGAGAGCCGCGGATCCTGCGCCGCCAGTGCGGCGGGAAGGAGACAGATCAGGAGCAGGGGTGCGCGCATCAGGATTCCTCGCAACTACTGCTTGACCACGGTGAGCACCGAGGTGGGTCGGCCGAAATCATCAACCACCGGAGCGGCGCTGGCGTCGGAGACCCACTCGCCACCATCCGTGACATAGGCAAACCGGTACCGACCAGGCCGCAACCGAAGCGTAACCTCCCAGACGCCGTCCCGCGTGGGGGTCAGCGCCAGCTTGTCGGTCCGCCAGTCGGTGAAATCGCCCACCAGCGCCACGTGGTGCGAGCTGGGCCGCTGCAGCGCGAAGGTCACCTGTTGCTTGCCGTCGAGGCGGGGCTCAAGGGCGAGCACCGCCACAGCCATGACAAGCACCGAGCCGGCCACCCGGATGCGGTGCTGGCGTCGTTCGCGGCGCACGATTCGCTGGGGCAACCCCGCGCGGACCGCAACCTCCTGGTGCAGCTTCGTCACCAGCGAGTGCAGCGGGTCGTCGGGAGCGAGTTCGTCGTCCATCAACGGATCTCCTTCAATTGATCTCGCAACTGTTCACAGGCACGGGCGACGCGCATCTTCAGGGCCGACAGCGAGACCCCTGTGGCGTCCATCATCTCTTCGTAGCTCCACCCTTCCACATGCTTGAGCAGGAAGGCCTCGCGGAGCGGCGGTGTCAGGCTCGCGAGCGCGCGATCAATTTCTTCGCGCCAGAGCCAGGTCTCGACTTCAGGCGGGTGCGCCGCACGACCAAGGTGCTGATCGGCCTCCGCTCCCCCGACGTTGCGCCACCAGCGCCGACTGTGCGAGCGACAGCGATTGACGGTGATCCGGAAGAGCCAGCCGCTGATCCGGTCGGGGCGCACGCCCTTGCGAATGGCTCGGTTCGCCCGGAGGAAAACCTCCTGCAGCACCTCGTCGGCATCGTCGGCGGACCCGAGATAATGGGTCGCGTACCGCATCAACGGTGGAGCAAATCGCGCCAGCAATTCGGCGAGCGCCTGATCGTCACCGGCGCCCACCCGTTCCAGGAGCGTTGCATCCGTTGACGTCACATCCACGGGACCTCTGCTGCGCGAGGAATGTCACATGTCACAGGAACGTTGGGGGCCACGAGCATGAGGTGACCCTCACCCGACGCGCCGGGTCTCCCGGTAGCAATCTGCCAGGCCTTCGTGCTTTGTTCAGATATACCATCTACCCGGTCGCCCCATGAAACGCCCACTCTTTTCGCTCCTGGTTGCCGCGACCCTGCTCGCCGGCTGTGCCGAATCCGTCCTCGCCCCGGTGGGCGGCGAGGCCCAGTTCGCGCTGCTCAACGCTCTCGGCGCCGACGAGAGCACGACGCTCTCCCTCGATGGTGCGACCCTGTCGCTGCCCGCGAGCGGCGCCAGAAGCAGCCGGGCGATACCGGCCGGGACTCACCGAATCGAGGCGCGCGGTGCCGCTGGCAACCTGGTGGCCGCTCTCGACTTCACGGTCGCCGACGGCGCGCGCCGGTCCACCGTGATCGCCCGCTCCGGACCCGGTGCCATCGCCCTGCTGATGACGACCGATACTGCGTCGCTGCCACCGGTCGGTGCGGCGAAGGTCCGGGTCATTCACGCGGTCGATGGCGTTGAACCGATGAAGGCCTGGCTCCGGCTGGTCGGAGCCCCAATGGACAGTTCCGCCGGTTTTGTGACGCCGTTCATCCGAGGTGCCGGCACCAATCCTGAGTTCCCGGGCTACGCCGTCAGGGGGCCGGGCAGCTATCTCGTCTCCGGGACCTCGCTCGCCACGGGAGAAATGCTGGTTGAAGGCACCGTGCAGTTGTCGGCGGGCCAGGTCTGGAGTGCGGTGCTCGCGCGCACGGCCGCAGGCGCGCTCGAATTCAAGATGGTCCGGGAGAACTGACCGATGCACCACCGGCTCGCCTTCCTCATGCTGGTCGGCCTCGTCGGCTGCAGCAACGGCTCTCCCGTCGGGCCGGTGGTGGAGCACCCACTCAACGCGGCGGTGACGTCTGGGGGGCTGACCCTGACGAACAGCACCGACACTCCACTCTACTATCAGGCCTTTGAAAAGGTCTGGGGCACGGACGGCCTCTTCACCTGGGCGGCCTGCACGCGTCCCGCCACCTGCCCCTCCGTCCCGGCGCACGGCGCGACGTCGGTACCCTACACATCGATCGATGGCTACACCACGGATGCACGGCAGGCACTGGTCTATTACTGGGAGCTGGCGCCGGCCGCCGGGGCAGAGCATCAAGTGCGAAATCTGCGCTCGACCGTGGTGAACTTCTAGCAAGATCCTGTAAGAGCCGATGATTGCTCACCTGGCCCGCCGTGTCGGAGTCGCCCTCGCCTTCGCCCTCGCGGGGTGCACCGATGCTACCGGCGCGAATGGGCCGGGGATGGCCGAGCTCTCCCTCTTCAACGCCCTGGCAGATGGCGACATCCCGCTGGTCAAGCTGGATGGGGTGCGTCTCACTCTGCCGGCGAGCGGCGGGAAGCTCAGCCTGAGCGTCTCTGCAGGGCCGCATCATCTCGAATTGCGCAACGGCGCGGGAGCGGTGCTCGCTACCACCGACTTTGCAGCGCCTTCCGGCACGAGCGAATCGCTGATGATCGTTCGCCCGGGCGCGATGGTGCTGCGCATGCTCGTGCTCCGTGACACCGCATCACTGCCAGCCCCCACCGCCATCAAGGTGCGCACGATACACGCGGCGGACGACAGCGGTGCGCTACGCGGCTGGCTCCGGATCAACGGTACACCCCGCGATGGGTCGGCCCTGGTCAGCGACCAGTTCGACGAAGGCTTCGGCACCGATGGACGCTTCGCCGGCTACGCCATGGATGCTCCCGGTTTTCATCTCGCCACGGCTACCTCGCGCGCGACCGACGAGGTCCTCGCGGAAGGCGGGAAGCATCTCGCAGGCGGACATATCTGGTTTGCCGTGCTGGTTCGTTCGGTCGATGGCGCGCTCGAGTTCCGGCTCTTCCGCGACAAATAGCGGAGTTCAGGCAATCCCGCCGAATCGCGCCTCGAACGCCTCGCGATACGACCGGGTGAGCACCAGGCGCTTGCCGGACTTCAGCACCACCTCCTGATCGCCATCCCCGAGCGGGCGCAACTCCCGCACCGCACCGATCGCCACCATCGTGGATCGATGGATGCGCGCGATGCGTGCCGGATCAAGGGACTGCTCCAGATCCCGCATCGTGCGTCGCGAGAGGTGGGTCCCCGCCACCGTGTGCAGCCGGACGTAGTTGTCCGCCGCTTCGATCCACTGGATGTCACCGACGTCGAGCAGAATGGTCCGGCGGACGCCGCGCGCGGCGATGCGGTCGAGCCACGACGTCGACCGGTCGCCATTGCGTGCCACCAGCGCGGCGATCGCACGCTGCACGTCGTCACCACGGTCGCCGGGCATCCGGGCACGCACTCGCTCGATCGCGCGACGAAGTCGCGGCGGGTCGAACGGCTTGAGGAGGTAATCGACCGCAGCTGCATCGAAGGCCTCGACGGCATACTGATCGAAGGCGGTCACGAAGACGACGGCCGGTGTCAGCTGCGGGTCAAGTTCGGCCACGACGCCAAGGCCGTCGAGCTCCGGCATCTGGATATCGAGAAAGAGTGCATCGGGCGAGAGCGCCTGCACCAGGTCAAGGGCTTCGAGGCCGTGCCGCGCCTGACCCACCACGGTCACCCCAGGCTCGGCGGCGAGCAGGCGGACCAGGTCCGCCAGAATCAGCGGCTCGTCATCGGCGACCACGACGCGCAGATTCGTGGTCATGTGGCGCTCGTCGCGGGCAGGTCGATGACGGCCTCGACGCCCCCATCGGCAGCGTTGAGTCGCAGGCTGGCTTCCGTGCCGTAGCGCGTGCTGAGGCGCTGGCGCGTCGTCGACAATCCCACGCCATCGGTCGCTGAGGGCGAAAGCGCCAGTCCGTTGTTCCAGACCCGCAGACGCAGCCGCGTCCCTTCTCGTCTCGCCTCGATTCGCAGTGTGCCTCCGGCCGCGCGCGGCGCGAGCCCGTGACGAAGTGCGTTCTCGGTGAGCGGCTGGAGCAGGAATCGCGGGACCAGCAGAGCGGTCGTGTCAGGGGCTATGGCGACGTCGATCTGGACACGATCGGCGAATCGCGTCTGCTCGATATCGAGATACCGGCGCAGCAGGGCGATCTCGGCGGCCAGAGTGATTTCACCATTGGACGAATCATGCAGCACATCCCGCAGCAGGTCACCGAGCTGCGCCAGCATGGTACGGGCACGGGCCGGGTCACTGTCCACCAGTGCGCTCACCGAGTGGAGCGTGTTGAACAGGAAGTGCGGCTGCAGCCGCGCGCCGAGGGCCTCGAGGCGGGCGCGGGTCGCCTGCGCTTCGAGACGAGTCGCCTGAAGTTCGCGTTCCTGCAGCGCCTGCCAGACGTGCACCGCGCGGTCGAGACCGATGATGGTGGCGTAGATGAAGATCGTCAGCGTGAGCCGACTGCTCGTCGCAAGGCCGCTCAGCGCCAGCAGCACACCCGGATACTTGTCCGGTGCGAAGAGCATGTAGCCAAGCCAGATCGACGGAATGCCGGTCAGGACAAACGACGCTCCCATCCCCAGCAGGTGCAGCGCGGCCGAAACGAGGCGGCGACCGCGGCGGAAATCGAAGATCCGGCCCCACACCACAATCCCGGGGGCCACCAGCAACCAGACAGCCCAGCTTGCCAATCCCATCGCCAGCGCGGCCAGGATGCCGGTGCCCTGCCCCTCCGATTTCCGCGCGAGGTACCCCTGCATCGATGAGACCAGGGCGAGGGTACCGAACGAGGTAACCAGCAGGACGCTGGCGAGACGCCGACTGGACATCCTCGGCGACCGGGCGACACGAGAGGGCATCATCCCGAAAGGTAGTGCGCACGCCCATGAGGACGGGGCGCTGCGCCGCGACTCGCCCCGCCGCAACGCGATTCACCCCCGCCCACGCACGGGGGTGACACCCGGGCAGCGACTCTCTCGTCGTTGCGAACTGAAAACTTCGTCCTACACGTTACCGAGGTGAGCATGACGCGTAATATCGTGGCCGCTACGATCCTGGTCACAACATTCGCTGGGGCGCTCTCGGGCCAGCAGCCATCCAACGACCCCCGTGCCGTGGCGATCGTTGACCGCGCCGTTGCGCGAATGGGGGGTGAGGTCGCCCTTCGAAGTGTCAAAGGCCTCCGGATGGAAGTCATGACGCAGTGGCAGCGCACCGCCTTCGGTACACATCCCTATGCGGACCTGCCGTCGTACGAATCCAACGTCGAGCTGCGCGACTATGCGACCAACTCGTATCGGCGCACGACGCTTGGGTTTCGCGGTAACACCAACCCGACCCGGGTGGTCATCGTCAAGGACTCGGTTGCGGCCTACTGGCTCGCCAATGCAGCCAACCCCACCACGGCGTTTCGCCCGCTGAGCATCGCGTACGTGGATGAACGACGCGAGCTCTTCGCCTTCGCACCCGAGCGGATGCTACTCCTGGCCCGGGATGCTGGCGGGTTGCGGGTGCTTCCCGACACAAGCATCGACGGGGTAGCCCACGCGAGGGTCACCGCGACGCTCGACGGCTATCCTGCGACCTTCTTCCTTCGCCGGACCGATGGCCTGCCCTCGCTGGTCCGTTTCACGGCTGACGAGACCAACGACTACGGTCTCGCCCTCTGGCCCCGGATGGAAGTGGAATTCTGGTATTCGGGATGGGCGCAACTGCAGCCGGGCGTGCTGATTCCACGTCAACGCGACGTCCGTCGCGTCGGCCGACCTTACAAGCGGATGACCGTACTGGCCGCAGTCATCAACCCCCCACTCGCTGCGGATTCCTTTGCGATTTCAGACTCGCTGTCCAAGGAATATTTCGCCACCCAGACCAAGCCGATGTGGGACGTGCCGTTCGACTCCGCCAGGATTGTGTCCGACAATTTCGCGGCCTTTCCACCATTCAGCGGCGTGTCTGCCGGGGTGAAAATCGGTGGGAAATGGGTGCTGGTCGAAACCGGCCAGGCCGGCGGAAGCGCGCGTATGGCCAGTGAGTGGCTGGCCCGCACGACGCCGGGCACCCCGATCGGGGCAGGGGTGGTTACTCTCCGCCAAACCACCAATGGCGGTATCGCCTGGCTGGCGGAGAAGCACGTCCCGCTGTTTATCGCCCCCGGTGCGGCCTCGATCGCCGCAAACATCCTCGGGCCTCGCCAAACGAGTGCCACACAGGTTGCCACCGCTCGCTGGGTCAAGGTCGGCACCGATTCGCTATGGCTCGAGCCGATCGAACTCCCCGATTTGCCCGGCACTCTCGCCGTCTACGCTCCGACCCATCACTGGCTCTACCTGGCGGTTGCCGGTACGCCGCAGTTCCAACCAGACGTCGATGCCCTTCTGGCCCGGTTGCGCGCCAAGGGAATGCCGGTCGAATGGATGGGCAGTCTGCGCGCGGTGCGGACGGCGGTGAAGTAGGCGATCGGCGATGGGCGATGGGCCGTGGGTGATGGATTGTCACCCTGAGCGTAGCGAGGGGGCGGCGGATGGAACCGTCGCGATGCCTTGCCCCCTCACTTCGTTCAGGGCGACAGCCCTGGCTGTACTCCATCGCCCATCGAGCGTTACAGCGTCCTGCGGAAGAGGAGCGTCGCCGCCGTCATCGCCACCACGGTGAAGAGCGCGAGATACATCAGATCCCCGCTGATCGCACCGAAGCCGGTGTTCTTGAGCAGCAGCGATTTGAGGGCGTGTACCGCGTAGGTGAAGGGATCGATCTTCGCAAAGGCGCGCATCCACCAGGGGAAGGCCTGCTGCGGATAGACGGCGCCGCTGGGAAAATAGAGCAGGGTGTTGAGCACGCCGAAGGTGGCGCGTGGAAGCAGCGGATCGTTGACGCGCACCACCAGGAGAAACATCAGCGAGACCAGCGCGATCGCCGTGAACACGATCACCACGAAGACGCGCATCAGCCGGAGCGGTTCGAACGGATTGGGCACGCCGGCAATCACCAGCCCCACCGCCATGAGCACGACCCCGGCGAGCACCGCCTTGATCGCACCAGAAATATTGAAGCCGAGGATCAGCTCGAGCCGGGTGATCGGGGTCACGAGATACCCCTCGTGCAGACCGCGCGCCTTGTCGTCGACGAAGATGATGCCGCCGCCGATCATCACCATCATGTAGATCGACAGGACGATCGAACCCGAGAGCAGGTACTGGATGTAAGGGACATACGGATAGAGCTCGACCTGGTCGAGTACGGTCTCCGAGCGCATCCGTCGTGAACTCTCGGGCTCCGCATTCGACGCGGCCACCACGCCGTTGATGCTCGCCGCGAGCGTCGCGGCCACGAAGTTGTCGGTGTTGTCCTCGATCAGGGCGACGCGCGGATTGCGCTCGCTGAACTTGCGCCGCGAGAAGTCGGGCGGGATCGCCAGCACGCCGTTGAGATGGCCGTTGCGCAGCGCATCAAGCGCCTGGCCCATGTCGGCGTAGTGCTTCGTCGTGAAGGTGCGCGCATTGGCGTCGACGGCGCCCGCGAGCTCGCGGAGTCGAACCGCCGGCATGCCACCATCCTGGTCGACTACCCCGACGGTCAGGTGCTTCACCTGACCACCGAACGCATAGCCCAGCACGATGAGCTGGATCAGCGGCGTCACCAGTGCCATCACGATCAGGGCCGGGCTCCGCCGGAAGCGGCGCAGTTCGCGTTCGACGAGGGCGAGGGCGCGCTGCATTGCGTCCGCTACCGCGGCCGCAGCATGATGCTGCGATCGGCTGGCGACGGGGCCTGCAGCGCATCACGCAGCTGCCGGCCGGAGAAGTGCATGAACACGTCATCCAGCGAAGTCGTCTGGACCGCCAGCGACTCGAGCGGCACATCGGCCTCGGCGGCGAGCGCGATCAGCGCAGCGGTGGTCGCCGGTCCGCCATGCGACGTCAGGCGATAGGTCGGCCCCTCGCCGGTGACGGCTTCGATGCCGGGCAGCGCCGCGAGCCGCGCGGCCCACCCTTCGGGCGGGGAGGTGAAGGCGACTTCGAGCGTGGTGGCGCCGCCGATGGCGGCCTTGAGTGTCATCGGCGCATCGAGCGCGCGCAGCACGCCGTGATCGACGATGGCGATCCGGTCGCAGAGCTTGTCGGCTTCGTCCATGTAGTGAGTCGTGAGCAGCACAGTCAGGTCGCGCTCGCTCTTGAGACGCTTCAGCATCGCCCAGACTGCCGCGCGCGAGACCGGGTCGAGTCCGGTGGTTGGTTCATCGAGAAAGAAGATCTTCGGTTCGTGCATCAGGCCGCGGGCGATCTCGACCCGGCGACGCATTCCGCCGGAGAGTTGCCGCACCGGCTTGTCGGCCCAGGCACTCAGTTCAACTTCCTCGAGCAGTTCGCCGGCGCGCTTGCGACGCAGTTCACTCGGCACACCGTAGAGCTTCGCGAAGAAGAGCAGGTTCTCTATCGGCGAGAGTTCGAGGTCGCTGGTCATCGCCTGGGGGATCACGCCAATCGAACGACGCACGCCGTCCGCGTCGGTGAGGATGTCATGTCCGGCGACAAGGGCGGTGCCACTGGTGGGCTCCACCAGCGTCGTGAGCATCCGGATCAGCGTCGACTTCCCTGCCCCGTTGGGGCCGAGCAGCCCGAAGATCTCGCCATCCTCGACCGTGAACGAGAGGTCGTCGACCGCGGTGAACGAGCCGAATCGCTTGGAGATGTGCTGGACAACTACCGCACTCACTTCGTGCCGCCGGGCGCGAAGAGCACCTGCGCCGTCATCCCGACAGCGAGGCGGCGGTCGGTGTTGTCCACCCGCAGGCGGATCTCGAACGTGCGCACGTCGCGCTTGGTCCGGCTCACGTCTCGCGCCGTCGCGAACGCAGCATCGGCACCGCGATAGAAGACCACACCCTTCCGCTCCTGCCCCGACGGGAGTCGCACGGTGAGGGTATCGCCGATCCGGACGCGCTCGACGTAGGTCTCCTCGATATCGGCGCGAACCCAGAGATCGTCCGGATTGATGATGGTGACGACCGGCTGGCCCGCATTGACGAACTCGCCCTGACGTACGGCGCGGACGTCGACGATCCCGGCCACCGGAGCGTGAAGCTCGGTGTAGGCCAGCCGCACGTTCGCCTTGGTAGCCTGCGCGGCGGCGCCGGCCTGACGCTGCTTCGCGGCGCCGAGAGCCTCACGCTGCATCGCGACCTGGTCGGTATTGCTCTGCGCCAGGGCGAGCGTGGCGCGCTGGGCTTCGACCTGCTTCTGGGCGGCGTCGTAGCGCGCCTGCGCCACGGCGAAGGAGGTCTTCGCGGCATCGACCTCCTGGCCAGTGGTGACGCCGTCCTTCGCGAGCACCACGACCCGGTCGTAGTTCCGCTTCGATTCGTCGCGGGTGGCGAGCGCCTCGCTCTGCCGCGCGATCGCAGCCGCGAGGTTTGCCTGCGCTTCCTTGACTCGTTCGGAGGCCTGCCGTTCCTCGAATCGCAATGCTGCCGCGCTTTGCCGGACGTCGCCCTTGGTCCCTTCGGCGCTATGGGCGTAGTAGGCCTGATCGGCGGCAAGTTCAGCGGGGGTGATCACCGCGAGAAGCTGCCCCTTGGTGACGGCATCGCCCTCGGTCACGAGCAGCTTTCCCACCTGTCCGCCAACTTGCGGCGAGACGACCACATCGCCGGTGGTGACGATGCCGCTCAGTACCAGCGGCTGGTCGCGAGAGCGCCACCAGGAGACCACCACAATCACAAGCAGGAGACCGGCACCGGCGTATAGCAAGAGCCGTTGGCGTGGCTTCACGACAAACCTCTGAACCCGGGATATGGGGGGATCGCGCACCCGCAGGCGCCTGCAAGGAAGATACCGGAGCCGCCAACGGATTGCCGAGTCGCCAGCGTGTCGCGCGACCAAAGCCCCGCCTCGGGCGTCTGGTGGAGGTGGTCCCGTTCCGCCCCCACTCCACCGAGGTATTCCGAAATGCGTCGCCTCACCGTTCTTGCCCTCACCCTGATCGGGGCACTCAGCTCCCCGGCGGCGGCTCAGACCGTCGTCCTTGGCACTCCCCTCGCCCGATCGGCCGAAGGGGTTTCACGCATCTTTGCCGCGACCGAACTCGCCAACGGCAAAGTGCTGGTAAGCGATTCCAAGGACCGGCTGCTCCGGCTGGTGGATTTCGCGGGCAAGCGTGTCGAGGTCGTGGGGCGGCACGGGGACGGACCGAAGGAGTATCGCAGCGGTTTCTCGTTGCTCCATACCGTCGGCGATTCGATCCTGGTCTACGACGCCTTTGGCCGCCGGATGCTCATGCTCTCGCCGGCCGGTGAAATCGTCCGCACCGAACGAATTCCCGAGTCGATGTTTCGCGGCGGGATGAGCGCACCGACCGGCATTGACCATGATGGCCGAGTCTATCTGCAGGTGGACGAGTACGATCCCCAACTCCAGTCCACCCGACAGATGGGCACCATCTTTCGCTGGAAGCTCGGCACCGACGTCAAGGAGCCGATCCTGGAAATTGCGGCTCGTCGCCCCGACCAGATGCAGCCTGGCAAGGTGGTGCCGTATCGCTATCACGACGCCTGGGCCATACGCCCCGACGGCGTGATCGGCCGGGTCGTCGCCGATGGTTATGAGGCGCTCTGGTATCGTGATGGCAAGATGATCGGTCGGAGCGGCAAGCTCGCCTACGAGCCGATTCGATTGACGGCCGAGGAGAAGGCCGCCCACAATGATTCGCTGCTCACGGTCCCGTCCGGCAGTGCCACGAGTGGCGGCGGCAACAGCGGCACGACAACCCGCCGGGTGCCCGACTCCTGGATCACTGAGCACCTGGGAAGGTGGCCCGAGTTCAAGCCGCCTATCATGGACATGAACGGCGCCGCACAGTTTGACCCCGACGGCAACCTCTGGGTGCTGCGCTCGCGCGGGTTGCACGACTCGGTGCCGAAATACGACGTGATCTCGCAGAGTCGCGGCTTACTCGGACAAGTTGCCCTCCCACCGAGGAGCCGGGTGGTGGGTTTCACGAGGGGGAGCGTATTCGTTGCCCATCCGGATGAGGATGACCTCGAGTGGCTCGAGCGCTACGCCCTCCCTCGACGCTGACGGGCGGCGGGCGCCGGCTCGACTGACGGCCGGCACCGAGTAGTTTCCGTAGATGCGACGCATGTTTCCATTGCTTGGCGCGGTAGCCGCCGCCGCGGGATGGGGGGCGATTGCCCTCCACCGTGGCGAAACGATCAACGCTGCCTGGCTCGTGCTGGCAGCCGTGGGCAGCTACCTCGTCGCCTATCGCTGGTATTCACGGTTCCTCGCCGAGCGCGTCCTCGCGCTTGACGATCGCGTCGCCACGCCGGCGCACCGCCACGCCAATGGTCGCGACTTCGTCCCGACGACTCGCTGGGTCCTCTTCGGTCACCATTTCGCGGCGATCGCCGGCGCCGGCCCACTGGTTGGGCCGGTACTCGCGGCGCAGTTCGGCTACCTCCCGGGCACCCTCTGGATCGTGATCGGCGTGGTGCTCGGCGGCGCGGTGCAGGACTTCGTGATTCTCACCGGCAGCGTCCGCCGCGATGGCAAGTCGCTGGGGCAGATGGCGAAGGAAGAGATCGGCCCTGTCACCGGGCTCATCGCGATGGGCGCGATCCTCGCGATCATGGTCATCCTGCTCGCGGTACTGGCGCTGATCGTGGTGCGGGCCCTCGCCGATTCACCGTGGGGCGTCTTCACCATGCTCTGCACCATCCCGATTGCCCTGCTGATGGGGATCTGGATGAAGGTGTGGCGACCGGGGCGGACCATCGAGGCGACCACGATCGGCGTCGTGTTGCTGCTCGCGGCCCTGGTGGCGGGGCGCTACGTCGCGGCCTCCCCCACACTTGGGCCCTTCTTCACGCTCGACGGCGTCACCATCGCGTGGGGGGTGATCGGGTACGGCTTCATCGCCTCGGTGATTCCGGTCTGGCTGCTGCTCTGCCCGCGCGACTACCTCTCGACCTTTCTCAAGATCGGCACCATCCTCGCGCTGGCCCTCGGCATCATCCTCACGCTGCCGACGATCCACTTGCCGGCGGTCACCAGCTTTGTCGACGGCACGGGGCCGGTGTTCGCCGGGTCACTCTTTCCGTTCTGCTTCATCACCATCGCCTGCGGCGCGATCTCGGGATTTCACGCGCTGGTCGCGAGCGGTACCACACCCAAGATGCTCGACCGCGAGAGTGACGCGCGGCTCATCGGCTACGGCGCGATGCTGATGGAGTCGGCCGTGGCGCTGATGGCGCTGATCGCCGCCGCGGTGCTCGACCCCGCCGTCTATTTCGCGATGAACGCTCCGCTCGCCTCGCTCGGCGGCGATGCCACGCACGCGATCGAGGTGATTCGCGGCTGGGGCTTCACACTCGCTCCAGGGCAGATGGAAGCACTGGCCACCTCGGTGGGTGAGAAGACGCTGCTCGCGCGCACCGGGGGCGCACCATCGCTGGCCGTGGGAATGGCGCAGATCTTCTCGGGCGTCTTCGGGCAGTCGCTCAGCGCGCTCTGGTATCATTTCGCCATCATGTTCGAGGCGCTCTTCATCCTGACGACGGTGGATACCGGCACGCGCGTCGGTCGCTTCATGTTCCAGGAACTCGCGGGCTATGTGTGGGCGCCGATGCGCCGCACCTCGTGGTATCCGGCCACCGTGCTGGCCTCGGCCGTGGTGGTGGCGGCATGGGGGTGGTTCCTGCTGCAAGGAGTCACTGATCCACTCGGCGGGATCAACTCGCTCTGGCCGCTCTTCGGCATCAGCAATCAGTTGCTCGCGGCGGTGGCACTCTCGGTCGGCACCACGCTGATCATTCGCTCCGGCAAGCAGCGCTATGCCTGGGTCACCCTGCTGCCCCTCGGCTGGCTGCTCATCATCACGACCTCGGCGTCGTGGCAGAAGATCTTCAGCACCGACCCGCGCCTCGGCTTCCTGAGCCACAAGACCAGGCTGGCCGCCGACATTGCATCGGCGGCGCTCGATCCCGCGAAGGGCGCGCGGATGATGTTCAACGACAACGTCAATGCGGCGCTCTGCGCGCTCTTTCTGGTGGTGACGTGGGCAGTGGTCTTTGCTTCGATGCGAGCATGGCTTGCTGGAGAAGGGAGAAAGGGGAAGGGAGAAGGGAACGCACAGGCAGGAGCGATGATCGAGATTGCACAGTGAGCCCCTCCCTTCTCCCTTCTCGCTTCTCCCTTCTCCTTGCAACGGTGCGCCGCGTGTTCGGGATGCCTGACTACGCCGCGCACCTCGAGCATCTGCGGATCGCGCACCCCGGCTGTCCCGTCCCCAGTGAGCGGGAGTATTTCGACGCCTTCCTGCAGGGGCGCTATCGCGAGGGGGCGAGCCGCTGCTGCTGAGTGTCCCCTGCGATCACCCTCTGCCCTGCCGCGGTAAGCGCCCGACCGCCTGACCCGTCAGCAGGGTCGCGAGAAGCAGCCATAGCACGACGGCCGTTGGGTGGGTCTCGCGATGTTTGAAGGCGTCCAACCCGGCGAGCACGGCAGATCCGATCCCCCAGCGGCCACCGATGATGTGATTCGACACCCATTCGAAGGTGGCGGCCACCCAGGCGAGGCGCTGACTGAGGAGTGCGGCGAGCATTCCGGCGAAGAATCCGTAAATCAGCACGCGCGCCACATTGCCGATCGCACTTCGGGTGAGCAGCCCCGCCAGACTCGCCAGAAAATAGGTTACCGTGAGCGAGCCCCCCGCGAGCAGGAAGGCACCGGGCGTCGGCAACGGTACCGAGGGAGGAAGCAACCGGACCTGGAGCAGCAACGCGATTCCGAACAACACGAATGTGGCGGCTGCCACGATCAAGGCACCCGCGCCAACGCGCAACAATTCGTGCTGATCGCGATTGACCGGAAGAGCGTGGAGCGCGACACGCCGATCCGGCGGCAGGCCCTGCCATACCACGCCGGGGAAGAGCAGCGCGACGACGAGGGCAATTCCCTGTGCGATGGCGAAGTAGGGAAGCAGCGCCCAGCCGATCGCCCCGTCGTTCCTGACAATCACGTCGGTTGAGTTCAGCACGCCGATCAATGCGGCAACCACCACCACTGCCGCGATCGTCGCCAGTCCGATGCGGCCGAGAATCGATTCGAGTTGCTGTCGCAGGATCCGGCGGCGCGAAGGGACCATCGCGAGTTCGGCGGTCGTCGCCACTCGAGGTGTCGTCACGCGGCCTCCGTGGCGGCAGACGCCGCCAGCAGCACCACAGCGGCTTCCTCAAAGTCCATCGCTCGCTCCTCCACGACCTCGGCACCAGTGGTCCGGAGCCAGGCGATCGCCTCCGAGACGTCGCCCACCACCGTCCAGCGGTGTTCACTCGCACGGCTCTCCTGCCGCACGATGCGGATCGGCGCGCCCGCCAGTGGCGGTGGCCCTCCGGAGCGAACGAAGAGTATCTGTCGCACGGTCGCGTGCAATTCCTCCGTCGTCATCGCCTCGACCAGTTGACCACGGTGCAAGACGGCCACACGGTCGGCCAGGGTATTCATCTCGTGCACCTGATGTGTGGAAACAATGACGGTGGCCGGTGAATCGGCGAGATGTCCCGCGAGAAGTTCCTGGACGCGCGACCGGATCAGGGGGTCCAGTCCGTCAGTGGGTTCGTCGAGAATCAGTGCGCGTGGTCGATGGGCCAGCGCGCAGACCAGTTGAGCCCGGCGAAATTCACCTTTCGAGAGCGCTCGCACTCGACGATCGAGTCTCAGATCAAGCGCCTGACAAAGCCGCTCGGCGTAGGCCGTGTCCCACGTGGTTCGGTAGGCTGCATGCTGTGCCAGCACTTGACCGAGACGCATCGCACCGAATGGCCACTCGCCCGTCTCCGGGACATACCCGATCTGGGCGCGCACCACACCGCCATGTCGCGCGGGATCGAGTCCGAATGCCCGGACGGCTCCGCCGGTTGGTGCGAGCAGATCGAGCCAGAGTTGGAGAAGCGTCGTTTTCCCGGCGCCGTTGGCGCCGACGAGGAGGAGAAACGCGCCGTTGGGCACCGTCAGGTCCAGCTGTCGCAAGGCGAACTGCTTGCCGTAGCTCCGATCAGCCGCCATCGCCTCGAACGCTGCCTCGCCAATCGACTCGGTGCGCACGGTCACGCTGCACCGCGTCGCGGCAATCTGCCACGCCGCACGGTCCCGGTGAGTGCTTCGAGCTCGGCAATCAGGTCGTGCACGGAAAGGCCGGCGCCCGCGGCCGCGCGCGCAGCCGCGGACGCCAGTTCGCGCCTGACGGAAGGATGGACCGCTGCGCTCGCATCGTGCGCGATGAAGGTGCCCTGGCCCCGGCGAACTTCGATCAATCCCTCGCGCTCCAGCTCGCGATAGGCGTGATGCACCGTGTTGGGATTGACCCGCAGGTCGACTGCCAGCTCGCGGACCGAAGGCAGTTGGTCGCCAGCGACCAGTCGACCCGCCGTCAGCGCCTGCCCGAAGGAGTCGACAATCTGCTGATAGATCGGCCGTGGATCACGAGCATCGATTCTGGGAAAGCGGGACATTGGCGCCTCTGTGTATTAGTACACTAATACACTAGCAGCGTTCCAGCGCCCTGGCAACCCTCTGGGGCGCTGCCGCGTCGAACGGCGGGAGTCGGCACACCACCCGTGAGGCGAGTCAGATGTCAGACCAGGACCCGGCAATGCTCTCCCTCATCGAACGACGAAGTCGGCCGGTCGCCCTCTTCGAGATGTCGGTTGCTGCCGACACTCGCGTCCCGCCCCACGACCACGAGCGTGACCACCTCTGCATCGTCCTGGCTGGTGGGTTCGCGGAGGAGCATCGTCGGGGCGCCGAGTGGTGCGGTCCGATGTCGTGGCGACTCTCACCGGCGGGAGATACCCATCGCCTGCGCATCGGATCGACCGGGCTGACCTGCCTGCTGGTCGAGCCCGGGGCGGTCGAACTCCCGAAGGTGCGGGACCGCGCCTATCTCGCGGGGACGCTCGTCGTGCCGCTCGCGCGAAGCCTCCAGCGCGAGCTGGCGCAGGGCCCACACGCCTCCACGCTGACTCTTGAATCGCTCACCCTGGAGCTCTTCACCCAGGCGACGAGGACCGGCGGTCGGCGAGGCGAGGCACGTCCGCCATGGCTCGCGCTCGTGCGCGACGCTCTGCATGCCTCCTTGCCGGAGACACCCTCGCTCAAGGCGCTGTCGCAACTCGCTGACCGCCACCCAATGCAAGTGGCTCGGGGTTTCCGGACCCATTTTGGATGCTCGGTCGGCGAGTATCGCCAGCGGGTTCAACTCGAGTATGCCCGCCGTCAGTTGATCGAATCGGACGCACCACTCGCCGCGATTGCCTATACCAGCGGCTTCGCCGACCAGAGCCACATGACACGCCTCCTCCGACAACGGCTCGGCGTGACTCCGGCACGATTGCGGGCGCAGACGCGCGCGGTCACCGAGTCGGACGCGCCGGGTCAACCACCTGGGTCAGCCAAGTGATGATTGTCCTGATATAGGCAGGGTGGAGGCGAGGAATGTCACCCGCAGTCGCTGGAAGTAGAAACTGGTGGTTGGCCTCCGTGAGCATCTTGGTGGTGAGTTGGCCAGTCGTCCCACCCGGGAGCTCCCGCTGCAGATGCTCGATCGCCACCGACGTCGGCACCGCCTTGTCGTCGTTGCCATAGAGGGCCAGCATCGGTTGGTGGATCTTCGCATACAGTTCGGGAAGCGGCAGGGCAAGATCCTTCGCGAAGACCTTGCGCGCGGGCGGCCAGTCCCCGACGGTGGGGTCTTTCACCGGCGAGATCAAGCCCAGCCACCCCGCGTTGGCGTAACGTTGGAATATCGGCCGAAAGCGAACGGAATCACTCCCGCCACTCTTGAGGTATTCAAAGTAGGCCGTGATGTACTCCTTGGCTCCCGCCACTTCGGCGGGCGGGAATCCGGAATCCGCCACCAGCCGAACGCGACGATATATCTCCTGGTCGCCTCCGGAGACCCCTCCTCCACTCGTCGCGATCGAGAACGCCAGAGTCGGATCGGCGGCGAGCAACAGTGCCGAAAGCCATGGTCCCTGACTCGTGCCCAAGGTTCCAATTCTGGCAGGATCAATATTTGATCGAGTACGCAGCAACGCGATCCCTTCACGGGCATCGCCGGCCAGCTCTTCAAGGGTGGAGGTCTGCCAGTTACCCGTCGACCCGCCCGTGCCGCGCTTGTCGTAGGAGAGCGATGCAATGCCGCGACTGGCAAAGAGACCTGCGTAGCTGGGAAAGGTCCCCCGCGTGGCGTCGCCCGACCCGTGCAGAAAGACGACCGCGGGCCGTGGACTTGTCCCTTTCGGCGAAACCAGCAACCCCGTCAGGGTGACATCGCCGTGTCGCCAGGTCACCTCCTCGGTCACCAGTGGGATCTCAGGCAGCAGTCGATCCGCCTGCCCTGCCTCACGGATCATCAACGCAGAACTTCCCGTACGATCAGTTGTAAACCAGAGGTACTCCGGCGAAGGCTGCCGAGACCCGTTGTCGATGAAGGTGAGTTGAAACGTGTCACCTGCCACCGGCATCATCGCGCCGAGTCGGCCAGTCACCCAGTCTGAGACATAGGAGATCGGCATCCCGGGAAGTGCCTGGACACTGACGACCAGCTCGCCATCACGAAAGGCGCGCAACGCCGGCCCTGCGGTTGTCCCGCCGCTCGGCAGCGCGTGTGGAGTCGAGACCACCGATGAATTTTGCTGGGCCGAGAGTCGAGCGGCGAGGGCGAGGACGAGGGCGAGGGCGAGGGACAGCAGGAGGAGCGACTGCTTCATCTGGTACCGGTCCGGGGAAGTAGTATCGACGTCCAGCGCAAACTCGTACCGCGGAGGAGGATCGGATAGAACCAGCGAAGCGCTCCCCCGCGCTGCAACCATCCAGCGACTGAGAACGTCCCCCCATCAGAAACGTCACTACCTGCCCAGGAGTAGCCCGCATGCGTCGTCACTCGATCACCTTGCTGATCGGCCTCGTCCTCTGCTCCACCCCGGCCGCGAGCGCGCAGCGCACCGTCACGGGTCAGACCCTGAGTTCGCTACGCGAACCCGCCATCAACATCACGGCCACCGCACCGTTCCACTACGTCGGCACGCAGAGCTTCATCCTGTACGGGATCGCCGATGCCGAACAGCATTTCTTCGTCGAGTCGGAAGGCGGGCACATCAAGCGACTGATCTGGATCCAGTTCGAGTCGATGCGCGCAAACTCCACCGGCAAGTACGGCTATGAGACGTCACCGCTGATCCGTGGCTGGGGGCGCGACCTGCGCGTCGACGCCTATGCCACCATCACGGCAGCGGCCGACTCCGAGCCACGCCCCGAGTCCGATGGCGCACGAATGCGAAGCTTTCTCCGCGCAAAGGGGCTGACCTTCTCTCGCGATGTGCTGATGCAGCGCCTCGTCTGGGTGCCCGACGCCGACAAGCGTCGCGAGGTGATGGTGATCTACACCGAAGACCTCACCCTCCCCGGCATCATCTCGGCCGACCTGCGCGACGGCGGCCGGAAGCGCGATCAGTGGCCTGCGATCGCGGCCGCGCTTCAGACGCGGGCGCTTCAGGCACTCAGCATCACCGATCGCTGAACCCTCAACGCACCGCGATCGGGGCGGTCCAACGGAACTTCCCCCACATCAGCACGAGCGTGCCATGTGTGCTGTCGGCCGGTTCGACCGACAGCGTGAAACGCTCGGTTGACGCGTCGGTGCTCGCCACCGCGAGCGGCGCCCGCCCGAGGTCCCGGGTCGAGTCGTATTGCGTTCCCCACTGCTTGAACTGCTTGTTCACGATCAGCTGCACACCACTCGCTGTCGGGAGCGTCCAGAGGGTGTAGGTCCCCGGAGCGAGTTCCAGCCCGGCCAGCGAGATCGCCGACGACGTGGTGAACTGCGTCGCGGCGTTCGCACCAGTGCGCCAGACCTGATCGAGGGGAATCACGTCACCAACCAGCACCCGGCCGCGCGCCGTCGGCCGGCCGTAATCGATCTGAAAACTTGCCGCGCCGATGCTGCCGCGTACGGTATCGCGGACGCTCATCTCCGACGGCGTGCCGGCCACTTTTTCTGCTGCCGCCCACACCGCACCCGTCGTCTCGACATCGGGCGTGTTCGCCAATCGCTCCACCTTCATCTTGAAGGTCGTGCGCGCGCCGCTGTAGGAGAGCATCCGCTCGCGCGCATCCATCATCGCCTCGCCGGTGCCGGAGAGCGCGTCGTGATGCGACACCTCCATCCTCCCGCCGGGAAACTTTCGCACCGTCCCGGCCGGCCTGACCTTGAGCAGGAAGGGATACTCCTCGGCCTGCGCATCGAGGTAGTAGATGCGAAGTGTGACACTATCTCCCGGCAGCCGCGCAGCCGCCGCGAAGTAGAGTTCCGAGAGGGAGTATTGCTGCCCCGACCATGGCATCGTCAGCATGCCGCCCTTCTCGACCGCGACGCGCCGGGTTCCTTCGCCATTGCGAATGCTGATCCGCACCGAGTCGCGACCATCATCGGCCACGACGTGCCGCTCCCGCCACTTCGGCGTCCGTGCATTGGGCAGCCGGATATCCGATTCGAGGTGACGCACACTGCCATCGGGCGCGAGATCGATCACCGTGTGTCTGCTGACGACCTGCGGGAAGCGCTCGACCTGGTCACTCACCAGGCGCGACCCTGTGCGCACAACCTTCTCCACGGAGACCGTGTCACGCCCGAGCGTGGCCACGAAGCCGTAGCGCTCCGGCGCGTCGCTGGTGACGGAAGCGGAGCGTGACGGCCGAACAACGAAGTTGGCGAAGTCACCGGGCGACTGATCGCCGACGAAGAGGCCAACGCCGCCTCTCGTGCGGTTCCCCGGCATGGTGATCGAGAGCACTGGACTGGGATTCCGGTTCAGATACGCCGTGACCTGGCGACCGTGAATCGCGACGCGCAGATGCACCCACGACTCGGCCCCGAGGTCGGACGGGACCGCCGCTTCGAAGGCGCCGGGGTGCTGCTTGCGAAGCGCGTCCCAACCGAAGTCGGGATAGTCGGCGTACTGCACAGCGTGGGCGCGCCGCGCCGAATCGGTCGACTGGAAATTGAAGGGGCGCAACCAGACCACTTCAAACGAGGTATCGGCCGCGATGTGGAAGGCGATGCCGAGGAAGCTCTTCTGCAGCACATCGCGACCCTTGAGATCAACCTCGAGTTCGCCGTCCTGGAACTGCATCGCCGGATTCCAGGCGAGCCCGCCGCCGGGCCGCTCATCGAAACGAAGCAGCGACCGCCCGCTCTCGCTGACCACGGCCGGCGTCCGGTTGAAATGCCGCCAGCCATCAGCCACATCGCGCATATTGACGCTGACGGCGACCTGAGCTCCGGCCACGGCGGGCGTGAGTCCCAGAAGGAGCGTGAGAATCCCGAAACGCATCGGCTGACCCCGGAGTGGAATGAATGGCACCTCTTCTGGGAGGATTTACGACCTTCGGACTTCAGCAGGTTCGGAGTATTCCGTTGAGTTCTGGTACTTTTCGACAGATGCCCGCGACTCGCCTCCGCCCTGGCCCCGCCAAACGTGCCACGATACCGGCACCGGTTCCGTTCCATACCACGAAGTACGGGCCGGAACTGCTTGTCGATGTCGCCACAGTGCGTGAGATGCCTTCCTTCATCCGGCAGGGGCCGCATCAGCTGGCCTTCTACGACATCATCCTCGTGACCGAGGGCCGAGGCACCTTCTCGCTCGACGGCCTCGAGTATCCCGTGAAGCCGGGGACACTGCTTTGCACCACTCCCGGACAAGTCAGGGAGTGGGACGTGCCTGCGCTCGACGGCGTCTGCCTCTTCTTTCCCGCGCTCTTCCTCGAAGAGTTCTTTAACGACTCGGGGTTCCTGCATCGGCTCCCCTTCTTCCACGCACCGGCCGGCGCCGCCGCGGTCGCGCTCTCGAAGAGCGAAGCAACCCGATGGCAACAGCAGTTGCTCGCGATGCGCCAGGAGCTCCGCCGCCTCCGGCGCGACAGTGCGCACCTTCTCCGCGCCCAGGTTTACGCCCTCCTGGTCACCCTCGCACGCCACATCATCCCCGATGGCACTGCTGCCAGCGCCGGCAGCAACAGCACGGTGACGCGCTTCCTCGAAATGGTGCACCATGATGTCGCGACGCACCGTCAGGTTGCCGAATTCTCGCGCCACCTTGGCGTGAGCCCCGGCTACCTCAACACCCTGTGCCGCAACCACCTCGGCCGCGGCGCCAAGGCGGTGATCGCTGACCGGGTAATGGTCGAAGCGCGCCGACTGCTCCGCTACAGCGACCTGACCGCGCAGCAGATCGCGCTTCGACTCGGCTTTCATGACGCCAGTTATTTCTCGCGCTTCTTCCGGCTGCAGTGTGGCCGCTCGCCGCGAGATTTTCGAGCCGAGCACGCTGGACGAACGGGGTAGACGCAAGCAAGCCCCCCGGGTGAAACCGGGGGGCTCGCTTCCCTTCGACAAGCTCAGCGCAGGCTGCTCAGGGTGAGATCCCTCGCTGCGCTCGGGATGACCTGGGCTTCGCCCAGGTCACTTCAAGAACAGCAGCTTCCGGTAGGTCGGCATCGGCCAGAGATCATCAGCGACGTGGTTCTCGAGCGCGTCGACTGCGGTGCGCAGGGTAGCCATCGCCGGGCGGACCTTCGCCTTGATGTGTTGCGCGTGCTTCATCGGATCTTCGTCGTCGTGTGCCGCTGCCATCTCGAGCGTGACCAGCGCCGCCCGTGCGTCGGTCACCAGCCCGACGAAGTGCTCGAGCGCCTTCACGCTGTCGATGCAATCGACACCAGCTGCTTCGGTCGTCGTCACCGCGTCGGCGATCTCGGTCTGCTGCCGCAGTGCGGCGGGGAGGATCATCGTGCGCGCCATCGCGATCATCGTCTCGGCTTCAATGGTGAGCTGCTTGACCCACTTCTCGACCGCGATGTGGTAACGCGATTCCACTTCGGCCTTCGTCAGCACGCCGTACTTCTTGAAGAGCTCGATGGTCTTCTTTGCCTTGAGCACCGGGAAGGCATCGACCGAGTCGCGCATGTGCGGCAGGCCGCGCTTCTCGGCCTCCCTGTGCCACGCCTCGTTGTAGCCGTCGCCGTCGAAGACGATCCGCTTGTGTTCCTTGAGGATCTTCTTGAGCACCGCGAGCACAGTGGCCTGCTGCTTGGCGGGCGTCGGGTTGTTGCCGGCGCCCTTCTCGAGTTCACCGGCGACGAAGTCGAGCGACTCGGCCACAATGGTGTTGAGCACCGTGTTCGGCCACGCGATCGACGCGGTTGATCCCACGGCGCGGAACTCGAACTTGTTGCCGGTGAAGGCGAACGGCGACGTTCGGTTCCGATCGCCCGAGTGCCGCGGGATCTGCGGCATGGTGCGGGCACCGAAGTCGATGGTGCCGCCCTGCAGCGTGCGCTTCGGCAGCCCCTGCTCGACCTGGGTCAGGATATCGGAGAGCATATCGCCGAGGAAGACCGAGATGATCGCCGGTGGGGCTTCGTTCGCGCCGAGACGGTGATCGTTGCCCGCGGCGGCGATGCAGGCGCGGAGCAGGTCGGCGTGAATGTCGACCGCGCGCAGCACGGCGCAGAGACAGGTCAGGAACTGCATGTTGGTGTGGGTGTCATCCTGCGGATCGAGCAGGTTGACACCGGTTTCCGTCGCCATCGACCAGTTGTTGTGCTTGCCGCTGCCGTTGACGCCGGCGAAGGGCTTCTCGTGAAGCAGCGCCTTGAGGCCGTGACGATCGGCGACCCGGCGCAGGATCTCCATCAGCACCATCTGGTGGTCGCTGGCGATGTGCGATGTCTCGAACAGCGGGGCGATCTCGTACTGACCCGGGGCAACCTCGTTGTGGCGAGTCTTCACGGGCACGCCGACGCGAAAGAGTTCCTCCTCGGCGTCGGCCATATAGGCGAGGACGCGAGCGGGAATGGCGCCGAAGTAGTGATCTTCCAGCTGCTGCCCCTTGGGGGGGCGAGCGCCGAAGAGGGTTCGCTCGCAGGTCACCAGGTCGGGGCGCTGGTAGAAGAGCTCACGATCGACGAGGAAGTACTCCTGCTCGGGGCCGACGGTGGTGATCACCCGCGAGACACCGGTGTCGGTACCGAAGAACTTCAGGATCCGCATTGCCTGCTTCGAGAGCGCCTCCATCGAGCGCAGCAGGGGGATCTTGGTGTCGAGTGCCTCACCGGTCCAGGAGACGAACCCGGTCGGGATGCAGAGGGTGGTCGCCTTGCCGTTGCGATTGAGGAAGGCCGGCGAGGTCGGGTCCCACGCGGTGTAGCCGCGGGCCTCGAAGGTCGCCCGCAGGCCACCCGAGGGGAACGACGAGGCATCGGGCTCGCCCTGGGTCAGGTCGGTGCCCGAGAAGTTGTAGATCACCCCGCCCATCCCGTCGGGCGACACCAGTGAATCGTGCTTCTCGGCGGTGAGGCCGGTGAGCGGCTGGAACCAGTGGGTGAAGTGGGTCGCCCCGCGCTCGACCGCCCAGTCCTTCATGGTGGCGGCGACAATGTCGGCGATCTTGGGATCGAGCAACTCACCGTGGTCGATGGTCCGCAGCAGCGACTTGTAGATCGCCTTCGGCAGCCGCTTCTGCATCACGGAGCGGGAGAAGGTGTCGGTGCCGAAGAGTTCGTCGACGCGCTCGGAGGGGGGTTGGGTCACGGGAGGTCCTTGGATGACGGATGACAGATGACAGATGACGGATGGCAGATGGGGACAACTTAGGGGGAGAGGTCAGCGTGGCAAGGTTTGGTTATGCGTCTAACTAAATGTCTGTTTCCTGCCACAGTACGGGCCTTTCAGGCTGCCGCTGACCTGCGGCGTGATTTAGTTGCACGGCTAACACATCTTGAACACAGATACCTCCGCCGGTCGATTCATCATCCGTCATCCGTCAACTGTCATCTAGGATCTGTCATCCGTCATCTGTCATCCGTCATCCTTTCCAGTAAGATCCCGCCTCCTCGCGGCGTTGGGCTTCTGTGACCGACCCCCTTCGCCCCCTCGGCTCCCCCTTGCCGCCGCTGCTGGCCCTGAAGCAGGGCGACCAGGCGGCGATTGCCGCGGTCTATCGCGACCACGCCCCGGCCCTGCTGCGGACGCTGACGGCGATGCTCGGCGAGCGAAGCGAGGCGGAGGATGTGGTGCATGACCTGTTCGTCGGGCTGCCGGAGGCGATGGGGCGCTATCAGGAGCGAGGGCAGTTCGGCGGCTGGTTGCACCGGATCGCGGTGCGGATGGCGATTTCGAAGCTCAGGCGCCGAGGTCGGCGGGGCGAGGTCGCGATCGAGGCGGCCGACGGGGTGGGAAGTCGTGCGACCGGCGACTCGGTAGCCACAAGCATCACCGTGACCGCCGCGCTCGCAGCGCTCCCCGAATCGTTGCGCACCGTGGTGGTGCTCCGGGAATACGAAGGGTGGCCGCATCGCGAAATCGCGGCGCACCTCGGCATCAGTGAAGGCGCGGTGATGACGCGCCATTGTCGTGCGCTGCAGAAGCTGCGCAACGCACTCAAGGAGGACCGATGATGCTCCTGCTGCACCCGCGGGAGGCCACCCTGCTCCGCTACGCTGCCGGCTCCGCCAAGGAGACGGCGCGCCGTCAGGTCGCGAGCCACCTCGCCGATTGTGATCGCTGCCGCGGCACGGTGCAATCCACTCGTGAGTTGCGAGCGACGCTCGCGAGTGGCGGCGCCGTTGGTGCTCCCGATCCGCTGCTGCAGAGGATCCTGCAGTCGCGGGTGCAGGGCGAGCGGGTGATCCTGCCAGTGGAGGCGCCGGTGCTGCAGCCGGGGTTTGCGGCGCCAAACACCAGGGTCGGTCAGCCAACGATCCGGCCCGCCTTCTGGCTGGTCTTGACGGGTGTTGCAGTGGCGGCGGTGGCAGTTGTCGGATCTGACCGCTACGAGAAGTCGTTGGTCGCGCGGATGGGGGGGAGCGCCGCCAGCTTTGCAGCGAGGGCCCCCAGACTGAAGCTGGATCCCAAAGTGCCCAGTGCTGGACCATTTGCCGCGGCACGACTTCGCCCAGTTCAACTTCGCTATGGCCAGGTTAGGTACAGTGCATCCGGCCCGCTCGAGTCGGTGCAGTCGAGCGCACTTCGTTTTGTTCGTAGTGGCACACCCGGCAGCGACTGGATTGCGATTACTACCATGGATACGCGCGAAGGTGGTCCGGACTCTATCTGGATCAATGGCGAAACCCTGGAGCCCGCGCAATGGCGGGAAAAGGAGTTCTACAAGCGGGGCGGCTCGGTCTCGACCTACCGCATGCATGGCAATGAGATCGCAGTGGATCGCCGATTCAAGCTTCCCACCGGTGTGGTGATGACTCGTGCGCGGGCAGACAGCCTCGCGCGAACGTGGGGTAGTAGCGACACTACCTACTCGCTGGCGGAGCCCCATCCTACCATCCTCCTCAACCAGGCGCATCTCATCGTTGCAATGATGGCATCGCCGCTCGCAGTTGGGTGGCAAGGTGCATTCGCGTATGTCAGCGTAGGTCGGAAAAAGGCTTCGACCTACGGCAAGCGTACCATAAGGATTACCGGGACACGGCAGATCGTCACGCCTGCGGGAGTTTTTGACTGCTGGGAGGCGCTGCTTCGAACCGACAACTACGAACGCCTGCAATGGTATCGCAAATCGGACGGCTTGTTTGTCGGGGAATCCTACGGAACTCGGAACGATGTGATGGCCAGGACGCTTCTCCTCTCCGAGGAGTAACCCTCACCCCTCCCCCTGACTCACCCCCAGCCACGCAGCCGTCGCGATCACCCCGGCGACGGCCGAGGCCAGCAGCGCTACCGCACTCCCGCGCGCATCTACGAGAAAACCGAACGCCAATCCCGCTGCGAGCGCGCCGAAGCCGAGCAGCGCCTGCGCCTCACCGAACGCCCGCCCGGCGCCTTTCGGCGCGAGCCGTGCCACTAATGACTTCTCCGCCGGCTCGCCGATCCCCGTCACCAGCCCGAGTGCGAGAAAGACGCCGATGAGTGCCGCTGGCGACGCCGCGATGCTGAATGCCCACGCGCCGATCGCGCCGAGTGTACCCGAGATCGCCACCACGCCGCGCTCGCCGATCCGGTCGACTAGCTTGCCCGCCGGATACGCCGACGCACTGCGCACCACGTGCAGCCCCGCCCACGCGAGCGGCACCATCGCCAGCGCCACCCCGCCCCGCAACAGATGCAGGATCAGCAGCGTCTCGGGCATGCGGGTCACGAGGATTGCGGAGAGGGCCCCCACCCGGAGATAGAACCGCGATCCCCCCGAACGCACCCGTAGGGGCGCCGCGTGCGGCGCCCGGGTCTCCGTCACCGCGTCAGTCTCACCGTCGAGATCGTGCCGCGCAGCGCGCGCCGCGACTGAAGTCGCGGCTCGCCCTGCATTCCTCAGCGTGAGCGCGAGCACGATCACCACCAGTAATCCCGGCACCACACTCCATGCGATCACGTCCCGGACACTCAACCCCTGCCTAATCAGCACCCACCCCAGCAAGCCGCCCACCACCGCCCCACCGTGATCAAACGCCCGATGAAATCCGAACGCGCGCCCACGCATCTCGAGCGGCACCGCCTCGGCGATCATCGCGTCGCGTGCCGGCGAACGGAGACCTTTCCCGACACGATCGGCCACGCGCAGCCCGATCACCACACCCGCCGACTGAGCCAGCGAGATCAGCGGCCGGATCGCACCGGCGAGCAGGTAGCCACCCAGCACGAGTGGCCCGCGCTTGGTGCTCTTGTCGGCGAGACGCCCCGAGACGAGGCGGACGAGTGAGGCAGTGAGGTCGGCTGCGCCGTCGAGGGCGCCGAGTGCAGCGGCCGGCGCACCGAGCGCGCCGACCATGAAGGCAGGAAGCAGCGGATAGACCATCTCGCTCGCCGCATCATTCAATCCGCTGACGAGCGAGAGGCCGCAAACGACCGGGGGGAGCTTCTTCAGCTCGACAGCGCCCACCTGGCCAGCGGCACGGAGAGGCCGCCCCCGGCAAGCGCGCGCTTGATGAAGGCGACCGGATCGCCGCCCTCTTCCGCGTACCAGCTCTGCCACGCTTCGTGCGCGAGCGCCGCCGCCAGCGAATCGAGCGGCTCTTCGGCCACCCGCCAGACCAGTGAGCGTGCCGACGGCTCGTTCATCCCGGTGAGTTGCATCGTGCGCTCGAGCAGCCCTTCGAGCGACGCGCGCCGCGACTGCAACAGCAGGTCGGTCTCGGCGGCAACCGAATCGAGCAGGGCCAGATACGAGAGCATCAGCTGGCGCTCGGGCAAGCCGGTGACCTCTGTGCTCCGCAGCAACGCCGCTACCGTGCGACCCCAGCCATCCATCAGCCCGGGCGCGACCAGCAAGCGACGCACAGCAGAAGTCTGCTGCTCACGCGACAGATCGAGCGAGAGCGCCGCCTGCTCGCGAATGGCCGCTGCGGTCAGCGTCCAGCGATCTTCGGCCTCGAACGGATCTTCAATCGGTGGCGCCGCACTCACCGGCACGCCGAGGATCACCAGTTCGCGCCGGACGCGCTCCCATTCACTGGGCCATTCGTCGCTGAGCGCTTCGAAGCCGATCGACTCATCATCGATCATCGAGCGCACCAGTGCGAGCGGATCATCGGAGCCGAGTTCCTGCGCGGCTGCGAGGAGCGACTTCTCGACACCAACCCGACGGAGTTCGAGCAGTCGCAACGTTCCCTTGATGCCGACCGGTTCGGAGCTGAGCGTCGCGAGATGGCGCTCGACGATATCCTCCCCCAGGCGTGCCTCACCGCCGATCCGCTTGAGGTCGTCGAGCCACGCACGATGCTCGGCCACCGCCACGAGCGCGGGCTGCACCGTGGAGTCGTCGAGATATTCGGAGGCCTCGTCGAGGGCCTCGAGGAGTTGCGCGGCCTTTCCCACGGTGGCGTCGGCGAGTTCCGCCGGGAGCTTGCGCCGGTCACTGCGGAGCGATGCCAGAAACTCGGGCAGTGCCAGGATCCGGTCGCGCAGTGCCGCCTCGGACTCGGCATCGAATGCCTCGTCCATCAACTCGTAGAGTGCCTGCTGGGCGTGCTCGAGCGGGCGAATGCCGTCGAAGGTATCGCCGCCGGCCTGTGCCTCGAGATCGACGATGTCGGTGCGGATGGTGTTGATGAGCATCGTCCGGTCGACTTCATCGTCGAGCGATTCGACATCCTCGAGATCTTCGATGGCGTTGGCGATGCTCTTGAGTGCGGCGACCTGCGCCACCAGCCACGGCGCGTCGAAGCGGCCTAGCCGATGGCGCAGCGCAGCAGGCGCATCGATCTGGTGACGCAGCGGATCGAGGTGGCGTGCGAGGTCGAGATAGGAGGCCAGCAGCTCTTCGAGTGGCGTCACATCGCCCCCGACACTTCGGAATGGGCACCGAACGAGCCGGAACCGGTGAAGTCGCTGATCAGCACGGCCTCGCCAAGCATCGTCTTGCTGAGGTGACAGCGCTCGATGGTGCAGCGCGCCGCGATGATCGAGTCCGCGATTGTCGAATCGCGCACGGTGGTGCCGGTCTCGATCGTCACATTCGGGCCGATGGTGCAGCGCTCGAGCGTGCACCCGGCCTCGATCAGCACCGGCTCGATGATGGTGACGTCGTCGCCCACCGGTTCGTGCGATGCGGCCCCGTGCGCGAGCAGGATGCCGTTGGTCTCGAGCGTCGTGCCCAGCTGGCCACAGTCGTACCAGCCACCGACCTCGGCCGTCAGAATCTTCCCGCCGGCCTCGATCATGTGCTGGAAGGCATCGGTGAGGTAATACTCGCCCTTGTTGGCGGGCGACTGGAGCACGTGATCGATGCCGCGCCAGAGGGCGTCGACATCCTTGATGTAGTAGAGCCCGATGTTGGCGAGCTTGGAGATCGGCGTCGTCGGCTTCTCCACGATCTTCGTCATGTAACCGTCGGCATCGGTGACGACCACGCCGAAGCGCTGATAGTCCTCGACTTCCTTGGCCCAGATGATTCCGTCGGCCGTGGTGGTGGCGGCGAGCGAGAGATCCGCCTCGAATACGGTGTCGACAAAGATGATCATCACCGGCCCGGTCACATGCGGTCGCGCGAGATTCACGGCGCCCGCTGTGCCGTCCTGCACCTTCTGCTCGATGAAGCGCGATGGCGTGTGATAGTGCGAGCGCGCATACGCCTCGACCTGCTCCTTGAGATGGCCGGTGATGAAGATCAGTTCATCGACCTGCAACCCCTTGAGGCGGTCCATCACCCAGTCCATCACCGGCTTGCCGGCGACCTTGAGCATCGGCTTGGGTGTGAGATGAGTATGTGGGCGGAGTCGGGTTCCCTTGCCTGCGAGCGGAATGATCACCTGCATGTGGTCACGATCTCCCGTAACGGTCGTTGAGCCGGACCAGATCGTCGAGCTCGGGCGTGGAAGCCTCGAGGACATCGCTGTCGACGACGGCTTCAATCTGATGAATGGTGAGTGCCGGAATATGTACCGAGTCACCCGCCAGGAAGGCGCGCTCGTCGGGGGCCGCGCCCTCGGCCGGCCAGATCCGGAGGATCAGCTGACCGGCGAGCACGTGCATCGTCTCGTCCTTGAAGTTGTGATACTGGCACGACAGGATCTGGCCGGCATTTACATGCAGGACCTTGCCGACATAACGGTCGGTATGGGCCCAGATCAGTTCGTAGCCCCACGGCTTGTCGATCTTTCGCGGTACCGTCGCCATTCCGCCTCCTCGCGGGTTGGTGAGTGGGGGTGAAACGTAACGCGGGAGCCGCACTGTTGTGCGGCTCCCGCGCCCCGACGGACCCGTAGGTCAGAGCCCGACGGTGAAGCCCCCGGCAATGCCGAGAAAGCCGGTGTCACCACGCTTGATGTACCGTGACTCGAGGTAAAGCCCAGCGGTGCCCATCGGGAAGTAGAGTCCGCCGCCCCCCGAAATCATCAGCTTCGACTCCGACTCGCTATTGCCTGTGGCCGGCTTGAATTTCTGGTTGAGGACGCCAAGACCGCCAAGGAGGTACGGCACAATCTTCCCCTTGGGATTGCCCACCGTGTAATCGAGGAAGCCGCCGACACCCAGCAGGTCGGTCCGATCGTCGGAGGACTTGTGCTTGTTGGAGCCGTACATCACCTCGGCGCCGAAGTTCGCCCGGTCGCTGATGTTGTAGCCGACGCCGGCGTTTCCAATCCATCCCCCCTTGGCATAATCACCGTAGTCGCCCATCGGCAGCGTCACCCCGGCACTACCAAAGAAGTATGCCGACTTCGCCTGCGCCTGCATCGGGTGAACCGAGCCGACCAGAACGACGAAGAGCAGCAGTGCCGGAAATGGTCGCCTCATGGAACCTCCGCAAACAAGAATGAAAACAGGGCCGGAACCGCCTAAAAACTTGACATCGGGTTCAGAAAGCAACCTGCGACACCCCCAGAATGCCGGTGCACCGCCAGGAGCGAGCCGGCCGCCGTTCCTCAAGTCGTTATGGGGACAGCAGATAGCCATGCGGTTCGGGCGGCACAGCGATTGCCTTCTCAATCAACAGGCGCGCATTCGGCGCGTTCACCGAACAGGCACACCCGGAGCGATCCGGGGTCGCAAAGCCAAGGGTCTCCCCGAGACAGCCCGGCTACCGAAGGAACGCGCGATTCGCTCCTGGATTCCGCTTCTTCCGGCCTCTAACCTGAAGGAGTGTATTTCGTGTTTGCCTCGTCCACTTCGACCCGCATCTCTCTCGTTGTTGCTTTCGCGCTCGCCGCGTGCGGCAGCGAAACGACCACCCTCCCGATCGGCAACCCGCCCCCGCCGCCGGCGCCAGCACTCGTCGTCTACGGTGCGGGTTCGGCGGCTGCCGCGTCGCTGCTGAATGATCCCGGCCAGAATCTGACGTTCGGGCCGGCCAGCTCGCTCACGATGAAGCTCTATGCGTTGCATATCAGCGCCAACGCTGATTGCTCCAACCCGGTGCTCGTCCAGGACCTCGGCGCCGCTGGCGTCGACAAGGACTTCATGACGAATCCGGTGCTCTTCACCGCGACGCCTGCAAGCGGCACCTATCAGTGCGTGATGTTCACGATGTCGGATGTGCTCAAGATGAAGCCGGGCACGTCGTTCGGCGGCTGCGTGGCGGGAACCGAGTACGCTGGTGACATCTACCGTGAAGGCGAGAACGACTGGGTCGACGTGAACGGCAACAGCATCACCGGCACTGGCACCGACGAGGTCCCGGTCGACAGCCACGTCACGATCTTCTTCACCCGCAATGTCGCCGCCGCGCAGGCGCGCGGGATCAGCGAGAATCAGCTCGTGGAACTGCAGAGCTCCCTCGTCGTCCCCGGTCAGAGCACCTTCCGGATGGACGCCTCGCACGCCGTGGCCACCGATGGCGTGCAGTGCGGGATCGAGAAGCCGGTCGTCTCCTTCCAGTAGACACCTGCTGCTCAAGGAACAACAGAGCGCCCCGGAGATCCTTTCCGGGGCGTTCTTCGTTACCTGCAGTGGATCAGCTGGTGCGCGCGCGAAAGACGAACGATGATGGCACGGTGATACAGTCACGCACGCAGACGCCGCAGGCAACGCAGCCTTCGGCCTTGAGCACCGGTCGTCCCTCGGCGTCGAGACTCAGCGCCTTCTCTCCCACGGGGCAGGCGCGCACGCAGACGCCGCACTCCTGGCCATCGAACGTCACGCATCGTTCCGGGAGGAACTCGATGGTGCCGAGCCGGGTGCCACTCCATCCCGTTTCGGGGACGATGAGCGCGTCGGTCGGGCATTCGGCGGCACAGGGCATTTCAGGGCAGGCGATGCAGGGAATCCGCGCCGGCTCGAGGAATGGCGTTCCCGCCGCGAGGCCACCACTGGTGGGGACGTGAAGAATGGCGCCTGCTGGGCAGGCCGTCGCGCAGGCACCGCAGCGGGTGCAGGCCGCGAGGAACTCGAGTTCGGGAAGTGAGCCCGGCGGGCGGACGTAGCTCCGCTGCACCAGGCGCTCCTCGGTCGCCTTGCCGAAGCGCTGCATGGCGTCGCCAAAGGCCTGACGGAAGAAGGAGCGACGGTCGCCTGGGGTGTCGTTCAGCACGAAGCGGTATACGAGTGGGACACGGGCCAAAGATAGCGGCCCCTTCGCCGGGTTGAATGATCTTGCTCTCCGACCCCGGAGCGGCCCCGGCTTCGCAACTCCTGACCGGATTGGACGTACGGCGCTGCGAGTCCTGAAACGCCCTCTCTCACGGTCGGACCCCATGGTCGAAAGCCACACTCCAGCAGCTCCCCGCACCGGGGCATTCCTCACCCGGGTCGAGCTCTCCATCGGTGCCATCGATCTGATCCGGTTCGTGCACTTCGACCACGACTTCCCGCGACACGCCCATGACTACTTCACACTCGGTGTGTTCGGGTCGGGAAACGGCACCTTGGGTTACCGCGGCGCTCGCTGGCAGGCAAACTGCGGCAGCGTGATTGCCGTTCCGCCCGATGAGGTGCACGAGGCCGAACCGGTGGCCGGCGAGGGGTGGTGCTACGACGCGCTCTATCCCTCACGCGCGATGGTGGCACTGGCCCTCGGCCTCGATCGCGAGCAGGGGGTCCCCTTTCTCGAGCGGCCGATCTTCGATGACGCGAGACTCGCGGAAGAAGTGCGTGCCGTGCATCGCGGCCTCCGCGAAGGATCCGAACTCCTCGCCACCGAGGAGGCACTGCTCGGGATGCTGCGGCGGTTGATGGAGCGTCACGGCGCATCACGTGCAGTGCCAGCCGACGCGCGTGGCTCGTTGCATGCGGTCGCGATCGCCCGGGACTATCTCCATGCGCACTTCACCGAACCGGTGATGCTGCAGCAGCTTTCGGCCGAATGCGGGATGAGCCCCTTCCACCTGCTGCGAATCTTCCGGAATGCGACCGGCTTGCCGCCTCACGCCTACCTCACCCAGTTACGCGCCGATCACGCGCGTGAACTGCTGCGGCAGGGAGAATCCCTAAGCACCATTGCCTATCGTTGCGGCTTCGCTGACCAAAGCCACTTCACGCGCACCTTCAAGCGGATCTTCGGCGTGACGCCGGGGGCGTATCAGGTCGCGGCGGCGTAGGCGAGAAGAGCTACGAGTGACGGGTGACGGGTGATGGGTAATGGGTGATGGGAAGTTGTCATCCTGAGCGTAGCGAGCCGGAGGCGAGCGCAGTCGAAGGAGCTGGTCTCGACGGTGAGAGGATGCTCCCTCGACTTCGCCCGCTTCGCGGGCTTCGCTCAGGATGACAGCTCGCGTTCGCCATCACCCATCACCCATCACCCGCTATTCAGGGAGGCGGATGCCGGACACAATCTGCCGGCTGGTAGGTGTCAGCGATCGAGACGATCTTCCACCCGGCAACCGTGCGCAGCAACTGCACCGCGTCGAAGCCACAATGGCTGAACGTGCTCCCGAAATGAAAATCGTATTCGGCCCAGACGGTGGCGAGGGTGCCGGTGATCCTCACCTCCGGGTTCCAGGCCCGCTCGGTCCAGTCAGGGCGCTTGTCTCGCCCGATGAATGCCACCCATACGTCCAGAGAGAGTGACTGCACCACAGTCTCGCCCTTTGCGTTGGGGCGAATGCCGACCAGGCGTGCGCCAGGCTCGAAGGTCGCACGTACCGCAGCGGTATCCTTGGCGCGCATGGCGTCGAAGAAGGTCTGGATGACGGCGAGCACCTGCTCCCGCTCGCCATTGCCCTGGGCGCTGAGGGGGGCCACCGTGGCGAGGAGGAGTGCGATGGCAGCGAGAAAGCGGCGAGATATCGTCATGGGGGGAGTTTGACCTTGGACTGGCGCCGGCGATTGAAGCTTCTTGCCGCGCTCTGACATTCAATCCCGCGACCCGCGGGCTACCCCGCGCATCCAAGGTGCGACCCCTCACATCGAGCTGCTGATGACTCGTGCCGTTGCACTCTTCGCGCTCTGCGCAACCGCTGTCACGCCATCGTTGGCCGCACAACAGCCCGCACTGCCACCGGTGCGACGGCTTGTCACGCGCGCCGAGGAGTTCCCCCAGCCGTTCACATCGGTGCGGTCACTTACCGCCCTCCCAGACGGCCGCCTCGTTCTCTCCGATGCCGCCGAGAAGAAGCTGCTGCTCGTCGATTTCGCAAAGAAATCGGCCACCCCACTGGCGCGTCCGGGCACCGGTCCGCGAGAATTTCAGGATCCTGGCGGGACCTACCGCGCGGCGCGGGGAGGGGTGATCGTCTACGACCAGCGGCAGAAGCGCTTCCTGCCGATTGCGATTTCGGGCCAGGTGGGCGATGTCGTGGCCCTGCCGATGACACCGAGCTCGTGGGGAGCATCGGATGAGGGCCCCGACACCTTCGTGCCCGACTCACTGGGCAATCTCTACACCCTGGGCTCGCGGTTTACCCGGGCAGGCCCGCAGGATTCCATTCCCTTGATTCACATCGACCGCCGCGGCGTGACCAGCGACACCCTCGGCTTTCTGAAGCAACAGGAGTCGCGCCCCCTGCCGTCGTCCCAACCGGGAGTCACGATGGGCCGGAGCGTGATGTTCTCGCCGCAGGATGTCTGGGCGGTCGCCCCCGATGGCGCCGTCGCCGTGGTCAAGGCGGCCCCCTATCGCGTGGATTGGGTCACGCCAGGAAAGCCGCGGGTGGTTGGTGCATCGATTCCCTTCACGCCGCTTCGCGTCACCGGTGCCGATCGCGATTCGATCAAGGCGCGCAGCGCGGGCAGCAGCGCATCGGTGAGTCGGAACGGGCAGAGCAGCCGGGTGCAGACGCCTACTGCCGAGCCGATCACGGCCGAGGTCAAGCCGCCGTTCCCGGCCCAGGTTCCGCGCATCGACGAGATGGGGCGCCTTTGGGT
The DNA here is from genome assembly GCA_040388535.1 of Gemmatimonadota bacterium. Taxonomy (NCBI): domain Bacteria; kingdom Pseudomonadati; phylum Gemmatimonadota; species Gemmatimonadota bacterium. The sequence goes on along the minus strand of JAZKBR010000002.1, from coordinate 1,260,880 downwards.
CGAGCGCAGCCGCACTGCCGATGCCACAACGCGTACCTACGACGTATTCGACCGGCGCGGCGCGCTGGTCGATCGACTCGAACTCCCGGCCGGTGCCCGGCTTGTTGGCTTCGATGCCCATTCGCTCTACACGGTGCGGAAGGACGACGACGACCTGCTGCACTTGCAGCGCTTCAAACTCCCCTAGGAGACCGGCTCCTGATGCCACTGTCCGTAACCCGTGCCACGTTGATCACGGCGGCCCTGCTGCTCGCCCGTGCGAACTCCAGCTCCGCCCAGCGCACCGCCGTCGAGCCGCCACCACGGCGGCTCAGCGGCACACCGACGGAATTTCCGTTGCCGTTCTCGTCGGTACGGTCGGTCACCGCGTTGCCCGATGGGCGACTCGTGCTCACGGACCCGCGCGACAAGGAAATTCAGCTGCTCGACTGGTCGAGGGGCACTGCGGTCTCCCTCGCGCGAAGCGGCGCCGGACCACGAGAATTCCGGGACCCGGGGAGTGGCTATCGCGCTCGAGGTGGCGGCCTGCTGGTGTATGACCAGCGTCAACAACGCTTTCTTCCGATCACCTCTTCGGGAAGCGTGCTCGATATTATTCCGCTTCCGCTGAAACCTGGCGGCTTCACGATCAATCCCGAGGAGCCGGACCAGTTCGTGCCGGATTCGTTGGGAAACCTGTATACGATGGGATCGCTGGGGCATCCGCGCACGGGTCGCGATTCATTGCCGCTGCTGCGCGTCGATCGGCACGGCGTGGTCACCGACACCATCGCGTATCTGCTGCAGCAGGAATTCCGGTCGGTCGCGGGACCGGACCCGCGGATGAGTCTTGGCCTTCTGGTGGGTTTTTCGCCGCAGGACGCCTGGGCAGTGGCGCCCGACGGCTGGGTCGCGGTCGTGCGGGCCGAGCCATACCGGGTCGACTGGTTCTCGCCCACGAGCGCACGCATCCGGGGGCAGGTGATTCCCTACGCCGCCTTGCCGGTGACGAACGCCGACCACGACGCCGCGCGAGCCCAGCTGCGAGCGGCCGCACCGCCGAGGGTCACCACCAATGGCGAGTCGCGGAACCTGGCGATGCCGGTGATCGAGCCACCACTTCGCGATGTCAGGCCACCCTTCCCGCCGCAGCGCCTTGCTCCCGACCCACGGGGACGGATCTGGGTCGGGCGCAGCGCCGCAGCCGACGCAACCGAGCGCACCTATGACGTGTTGGACCGACGGGGAGTGGTGGTGGATCGCGTCGCATTTCCGGCAGCTACTCGCCTCGTCGGCTTCGATGCGCGCTCGCTCTACACCGTGCGGAAGGACGACGACGATCTCTTGCACCTGCAACGCTTCAAGCTGCCCTGAGCAGAAGGGTGACGGGTGATTGGGAATTGTCGCCCTGAGCGCAGCGAGGGGGCGGAGCGCCGTTCGGACCGGTGCTCCGCCCCCTCACTTCGTTCAGGGTGACAACCTATTTCGCCCGCTTCCCGCCTTCCATGCTGTCTACGGGCGCTTGACTTCGAACTTCTTGGTTCCCGCCGCCACGCCGTTCAGGGTCACGTCGACCTGATAGTTCCCGGCCGGCCAGGGGGTCTTCTTCATCACGTGGAACTCGGTCCACGCTTCGCCGGTGGAGTTCATCGACTGCGACGTCGAATCCACGAGCTTGCCGGCTTCGGTGGACCAGCGCACACCGATCAGCGCCGTGCCGACGCCATCGGTCTTCACCGCGACGTACATCGTGTCACGCTGGCCGAAGGTGCCAGTGTTGTCGTTGATGCTCTTGTCGGCATTCAGCGACTTGCCGAGGTCGACATTCTTTACCGAAACCACGGGTGGCGCGACCGGCGGCGGGGCATTGGCCGCGGCCATGCTATCCGCGTCGGGGGCTTTCTTGGCGGTGCCGCAGGCCACGAGGGCGGCAGCGAGGGCGACACGCGAGAGGGAACGGAATGACAATGACATGGTGACTCCAGGTTGTAAGTTCAGGGGAGACGCAGAGTCTGACCCGGAAAGATCTTGTCCGGATCGGTGATCTGGTCCTTGTTGGCCTCGAAGATTTCACGCCAGCGATTGGCATCGCCATAGGTCTGCTTGGCAATCTTCGAGAGCGTGTCGCCGGCGACAACAGTGTGGGTCTTCTCCGGAATGCCGTCGGCCTGTGATTCAGGGACCGGGGCAGTGGACGAATGTCCTGAGGTGACATCCAGGAACTCGTCATTCGGTGTGGCCTTGGTATCCATCCGGTCCTCCTGCAACTGAGAGTGGTACGGAACTGCAACATCGGGAAGTACCGTGGTGACGTCGCACAAGGGGGCGTGTACACGGCCAGCGCTGCCCGTGCCGCTCCACCCTTCTGAGGCGTCTCCATCGGCGTTCCCCCACAGGAGTTCCTCATGGATGACGAAGTCGTAGTTGCCATCCCCGGTCGCTCTCGCCCGGCGGCCCGCGGTTACCAGTTCATCGACTACATCTTCTGGTTGATCTACACCCTGTTGCTGATCCGTCTCCTGCTGGTCTTCATGGATGCGCGGACGTGGGTCGGCTTCGTCCGGTTCATCAACACGGTGACTGATCCCTTCTATGCCCCGTTCAAGGGAATCGTGGCCTCGCCTACCGTGGAGGGGACCACCTCCGTGGTCGCCGTGCCGATCCTGATCGCAATCGTGGCGTATGCCCTGCTCCATCTGGCGATTCACAAGTTCCTCGTGATGCTGGCCTATCGTCGCGTCGGGGTCTGAAGCGCCGCAAATCAAGAATCATCTATCGCCACCGCCCGGCTGGCGGGATTCGTTCCGCCATCCTCTTCAGGAGTGGCGATGGCAACGATCAACGCGGGCGCACACGTACGACAAGTCGGGGGCCGCCTCGGAACCTTGCTGCTGTTGGTTGGTGGCGTCGTGGCAAGCGGCTGTGGCAGTGAGAGCGCGGTGGGTGTCAGCGACCTCCCCGCCACGGTCAGCATCGTGAGCGGTGACGGACAAAGCGGCCTGGCAGGGACCGTGCTGGAGGCGCCGCTGGTCGTGAAGGTGACCGACCTGCTGGGCCGCCCGGTGGCCGATATCGGGGTGACCTACTCGGTGGGATCACCACCTGTCGTCAACAGTTCCGTTGAAACCACCGACACCGACGGCAAGGCGACCGCGCGATATGTCCTGGGCCGGAATGTCGGGACCCAGATCGTGACCGCGACCGTAGCAGGTGTGGGCCGACCGGCCACCTTCACCCTCCTCGCGACCCCGCACACGGCGAACTGACGGCCTCGTCAGATCCGCCGAGGCAGTTCCTTCGCCGCGCCGAGATGCGCCTGCACCATCGGGAGACCGCTCGCGATGAGGGCACGGACTCCGGCATTGCTGGTGGAGTTCTCGAGGAACGCGCGGTACGCTGCCTCCTCCTCCGTGTGACTCGACATCATCTGGCCCCGGTAGGTGAGGTCGAAGCCGTCAACCGCGGCTGTGAGGGCTCGCAATCGCTCCTGCCCCGTGACATCCAGCGTGGTCGGCAGTTGCACGGTCGGGTCGGCCGCCCGCACCGTGGTGGTGAGTCGGTCGAGCATCGCCGTGTGATCGGTGATCATCCCCTCGGCATATCGTCGCACGACATCGCTCTTGCTCTTCGCGAGAGCGACCTTCGCTGCCGCCACTTGATAGTTCGCGCCCATCGCAGCCGACGCCACGAAGTCCTTCTCTGCCGGCGTCAGTCCAGCGCGTGAGCCCTCCTGTGCGCTGACTGTGATCACTGCACCGATCAGCAGCGAAGCCAGTGCAGCGCTCATCCGTCGCCGCATTCGCATGGTCCCCGGCATGGCGTACCTCGTCGTCGCAAAGTGAACAGTCATCAAACCCGCATCACTACGGGGAGACGTGAGCTGTTGCGTTGCGTGACACAGCAACGCCTGACCTCGCCAATGGTCGCGTTGCAGTCGCAAACGCAGGCGGCGCGCAGGTGTCACGCGCGTGTCAGGCCGCGCGAGTTGTGCGTCACCGAATCGCGATCGACAGCACGACACTGCGTGTGGATCAGAGGTCGCGGCTTCATCACCAGGAATTCAAGACAGGAGCAACTCATGCGTTCGAATCCCCCAGCCGCACGCCAGCATGCGTTCCGGCACTTCCGACTTGTCGCGGCCGCACTCGGCCTCGTCGCTCTCGGCGTCACAGCCTGCGACGATGACACCACCAATTCCAACGTCGCGGCATCCATCGCCGTGGTCAGCGGCAACACCCAGACCGGTGTCGTCGGCACCATGGTGACCAATCCGTTGATCGTGAAGGTCACCAACGAAGACGGCAATCCCGTCAGCGGCGTCACCGTCACCTTTGCATCCACGGCGGGTGGCACCATCGGCACCCCGACCTCGACCACCAACTCGCAAGGTCAGGCGCAGAGCACCTTCGTTCTCGGCCCCACGGCCGGCGCACAGACGGTGACCGCCACGGTGGCCGGTGTCACGACCCCAGCGACCTTCACGTTGACCGGGACGGCAGTGGGTGGCGGTCAACAGTAGTCCCGCAGCCGTTGCAGGATGAACACACAAACGGCGGGCATCGTGAGATGCCCGCCGTTTGCCTTAGGTCGGCGCGCCGTCCTATCGAGGAACAGCGGGTGTGACTCGCCAGATCGCGTTCCCCACATCATCGGCGACCAGCAGCGCACCTCGCCGGTCGATGGCCACACCCACTGGCCGACCTCGCGCCTCACCCTCAGCATTGAGAAATCCGTCGAGCACGACCTCGGCCTCGCCGGACGGCTTGCCCGCATTGAAGGGGACGAAGACGACGCGATAGCCGTTGAATGGCCGCCGGTTCCACGAACCGTGCTGGCCGATGAACACTCCGCCCTGGAAGTGTGCCGGAAAGAGCGTCCCGGTGTTGAAGGCGAGGCCGAGCGAGGCCGTGTGCGTGCCGAGCGCATAGTCGGGCACCGTGGCACGTGCCACGAGATCGGGGCGCTGAGGGTCGACGCGGTTGTCGACGTGCTGACCGTAATAGCTGTAGGGCCAGCCGTAGAAGGCGCCATCCTGCACCGACGTCATGTAGTCCGGCACGAGGTCGCTGCCGATTTCGTCGCGTTCATTGACGACGGCCCAGAGCGCGCCACTCACCGGTTCCCAGCCGAGTCCATTGGGATTGCGGAGCCCCGTGGCGAAAGTGCGCTGTCGGCCCGTGGTCCGGTCCACTTCGAGAATCGCAGCCCGACCCTGTTCCGCTGCAATGCCGTTCTCGGCCACGTTGCTATTGGACCCGACGGTGACGTAAAGGTGCTTGCCGTCGGGGCTCGCAATCACATTCTTGGTCCAGTGATGATTGATGGTTCCCGCCGGCAGATCGATCACCTTGCCGATCACGCCGGTGAGCATGGTATCGCCGGCCCGGTAGCTGAACGCGAGGAGAGCGTCGGTATCGGCGATGTAGAGCACGCTGTCGACCAGCGCCATTCCAAATGGCGAGTTGAGTCCAGCGATGAAGAGCGTGCGCTGCTCGGCAACACCATCACCGTCGGCATCGCGCAGCAGGATGATCCGGTTCGGGCTCGGCACCGCCGCGCCCGCGCGACGCATGAACTTGCGCATGAACCACCCCTTGATCCCCTTGCCATCATCGGGACGGACCGGCGCATTCGATTCGGCCACGAGGACGTCGCCGTTGGGCAGGGGGTAGACCCAGCGCGGATGATCGAGTCCACTGGCGAACGCGTTGACCGCGAGGCCAGTGGCAGCCGCAGGCGTGGTGCTGGCGGGCCAGCCGACGGCCGTGGCGACGTGTACCGTGGGAATCAGCGTGTGATGTGGGGCCGGCAGCGTGGGCGAAGGGCCCATCCCCGCCCCCGGAGCGAGCCGGGCGGTGTCGCCGCAGGCCGCAAGTGTCGCCATCAGCAGAGCGAGGCGGGCGCGCGATAGCGCGCCGGTGGTGCGAGTGCGGTCGGTCATCGGTCCTCAACGCGAAGGGTGCCTGCGCCTTGGGGACGATGGGTGTCAGCCTGCTGTCACAGTGACCGCACCAGGCTACTTCGCGGTCAACTGATCCCGGTAGAAGTACCACTTGAATGAACTCACGCTCAGCTCCGGCGCCGCGGCCGGCCGCCACGCTTCGGGCAACTTGACCCGTACCGTGACCGTGTCGACTTCGCTGACGCTGCTCCCGAGCCGATCCATGAGCAGTCGCGCGATCTGGAGCGCCCTGCCTCTCAGAGTGTCCGCGAGGATTCCGGCGTAGGCCACGTGGAGCTGACCGCCATCGCGGGTCAACGAGTCGAGCGTGATACCGAACTCGGTCTTGAGCGACGCATCGAGGACACGAACCGGGATTTCACCATCGCGGTCAGCAATCCGCGACGCAGTGGAGCACCCGACACGCAGCCACTCGTCTTCCTTCAGACCATACCGGCCAGCCGGCGCGACGGCGTAGAAGCCATGCGCCCTAGCCGGGCTTCCCGGTGTCGGATGCAGCGGCCCGGCAATGACCGCCTGCAACTGGAGTCGCGTCCCATCACTCTCATCGAAAAGCACGTTCGCGCACGCGGACCCTGGATGGCTGTCTGGCATACTTCCGGATTCGCTCACCCGGAACTGCTTCGGAAGGTTGCGCGCCAGCCGCACCGTTGCTGTTGGGTCATCAGCCGAGACCACAGAGTCAGCCACCTGAGGCCCTAGTGCAGTCAGCGTGTATTGAGTCCCTGTGCCCGCCCCGCTCCGGGCTGGGCCTACCGCGCAGGCGGCGGCCACGATCGCGGCCCCACTGACGAGCCGCCAGCGGGAAGCCATCGTAGCGGGTGCAGTCGCCGCGAAGAGGGACTCGATTCGCGTGCGCAGCATCGAATGCCGCTCGGCAAATCCCGCCGCGAGCAGTGACCGCCCCGAGCTCCGCCGCCCGATCTCGATCAACAACGTGGCGTACGTTTCGACGTCGTAGCCCCGCTGGAGAACGCGCTGGTCGCAATCCGCCTCCATCGCAAAGCGGAAACGGCGCAGCAGATACCAGAGCCCCGGATTCCATGGTGCGAGCGCCACCCCAAGGAAACCGATGCCCAGCCAGGATGAATCACGCGCCGCGAGATGTTCCGACTCGTGGGTAAGCATCAGCTGCCGTTGTCCTGCCGGCAGCTCAAGCGCCCATTCCGGGATCACGATCGCCGGTCGGAAGATGCCAACAATAGCGGGGCCAAAGTCCTGCGAGACCAGCACAGCGGTACCATCGACGTCAGCACGACGCCAGCGTCGGCGAGCACGAAGCAGTCGAACGCCCTCGAGCAGCAGGAGTGCGAACAGCAGCATGGGCCCGCCGATCGCGACTTGCAAAGCGATGCGATCAATCCGCATCGATGCCGGCACAACGACTGGGAGCGTAACTGCGGGTCGCACGGACGCGAAGGCCCCTGACAGATCGTCTTGCCGAATCGGCCCACCCGACCTAGACGAGAGCTCCGGAGCGACCGCGGACGCCGCCTGCCGAGTCACCATCACCACTGCCATTGGCCAGATCAACGCGACAAAGATCAGCGCGATCCAGAGTCTCCTGGTGGCGCCGACCCGCTCGCGCAGGGGGCGCTCGAGCAGGGTGGCGCCGGCGATGGCGAGGAGACCGAAACAGACGGCATATACCATCCACGAAGCGATCATCGGGACTCCTTGCGCTCGCGCAGGCGCTGGTCGAGGAGAAGCTTGAGTTCGCGGAGGTCGTCATCAGTGAGCGTACGATCGCGGACCAGCTCGGCCACAAGGAGCCGGGGGTCACCGTCGAAGAGGCGCGCCGTGAGGCGCTTGAGTGCCGACTTCTTGGCGCTGCGTCGAGCGACCGTCGGGAAATATCGGAAGGCCCGGCCCTCCGCTTCTCGGCGGAGGTACCCCTTCCCTTCCAGGATGCCGAGCATGGTGAGGACGGTGTTGTAGGCGAGTGCGTCTGCGAGTGCGGCGCGTACTTCGGCGGCCGTGCCCGAGCGGGCATCCCACAGCGCATTCATGATGTCGAGTTCGCGGTCGGTGAAGATCGGGTCCACGATTACCTCCTAATGTCTTAGGAGATAATACGGCCGGCGCGACCCGCTGTCAACTAAGACCTTAGGAGGTCCGCCTACGGCGTCACCACCACCGTCAGGGGCACCGTCGCCGCGGGCACGCCGAAGCCGTTGCTGTTGATGGTGATGATGTAGTTCCCCGGGACGGTCGCCGGCGTGATGTTCACGTTCGCCGTCATCGTATTGCCCGTCGTCGACGGCGGCGTGAACGACATCGCGAGGCCGAACGGTGTGTTGCTGGTGACCAGGCTCACTGACGACGGGAGATTGGTGCGGGTAAGCGTCACCTCCACCTGTCCAATGGTCCCACGCGCGAGCGTGATCGTGCCGGAGGCGAGTGTGAGCGCGAGCGAGGGCGGCGGTGTCACGGTGAGGTTCAGCGGCGCCGTGCCCTGGAAGCCACCCCCGTTGGCGCGTACGCCGATGTTGTAGACCCCCTCTGGCACCGAAGCATCCGCCTGGATCGCCATCGAGCCCGTGGTACCAGTCAGCGGATTGGGCGTGAACACCGCCGTGATGCCGGCCGGCGCGCTGCCGAGGGCCAGCGACATCGTCGCCTCGCCGTCAAAATCGGTGCGAATCAGGGAGAATGGGTCGGCCAGCGCGGGCCCGCCACGGGCCACCGTAAATGCATTCCCGATGCTGACGAACACTCCCGGGGCGCGGGACACCGTGATGCTCATATCGACATTCACCCCGGCCACCTGATCCGTCGGGGACCTGACGAGCACTGGAAAGGGAAAGGTGATGAGTGGATAGCTGCTGGGTACCTTGATGATCAGGAGTGCGGTCGTGGTCGTGCCAGTGGTCACGACATTGGCAATCGTCAACTGCGGCGTCTGGGTTTCGAGCGGCTTGAACTCGACCGGGCCGATGAAGCCGCCGCTGCGGGTCACGGTGAAATGGACCGTGTCGGTGGCGCCCTGTTTCATCGGCAGGTTCTGGCGGTCCACGGCGACACTGATCGCCCAGTCGTGGGGTGTGCCGGTCCCTTCCGTCGGATCGGGGGCCGCTTCACCCAGGCCGCAGGAGGCGAGGAAGATGAATGCTGCGACGCTCGCACGAGACCCTGGACCCATATGCATTCCGCCGGCAGAATCGAGATCGCCAACGGTACGATTCGGTCAGGAATGTGTCAACACGGAACCGAGCGGGATCGGCGACGTAGGGCACCGCGAACCTCTACCTCACGGAACCGACATCATGCGTCGATTTCTCCTGGCCGCCATCCTCCTGCCCATCATCGCCGGAGCTCAGGAGGCCCCACCACCCGCCAAGCTGGCGCTTCACCCGGCGACGATTTCCGCGGTGATCGGCAGGCACAACCTGACCTACCTGGGCGAGGGCGATTCGGCTCTGACGTTCGACCTCTACCAGTCACGGCGCCGTCAGGGTGCCCAGCCCGTCTTTATCGTCTTCAACGTGATCGGTCGCGGCTTCAAGGACGATCCGCTCAACAGCGGGTGGGCTCGCCTTGCCGCCGCCGAGGGATTTGCCGGCATCGTCTACCAGGTTCCGGATGAGTCCCGCGCCGTCGCCTCGTTTGATGCGCTTCTGGCCCACCTTCGGCGCAACGCAATTCGCCTCGGCATCCAGTCCGACAGCATCGTGGTCTGGGCCGGCAGCACCAATGCCCGCATCGCACTTCCGACGGCAGAGGATGCTTCGCGCACGACGATTCGTGCCCTCCTCCTCTATTATGGCGCCGGGAGCAGTCCGTCGTGGCGACGGGATCTGCCGGTGCTCGTGGTCCGCGCCGGACTCGATCAGCCACTGCTGCAACGACTGCAAATCGCGATGATCGACTCGATGATCTCGCGCAATCTTCCGGTCACCCTGATCAACCATCCGCACGCGACCCATCCCTTCGAGGATCAGCAGTTCGATGCCACTTCGCGGGAGATCATGCGGCAGACGTTTGCGTTCGCCCACACGGCATTGCTGGGGACCAGTCGGGGCGCCCTCGAGGATGGCGCGCTTGCCGCGAACACTGCGGCGGCGCTGTTGCGGGAGGAGTGGCCCACCGCAGTGGCAGGGTATCAGGAATTGCACCGTCAACACCCCGACGACTTCAATCTCACCCAGCGACTCGGCGACGCCTTGTTGGGCGCGCGTCGTTTCAGCGAATCCGGCGCCGCCTACGACAGCGCACTCGCGCAGGGGAGCTGGCGACGGGTCGAGCTCGCGCTCGGCGCCATCGCCGCGTACGGTCAGGCGGGCGATCTCGATCGGACACGCACGTGGCTCGACCGCATTCCGCCGTCGTGGGAGAGTGAGCGGATCCTGTCGCGGATCGGCGCAGCTGCCTCCGTCCCACAGATCCGCGAACTGATCCTGCAACGCACGCCGCGCTGAACGGTCGCGTCCGTGCTGGCGAGGCGCTACGGCCCCGTAGCCGTGAGCGGCAATGCCCCGGCGGCCGCAAGCAGTCGCTGGAATCGCGGCAAGGAGCGCACTTCATCGATTTCCGGATTGCACGGCAGCTTGTAGACCATCCGGCTCCCGTTCCGCGTCTCGTCCTCCAGCAGTGCCAGGCCGCGATCGAGGTGCCCAGCGCCGATTTCCGCCACGCCGAGGAGATACGGCGCCACGAAGCCAGTGCGCGCTCGCCGCTGGCGCTCCTCAAGCAGGCCAGCCCCTTCACGGTGCTTCATCTCCCAGTAGCCCCGCTCACCGTGTGCCGCCAACAGCGCCGAGGCGAAGGCGGGGTCGCCGCGGGCGACCGCCAAGGCCCGCAGTTGCGCGATCGCCTCGTCCCAGCGGCCCATTCGTGCCAGTGCTCGTCCCGCCCCGAGGTGGGCGCTGCGGTCACGCGGATCGAGTGCGAGCTGCACGCGATACCAGCGCAGCGCGTCAGCGGGGCGATCCTGGCACATCGCCCCGTTCCCCTCCAGCCCCGCGTAGTAGGAACTCAGCGGATCGAGTTGCCGCGCGACCCGGATCGCATCGTGCGCCTGATCCCACTGCCACGCGAAGCGCAGCGCCGACGCGTGGACCATGTAGGTCTCGGCGTTGGCGGGTTCCACCATCATCGCCCTGCGAAAGAACGGCTCCCCTGCCGCGAGACTCCGCGCCTTTAGTGCGTGCAGGATGCCGAGGTTCGCCCAGGCGGTGCCCTGCAGGGAGTCGAGTGCGAGAGCGCGGCTCGCAGCGGCCTCGGCCAGCGCAAACCCCTCGTCGAACGGAATCTGGCCATTGGTGGTGGCGGCAGCCCACGTCGAACTCAGCCCCGACCAGGCTCGCGCGTGCAGCGGATCGATCTGCGTAGCGCGAAGGAAGAGTTCCCTCGCCCCAGCGGCATCGCTGCGCTGGAGCAGCACGTGCCAGCCGAGGAGGGTGAGGCGATAGGCCTCGGGGTCCACTGGACGGGACGGATCTCGCGGTACCTCCGGCAATGGCACACGAAACACCGCGCCGGCGACGGCGGCTGCGAGTTGACTGCCGGCATCGCGAAGCGTGCCCAGCGTGAATCGCTCGGTTGCGATCTCGCGGGTCGCACCGCTCTGCGCATCGAATACTTCCGAAGTAACCTGGAGTGAGTCCCCCGTGCGCGTGAGCCGCGTGCGCAAGATCACGGCTGTTCCGAAGCGCGGAGTGAGCGTGGCGAGTGCTTCACGCGGGCGCACCGGCCAGCGCGCCCGGGCCCCGGAATGAATCACGAAGCTGTGGAGGGCCGTCAGCCGCGCTGCGACGTCTTCGGCGAGCCCCGTCGCGACATAGTCATTGCCGGCATCGCCGGTTGCGTTCTCCATTGGCAACACGAGCAACGACGTCGGAACAGCTCCCACCGCCGCGCGCCAGCGGCCGAGCGAGGCCGCGATGAGCGTCAGGACGAATACGGCGGCCCCGGCCCACCAGCGCCAGCGCACGCCGGCGCGATGCCCGGGACTTGTTTCGGCGGCTGCGATGGGGGGTGGGTAGGCGGCCGCCTGCTCCTCCATCGCGGCTGGTGTACGACGAGAGCGGATCTCTTCGATCAGGCGAATGGTTTCGCGCGACGGTTCGCTCCCGAACTCATCACGCAAGCGTGCGTGCAAGCGGTCGAACACCACCAGGGCCTGGACGCGATCCCCGCTCTGGTCGAGCAGTGCGATGTATCGGCGGGCGGCGGCCTCATCATCGGGAGCCGTCTCGCAGAGCCAGCGTTGCGCCTGCAGGGCCGCGGCGAGATCGCCGTGCGCCTCCGCGTCGAGCGAGAGCTGCAGGGCCGCTTTCAAGACCAGGGAGCGAATCCGGTGCCGCTCGCCATCGACCCACTTCTCGAACCCCTGTGCGTCGTGGACGAAGAGCGCGGGGAGAAAATCCCCGCCATAACGATCGACCGCGTCCCTGAGGGCGCCAGAATCGATGTCACGCTGCAGGAGCGCGACATCATTCACCAGCAGCGCAGGATCGAGGGAGACCTCGTCGTCGCCGCGCGTGCGAAGCACGTCGGGGCCGAGTTCCTGACGAATGACGTAGAGGGCGTTCCGGAGAGCGGAACGAGCCTGGCCGGTTTCGAACTCGGGCCAGAACGCCGCGAGGAGGGTATCGCGACGGTGCCAGGCGCCAGGGCTCGGCGAAGCGAGGTAGCAGAGCAGCGCCAGCCTTTTTGGCTGGCGCAGGAGCCCATCGAGTTCTCGCCCATCAACCGCAGCAAGGCCAATCGCGCCCAAGGTGCGCAGGACGATCATGCCGGAAAAACTACTCTCCGGGAGATCGCTGCCAAGGGGATCGAGGTTGTCAGGGGTCGACCACTGCGATGAGCCCGAAGGTCCCGGGCCCGTTTCCCGTAATGGCGTAAGTGGTCGCGCGGCCTCCCTGCGGGTCGATACGGAATCGTGCCAGCTCCGCTCCATTCCCGGGGCGACTACCACTCACGACGCCATCGACCAGCACCAGCTCGTATGCGCGCGCGGGCCTTGGGGAGTAGTCGGTGATCGAACCGAGTTCGAGGAAGTTGCCGAACATCGCCCCACCAATGGGTTCACCGACCTCGACGAGAAAAGCGTCGATGGGTGCCCAGTTTCGGAGATACGTGCTCGCCATCAGCACGCGAATCAGCACAACATCGGGTGCGACCGGGTCGTGGAGATCCGACACCGCAATCAGGAATCCCTGCGGCACCCCACCCGTGGCGTAGAGCGTCAAGTGCTGGCCGGGGAGGAGGCCCTCGGAAAAATCCTGCCAGAGGGGAGTGATCGGCGGCGGGAAGCCCAGCATATCCACCCGTAGAGCCCCGGCGGTCATGGGCTGATCCGCACTTTCGCCAAACCTGAGAAGCGCAGAAGCCCCGCGAGACGGCACGAAGACGAGCCCCTGAAGTTCGCTCGCCGCGTGAACGAATCGGAGTCCGCTGGCTGCGCCGCCAGGAAGTGGCAGCAGCTGAACGATCATGCTCCCAGTCAGGTCGGCGCGCTTTGCAGTGATGTGGGCGACTCTCGAGACCCCATCGACGTTGGCAGCCACCGCATGGACCCAGCCAGATGCGTCGACGCGAACCCATTCCGGATGATCCGATTGCCACTCGACTTCAAGATTGCCCGGGAGTTGCTGCCCGTCAGTTCCTGTTTGCACCGCAGTCAATTGCGTGCTGTCGCCCATCGCGAGTTGAATGCTCGCGGGCTGGATCACCAGCACGGCCGACACCGTGGTCACCGTCACGCGCGCCGTCAGGAGACCGACGGACGCGCTGATCTCAGTGACACCGGCTTGATGCGCAGTCAACACGCCGGTGGAGGATACCGAGACCAGAGCGGCATCGGCCGAGCTCCACGTGGCCGCACGCGACGGCAACAGCTTCCCCTCGGCATTGCGTGTCGTGAGGGCGAGGGTCAGCTCGGCCCCCACCTTCATCGTGAGGGTTGACGTCTCGAAGCTGAGTGTCGCGGGCCGCGGGTCCACAACCGTGACCACCCGAGTGGCCCGGACATCGCCGACCGCCACAGTCACGCTCGTGCTGCCTGCCGCCAGGGCGACGACAAGACCGTGCTGGCCACCGAGCGACGATGCGGAGGCGACCGATGGCTGGGACGTGTTCCACACCAGCGGAACCTCGACGACCAGTCCCGCGGCGTCGCGAGCCGTCGCCGTGATCAGCCGACTGTCTCCCGGAAGGAGTTCCGCCACTTCCGGGATTTCGAGGCTGGCAACGATCGGCAGGGTGGATGGGGGCGGAGGTGTTGGCGCGGGCGGAGGAATGACGACGGGATCGGCGCCGCACCCGGCCAGTACCAGGGTCAGCGAGAGGTATACCAGGGAATGGCTGCGCATTTGACTGTTCCGTTGGGGGGGACGACAGCGCCTTCGCCCGGTCACCGGTTGGCGAGAACGCGGTACATCATCGTCCAAGAGTGTACGCCAGACGTGAGCCAGCCGTGAGTTGGCCGCCGAGCGGGACCAAGCGAGTGCTCTTCGTGGGGAATTCGCTGACGTACACGAATTCGCTGCCGAAGACGGTAGCCTCGATCGCCCGGGCTGCCGGGACACCCCTGGAAACGCTGATGGCGGCTGGGGCCGACCTCGCCCTGATGGCGCCCAGGGTGTGCAACACGATCATGCCGGAGAAGCTACTCTCCGGCAGATCGCTGCCAGGTCTTTTGTCGTCTGGCGCTATCTCCAACTGATACTGGAGATCCGGCTCCCGGGCACGAGGGTGCCGAATGGTCGCTGGTCGCCGGCCCCTGGGATGGAGACCACCCAGAGCTCGCCGTTCCGGACCAGCAGGAGTCTCTGCCCATCCGGGCTCCACGTCATCTCGGTGACGTCCGCGAAGCCGACGAACTCGGCGACGCCGGGGCCGCTCGGGGCGGGGCTACTCTGCGGGGGTTCAACCACCAGGAATCGGAAGCTGCCCACCTCGTCCACACTTCGGATGTACGCCATACGCCCATCAGCGGCGAAGCTCACGGCGTTGCCGTAGGTCCTGTAGAGGGTCACGTTGCCGCTGGCATTCATCCGGCAAAGACTGAACTGCGCCTCGTAGAGCCGGGAAAAATCGCATTCGTAAATCACCATCTGACCATCGGGAGAGAGGCGCGGTCGCTCGACGTAGAACGGCGCGCGCAGGGTCGTGATCTCGTCGGTCACCAGGTTGTATTGCACGACGCTGCTGTAGTCGCCGCGCAGGACCAGGGTGGAGCCATCCGCGCTCCAGGTCGGCTCGGAGTACCCTCCATAGAGCAGGAGGGTCGCACTGCCGGTAGCGAGTTGCAACAGGCAGACTCCGCCAAGGCAATCGTAGGCAATGGTCTTGCCATCGGGTGAGAGGGTCACGGTGGGTTGCGAGGCAAAGGTTGCGACCCGAAAATCGATCGACGGGCGAACACTGAGGATGAGTTCGCCACTTTCTGCGATGACCTCGAGCCGTCGTTCGCCGCCGACGTACTCCCGGATGTAGGCGATCCGGTGCGTCGGGGTGATCGTGCCGCTCACCAGCATCGGCACCGAGCGAGAGAGGGCCCCGAAGCTCGCGTTGATACTCGCCTGCCCCACGCCGACACCAGTGACTTCGCCCGAGGATGTCACCGTCACGACAGTCGGGTCACTCGAACTCCACACGACCTGGGCATCGGCGATGGTGGTGCCGGTCGTGGCGATCACCGACGCGGTGAGTGTTGTGGTCTCTCCGAGACGGATGGTCCTCGCGCCACCCGAGATCTGAACACTCGCCGGCGGCGCCGGCAACACGGTGAGGGTGTGACTCGCGGTCGCCGTGCCACTCACCGCCGTCACAGTGATGACTCCGGCGGTAAGTGGGGTCAGGTCCCCGGTGACTGAAATGCTCGCGAGCGCCGTCCCGGTGACACTCCAGGTCACCGAGGCATTCTGGAGCTGGTAGCCACCGTCAGCGCGCACGTCCGCAACGAATTGCAGATGCCCCCCCGCGGTCAGCGTGGCGGGGAGCGGCGAGAGGGTGATCGAGTTGGGCTCGATCGGGCGGACAATCACTGAGCGGGTCGCGCTCGCACTGCCCGAACGCGCGGTCACCATCACCGTACCAGCCGCCACCCCGCGCAGACGACCGGCCGCCGTCACCGTGGCGACCGCGGGAAGATCAGTGCTCCAATCGATCGGGGTCGCCGGCAGCGGGAAGTCGAGGCCGTTGCGCGCGACGGCGGTGAGCTGGATCTCGTCGCCCACCTTGATCTCCGCCACCGGGAGGGTGAGGACGACGTTCTGTGGTGTATCGGACGAATCGGTGGGGGTGGCGGCGCAGCCGGCCAGCAACAGGAGGATCAGGGGGAGTGGCGACTTCATCAGGACAACCTCAGCAAGGGGACGTGACCATCATCGCACGAGGGTGTCTGGTAGCCGTGAGTTGACCGTGAGTTGGCCGGACATCGAGTGTCAGGGGGTGGTCAGGCGCGCCACCGGAGGGGTCCAATCACCCCGGGATCGGGCCAGACTTCAGGGCAAGGAGGAGGCTGCATGACACTCGCGCGCACGCTGGCATCATCACTCCTGGTACTGCTGGGCTGCGGTACCATCGCCGTGGTCGAACCACCCCCACCGGCTCCGCCACCCCCTCCACCGCCGAGCGGCGCCCAGCGAGTGCTCTTCGTGGGCAATTCGCTGACGTACACGAATTCGCTGCCGAATACCGTGGCCTCGATCGCGAGGGCCGCCGGCAATCCGATCGAGACGCTGATGGCGGCTGGTGCTGACCTCGCGCTCATTGACCATATCAATGGCGGCTCGAACGCCCTCTCGCTCCTCGGTCAGGGCGGCATCGATGTCGTGGTGCTGCAGCAAGGGCCGACGCCTGCCGGGATGTGTCGCGACTCGCTGGTGCTCTGGACCCGGATGTTCGACGAACGGATCAAGGCCGCTGGCGCACGCACGGCCGTGATGATGTCGTGGTCGGGTGCGCCCGGCAGCGGTCAGGATTGGGACTTCGACGGCGTGCGGCTCACCTTCCAGCTCGCCACCTCGGCCGTGAATGGCACCTTCCTCCCCGCAGGAGAGGCGTGGCGCGCAGCATGGCGTGAAGACCCGTCGCTCAAGTTCTATGGGCTCGATGGCTATCACCCGTCACCACTCGGTACCTACCTCGCCGCGCTCGAGATCTACGAACGGATCAGTGGCGTCGACGTGCGCACACTCGCGCCGGCGGCATTCAGCGGTAATTCGCCGCTCGGCATTCCCGAAGCACAGATTCGGCTGTTGCAACGTGCGGCGCATGACGCCAACACCAATTTCCCGGCGAGTCCTGGGCTCGCGGTGCCACCGATGGGGAACTGGAGTGGTGCGGGGCATTGCTGAGAGGGAGATGGGAGATGGGAGATGGGAGATGGGTGATGGGTGATGGGTGATGGGTGATGGGTGACGGACTTTCACCGCCTGACCCGATACACCAGTAGGTGCTGTTCCCCCTCGGCATCCTCGACGATGCCGAGCAGGTAGTCGCGGCCGATCTCCCGCACATCGACATCGCGCGGAATCCGCAGGGTGCCAATGGGCACGCCGGCGGAGTCGACGCCGTGCAGCACCGTCTCCCCGTCACCATACGATGAGGTCACCGCCCACACGGCGCCCGTGGGATCGGCGAGCAGCGCCCGGAATGCCGGCAGTTGCGTCGGGGCCGGGATTTTCATCAGGATGGTACGAGGCATCTCTCGGTCGGCAGGCAGGATCAACGCGAGAAGCAGATGCTCGATGCTCGCCGCATATTGGGCCGGAGAGACTGGTCGCCCGGCGATGCCGAGCGCTCGCGTTGCGACAGGAACTCCGTCCATCGTGGTGGCGGTCACCACGGCCGAATCACCGCGACCGAAATAGAGCTTCCCTCCAGCGATCGCGATGGTCGCGGTGGCGGCCAAGGGCCGGTTCTCGGCGATCACACGCCGTTCGAATGCATGCCTCGGCGTCCCGTCCCGCGTGAATGTGGTGACTACGCCGGTCCGCGGTGGTGCCGCGAGCGACGGCATCCCGCCGCCCTGGACCGACCCAATGGTCGCCAGCTCGCCGGCCTCGTTGCACACCAATAACCGGGGACTACTGGGGAGCGCAAACTGGCGAACGAAGTGCCCCACCGAATCGAAGACGGAGGCGCGCTGCTGCCGCGGGTCCCATACAAAGATCGAATCCGGGCCGCATTGCGCGATCTCGTCGATCATCGCGAACTCCCCAGGACCAGCGCCCTTCCGCCCCACTTCGCGGAGCACGCGGCCATCGTGGGAGATGAACCGGAGCGATTCGCTGGTGCGATCAGGAATGACGAGGACGCCACTGCTCAGTCGCGTCGCGTCCGTAGCATTGCCGAAGCGGACCGCGCCAGTGGAGTCGGTCGGGACAAGATCGACAAACGGCACGGAGTCGATCTGCACGGTGTTGGCCGCTGCCGCGCGGTGAAGGGAGTCGGGAGTCGCCCGACAGGCTACCACGGCAAGCAGCGTCAGGAAGCAGCGGTGATGACGGCGCACGGTGACTCCACGGAGGGGGTGGCCGTGAGTGTACCGGGGGATTGGCGGCCCCGCAACCGGGTTACATCGAGTGCAATGTGATTGAGGGGAAGTTGTCATCCCGCACGCATACCCATCACCCATCACCCATCACCCATCACTTCAGTAATCCCGCTCCGGCATCGGCAACAGCGCGCGGTCAGCCAGAGCGCCGGCGAATAGCGCGGGCACCAGCGGCCGTGTCCCATCGAGCAGCGTCGGGATGCCAACGCGCAGGGCCCCCGTTCGCCACGTATAGACCGAGCCATTGAAGCGGGCGCCCGAGAGCCAGAAGACCACCGTCCCCTGCTCCGGCTCCACCTGCAGTGACGAGCGATAAATCACATCACTGAATTCCGGCAGGATCCCCGCCGTGAGAATCGGTTCTGGATGCCGCGTCCAGCGCACGCCATCAGTGCTGCGCGCGAACTGCAACTGATCGGTGACGCAGGTGCTCCCTGCCGGATAGGTCGCGACGAGGGCCCAGTATTCCTGTCGCGCCGCGACCCAGATCACATCGAGATGCCACGCGACCCGTCCGGGCCATACCAGATCGCTGACGACCGGTGCGCCCCAGCGCCGGCCATCAGAAGCCTCGCGAAACTCAACAGTGGTTTGCGCGGCGCGACATCCGGCCACGCCACTGTTGACCGACCACATCTTCCACGACCCGGAGTGTCCGCCGCGCACAATCGCCGGTGAGACCACGTCGTGATTGGGTGTGCGCAACACCTCCACCGGTGCTCCCCACTGCACCGCGTCGTCACTCTGCCGCATCAGGATCCGGTTGGTGCCATCCACCACAGCGCGATAGTAGAGCGACCAGCGATCACCCTGCGGTGCCACGAGATCCGGATCGGAGAGATAACCGTCGCTGATCGCCGCGATCGGGTTGCTCACGCCGTGCGGCACCGTCCAGCTGCGCGGTGTGATGGTCGTGACGATCGAAGGATTCTCGTAACGGGAATCGCCACCCGGATAGGGCGTGAATGCCATCAGCAGTCGCTGCGACCAGAGCGGATCGACCGCGACATCCGGATGCACTGCCTCTCCGGAGCCTTCGTAGGTGGGGAGCCCGATCAGCAGGACGCGATCGAGCGGGAGGCGCTCGGGCGGCGCAGTGAACGCGTGCGCCTTGAGGACGAGCGTGCGCGCACCATCGGCCGAGACTTCGAGGGCCTGATCACCGAGTTGCTCGGCGAGGCGCCAGCGAATGGTGACACTGCCGTCGGGCGCCGAACGCGGCGAGTCGAGTGCTGCGCTTCCGCCGGCGGGAGTACGCACTGTGACCGCCACGCCGGGGAGCGGCGCGCCATCGGCACCGATCAGCATCACGACAATCGGATCGAGCAGCGTCCCCACCTCGCCGGCCTGATCATCGCCGCGCTCCAGCCGGATCACGACGCTGGGCGGCGTGGTCGGTTCCGATCCGGCACATCCAGCGAGGAGTGCCACCGTGAGCAAGAGTGCGCGAGGGAGACGCATGACTAACTGACCCGGCGGGCCGTCGGTTCGTCACCATCGACTGGAACAAATCCCCCATCTCCATTCCCCCTTCCCTCTTCCCCCTTCTCCCTTCTCCCTTCTCCCTTCTCCTAACATGAAAAACGCCGCCCTCTTCAGGCGGCGCTCTCACATCTCAACCAGCGCGCAACCTACCGCGCCAGCAACTTGTTCCTGAGCACCGCGAGGCGCTTGCGCACCGAGCCGTCGTAGACCCGGTCGCCGATCCGCACCACCACGCCACCCAGCAGCGCGGGATCGGTGCTGAACCCGGCAATGACATCCTTGCCGATCGCCTTCGACAGCCGCTCGACAATCACCGAACGCGCCAGCGCATCCATCTCGCGCGCCACCGTGACGCCCGCCCGAACGCGGGAAAGCTTCACATCAACCAGGCCACGATACTCATCGGCAATGGACCCGAGCATCAACTGCCGGCCGCGACGGATCACCGCGGCCAGGAAAAGCGTGAACGGCTTCGGCGCATCCTTCATCGCGTCGAGCACGATCGCGACCTTCCGCTCCTTCGGCACTCGCGGCGACATCAATACCGCCTCGATCGACGGGGTGCTCATCGCCCCCGCCGTCGCGTCCATCAGGTCACCCCACGCCTCGACCGCGTTCGCCTTGTTGGCGAGCGCGAACAACGCCTCAGCGTAGTTCCGGGCGATGGTCACTTCCCTCACGGCTTGTTCCCGATCTGCGCGAGGTAGTCTTCCACCAGCTTGCGGTCGGCGCTCGAATCAAGCCGCTGACCCACCACCTTGCCGGCCGCTGCAATCGCGATGTCGACCGCCTCGCGACGAAGGTCGGCCACGGCCCGCTCCTTCTCGGCCACGATCTCGCGACGGGCGCGATCGAGCATCTCGGCCTGTTCCGTCTTGGTCTTCTCGACCGACGCCGCGCGCTCACGCTCCGACGCGCCACGCGCCTCGGCCATCAACGCCTGCGCCTCGCCGCGTGCACCGGCCAGCAACTGCTTCTGCTCTTCCAGTGCCGCCTTCGCCTCGCTGTGCATCCGCTCGGCATCGGCGAGCTGCTTGGTGATCGCCGCTTCACGATCGGCCGTCGCCTTCACGATCACCGGAAGGACGAACTTCGCCAGGATGATCAGGAACGGAATGAAAACGATGAAGGTCCAGAGGAAGAGACCAAACGTCGGCGAGAAGGGCTTCGGCAAGCCCCCCTCTTCCGCCATCATCAACAACGGTAGCATCGTCACGCGAACCGCCTGGTTACTTGATCAGCTTGAACAGCAGGGCGAACACGAGCGCGATGATCGTGGCGCCTTCGAGCAGCACGCCGAAGAGCAGGCCAGCGCCGCGGATCTCGCCTGCCGCTTCCGGCTGACGTGCGATGCCTTCAGCGACCTGGCCACCGATGCGGCCGAGGCCGATGCCGGCGCCGAGAACGGCGAGGCCGAGGCCGATACCGGCACCCAGGGCGCCGTAGTTCGGGATCTGCGCGGCGGCTTCAGTCTGCATGAGAATCGGGAGCAACATTTTCAACTCGTCGTTTCAGTGAGGATCAATTGTCATTTGCATCCTCGGCCAGTGCACCGTCTCCCCAGGAACGGTGGCCAGTCGATGGGAGCCGGCGGACCCGGAGGTCCAGCTCCCGCAATCAGCGACGATCGCCGATTGGAAACGCAGTCGCCGTTGGATGCATCGGGCGGTGCGGTGTCCTACCTCTGCTTGTCATCCTGAGCGAAGCGAGGGAGCGAAGCTCCGCCCCTTCGACTGCGCCCGCTTCGCGGGCTTCGCTCAGGGTGACAGATCCGTCATCTGTCATCCATCATCCAGCTATTAATGCTCGTGCTGCATCAACCCAATAAACACCGCGCTCAGCAGCGCAAACACGTACGCCTGCAGGAACGCGACGATCAATTCAAGGAACATCACGCCGAGAACAACCAGGGCCGTGACGCTCCCGATGCCATAGCTCCACATGCCAAGTGAACCGAACAGGAACACGATGCCGAAGAGCGACAAGATCACGAAGTGGCCGGCGAGCATGTTGCCGAACAAGCGGATCGCCAGGGCGATCGGCTTGACCATCTTGGAGAGGATTTCGATCGGCGCCATGGCAATGGTCATCACCGCACCGCCCGCGCCATCGAGCCCTTCGATGTGCGGGAAGATGGTGCCCATGTAGCCCTTGAAGCCGAGCTTGACCATCCCGCCGATCTCGATCACCAGGAACGAGATCACGGCGAGCGCCGCGGTTACGGCGAGGTTGCCGGTAGGCGACGCACCCCAGGGCAGCAGGCCGAGGAGGTTCATCATCAGGATGAAGAAGAAGAAGGCGATGATCAGCGGCGCGTACCGCGGCCCCATCTCGTGACCGATGTTGGCGATGGCGATCTCGTTGCGCACGAAGACCACGAATGCTTCCATCATCCCGGCGTAACCCTTCGGTGCCTTCCCCTGCGCTCGCGCCTTCGCAATGCCGCGCGCGGCAATCCAGAGGAGCAGCAGCGTCAGCGACGCCGCGAGCACCATGAAGACGACGTGGCGGGTCGGGGAGAGATCGATCGAGTACGCCCCGATCCGGATCGGCTCCCACTCCGGGAGGTGGATGACCCCGAACGGGGAGAAATCGAGTTCGTGCGCGTCGCCCGTGTGGTGGAACACCATCTCGGCGATGCTGAAGGGCTCTTGTCCGTCGGTCATCGGTCCAGTCGTGTCTCCAGATACAGCAGAGGGAGAATGACTCCCAGGTATCCCGTTGCCGCTCCCTGGTAGGAGAACCCCTCTCCCCCGGCGAGCGCCGCCACCGCGATGAGCGCTACCCCGCCGAAGCGGAGCACCACTCCAATGCCATAGACCTTGAGCCGGTCCACCGTCGCCGGCACCCCGACCTGCCGGGCCAACCGGTCGGCAACCAGCTGAATCAGCGTGGCGAGCGCTCCGAAGAGGAGTGCCGCCTTCGCGCCCGACCCACTCCAAAGCGCACCCGACAGCAGCGTCACCCCGGCGGTGCCGGCCGCCCCCCAGAGGAGCCGGCGCGCCTGGTCACTTCGGGCGCTTGCCAAGCCGCTGCCAGAGCCAGAAACCGCCCAGGGCCATTCCCACGACCATCCCGAGGATCGTCAGCAACGGCGTGGTGTGGAACCGGCCGTCGAGCCAGAATCCCCCCAGGGTGAACCCCGCCAGGGTGAGGGCAAACGTGATCCCCACCGAAACCAGGGCGTACCCCTCGCCGATCTCTCGATTCGAGCCATCGTCGGGGTGCTTCACGGGGCGGAAAGTACGGGCTTGTGAAAACTTTCGCAAGCGATTCCAGCGCCCTTCGCGGGGGATTTCCGCCCTTCCGGGAAACCTTTGCAGGAGGTCGGGCGTACCCGGACCCAGCGGATGACAGATGACGGATGACAGATGGTCGATGCGACCGTCCCGTATACCTTATTGACCGTACCGGGCTCGGGACCCTTTTCCGTTATCCGTCATCTGTCATCTGTCATCCATCATTCCTTCCTCGAACTCACCGACCTCGATGACCTCTGCTCCTCCTCTCGACGACGTCCAGCAGCTCCGCCGCCTCGCCGAGGCCATTGCCGCACTCCGGACCCAGGTCTCGGCCCGGGTGGTAGGCCAGCACGAGGCCGTCGACGGGATCGTGACCGCCATCCTGGGGGGAGGGCACGCCCTCCTGGTCGGGGTCCCCGGCCTGGCCAAGACGCTGATGGTCTCGACCGTCGCGGAGGCGCTGGCGCTGTCGTTCAACCGGGTGCAGTTCACCCCCGACCTGATGCCGGGTGACATCACCGGTACCGAACTGGTCGAAGAGGATCCGGCGACTGGGAAGCGGCACTTCCGGTTCGTCCCCGGGCCGATCTTCGCCTCGGTGGTCCTGGCCGACGAAATCAACCGGACCCCTCCCAAGACCCAGGCGGCGTTGCTGCAGGCGATGCAGGAGCGGACCGTGACCGTCGCCGGGCAGACCTATCCGCTTCCGAATCCCTTCTTCGTGCTCGCGACGCAGAACCCGATCGAGCAGGAAGGGACCTATCCCCTTCCCGAGGCGCAGCTCGACCGCTTCATGCTTGAATTGCGCGTTGGCTATCCGTCGCGCAGCGAGGAAGAAGCGATCGTGACGCAGACCACCGGCACCCACAAGGTGAGCGTGAGTCAGGTCGTCGATGCCGCGGCGCTGGTGGAGATGCAATCGCTCGTGCGCCGGATTCCGGTATCGCAGTCACTCATTGCGGCTGCGGTGCTGCTCGCGCGGATGACGCGACCGAACGAAGCCGAAGCGCCGGCACTGGTGCGCGAGTATGTCGAGTGGGGTGCTGGTCCGCGCGCGTCGCAGTATCTGGTGCTCGGTGCCAAGGCGCGCGCGGCGATGGATGGCCGGCCGCAGGCAGATCTCGAGGATGTCCGCGCGATCGCTCCCGCCGTGTTGCGTCACCGCGTGATGACGAACTTCTCGGCCGAAGCGGCGGATCGCAGCAGCGAGGATGTGGTGATGGAGCTGATTGGGTCGGAGAGTTGGCTGAAGGGATGACAGTTGACGGATGACAGTTGACGGATGGTCGAATCACGGATCCAAGATCTGTCATCTGTCATCCATCATCCTGCTGTTCAGGCTGCACGTCCCACCCAGGGTCAAGGGGCCAACCCCTGGGGGGACTCGCTGCAGACGATATCAAGATGCGTCTCCCGCTGAGCGAGTCAAGCAAGGGAAAACCCTGACTTTTTGACGCTTTTTTCGGTCAATAATTGCCTAAAAAGCCGCACTGACATTGGGTTAGAGCGATTCCACGCTCGCCCGTTTAATTCCGAATATTCAGGGTTTTCCCTTGTTTCCTTTTGGACATCGGCAACCTACTCTTTTGGCGACCCCTGAACGCCTACTCCCCGGAGTACCCCATGTCGGCCGACGACCATCGCATCACGCTCGCGCAGGCGATCGAGTACACGCACACGTGGCAGAAGGAGCACCCTGGTGAGCGCAGGGCGTGGAAGCTTCCGCGCGAGATTATTGAGGAGATCCTCAAGAACCCAGAGTGCGCTAGCATTCGGGTCTATGCTGGAAATGTTTCGGGCGATGAGCGACTTGTGTGGATCGGCACGGACGCGACTGGCAAGGATCTCATTACTGGCACCATCGCGGAAAAATGTGGCCCATGTCCCTTTGACTGCGACGAGGGCTCACCATTGATGTCCCCGGTCGCATGACCTGGAATTGGGATTTCGTCTTCTCCGCCACTCGGTTGCTCCCCAACATCGGAATAACATTGAGCGTGGTGGTAGCCATCGCCGTATGGGTGCGCGTCCCCCCCTCTCCGGGCGCCCGGAGTTTCGCATGGTGGTTGGTCCTCGGAGCGGCGTCCAACGTTCTCGCGTTCCTCATGGGAATGCACAGCATCAATAATCATGATCTCTTTCACTGGTACGACCTGTTTTCCGCGATGCTGCTCGGACTCACAGGCTATCTCTTGCTGTCGGACCAACGTCAGCGGCGCGCCATTCTGGTGGGTATGATGGTATTTGCCATCTTCTGGGCCCTGCTAACCGCCGGGGGCGACGGTCTCGAGTTCTATTCCAAATACACTTCTCCAGGTGAATCTTTCGTTGGCCTGAGCATCGGCATACTCCTGGTGGCCGAGGCTATCCGCTCAAGCGACGACTCACCATGGTCGAAACCCGAGGCATGGCTTGGCTTTGGGCTGGTGCTCGCCAGCGCGCCAGCTCTAGGCACCTCTCCAATAGTCAATGCGCTCGCACAAACGTCACGGTCCGCCGCAATGATGGTATACCGCGTCTCGCAGACTTTCAGTTATGTGGCGCTCATCCTCTGGTGCATCCCATACTGGAAACGGAGCGTAACCTGGGGCCGCTGATCTGGGTTTTCACCCTCACCGTCGGCCTCGGTCTCGCGATGGCCGCGGTGCTCTACTGGGCGATCAACTCCGTCCAGCGCGACCGCACCCGCGCGGCCGTGGCATGGGGCCGCCGGCTGCTCGACGGCCAGGAGGAGGAGCGTCGCGGGATCGCCCGTGAACTCCACGACGGCGTCGTGCCGCTGCTCGAATCGATGGGAATGGAACTCCGTCGCGCTGGTAGCGCTGACGGCGCCGAGCGTGCGTCGGCGCTCGCGATGCAGCTGCGGACCCTGAGTCGCGGGCTGCATCCCGCAACGCTCGATCATCTCCCGCTCGCCGACGCGCTCCAGCAGCTCTTCGCGACCGAGTCGACCGATGCGTTTGAGATGACCCTCGATGCCGGCGAACTCCCTGACCTCGACTTCGCGCATCGACTCGCCGGTTACCGCATCGTCCAGGAGGCCGTCAACAACGCGCGCCGTCACGCGGCCGCGACCCAGGTCAACGTGAGCCTCGACGCTACGCCGTTCGGCATCGACATCAAGATTCACGACAATGGCCACGGCTTCGTCGTCCCGGCCGATGGCAAGCTCGCCTCCCTTGGCCTGCGCAGCATGCGCGAACGCGCGAGTGCGCTCGGCGGCACGCTGCACATCAGCAGTCAGCCGGGGAAGGGGACCAGCGTCCACGCGCACTTTCCGCTCGCCACCACCAGATGACCGGCCCGCTCGCTGGTCGCACCGTCGTGATCGCCGACGATCACCGCCTCTTCGCTGAAGGGGTCGCAACCATTCTCCGCGACGAAGGGTGTCACACCTTCATTGTCACGGAACTCGACCAGATCCGCCCGACAATCGAGTCGGCCCGGCCCGACCTGCTAGTGCTCGACCTCGCCTTCGGAGAACAGAGCGCAATGCCACTGCTGCGGGCACTCCGAATGGAGCGGCACCCGATACCGATCCTGGTCATCAGCGCGTCGGAAGAGGGAGTCATTGTCGAGCGAGTCCGCGAAACGGGGGCGGCCTACGTCGCCAAGAGTCGCGCCGGCGTCGATATCGCGGTGGTGGCGCTGCAACTGGTGACCGATAGCTATCGACCACCCGGGCCGCGGCCGGGGCGTCGCCCCGACCTCAAGGCCTCAGTCACGATCGGCGGGATCACCCTGAATCACGGGCATCTCGAAGTGCTTCGCCTCATCCGCGACGGCCGATCCAACCCCGAGATCGCCGGGACCATCTCCCGCGCCGTCAAGACGGTCGAATCACGGATCAGCGAGCTGTATGCGCGAACCGGCCTCCGCACCCGCGGCCAGCTGATCCGCTGGGCCAATGATCACGCGAAACTGCTCAAGACACCGGCGGATGGGACGTGACAGAAGGGGAAGGGAGAAGGGGGAAGGGTTTGTCGCCCTGAGCGTAGCGAGGGTGCGAAGCGCCGTTGTGGGCCGGAACTCCGCCCCCTCACTTCGTTCAGGGTGACAACGCTCCCAGTGATCCCTTCCCCCTTCATCTACCTCGGCACCACCCCCGGCAGATCCGCCAGCACATACGCCATCACCGCCATCGTCGCGATGCACTTCCGCAGCTCGTCGCGATCGATGACCGTCATCATGTCGGCCTCGGTGTGGTGATACCAGAAATACTTCGAGTCGTCGACGTCAAGCGCGAAGCCCGGCACACCCTCGCGCAGGATCGGGCCGACGTCGGCCTCGCCATCCCCCATCTCCACTCGCCCAGCACCGATCCGTTCGAGCAGCGCGCCGACCTGTTTCGCCATCGCGAGTCCCGCAGCGCTTCCCTGGAAGCGGAAGCCGTAGGGGCGGAAGACGCCGTTGTCGGATTCGATCGCCGCGACGTGCTGCGCGAGTTCGGCCTTGTGCGTGTCGCGGTACGCCGTGCCGCCGCGAGTGCCATTTTCCTCGTTGGTCCAGAGCACCACGCGAATGGTGCGCTTCGGCTTGAGGCCGAGTTGCTTGATCAGCTTGAGCGCCTGCCACGCAGCGACTGACCCGCCGCCGTCATCCATCGCGCCCTGCCCTACGTCCCACGAATCGACGTGGCCGCCGAGCACCACAACCTCCTCGGGGTGCTCACTGCCACGGATTTCGGCGACGACATTGCGCGACGGCGCGTCCGCCTCGGTGCGGGCCTCCATCTTCAGCGTGATCTGCGGCACCACGCCGCGCCACTGGAGCCGATGCAGCAGCTCGGCGTCTTCCACGCTGACGGCGGCATACGGAATCGACGGCACCGCCGGGTCATAGCGCATGCCGCCGGTGTGCGGCGTCGAGAGCGACTGCGGCGTGAGCGAACGCACCAGTGCAGCAACGGCACCCACGCGCGCTGCAGCGACTGCCCCAGTACTGCGGTACGCCTGCACCGTGCGATAGGCGACCATCGGCGCCACGTCGGCGGCGAAGGGAACGTCGAAGAGCACGATCTTTCCCTTCGCTTCGGCGGCGTGCGCCGTCAGGTCGTCGAAGGAGCTCACCACCAGCACCGGTGCGGTGATCCCGGCTGCGGGAGTTCCAACGGACCCACCGAGCCCGAGGATATGCAACGGCGCACGACGCGGCGCAATCAGCACTGCCGACTCGGCCCCGCGAATCCAGTGCGGCACCATCACCGGTTCGCCGCGGACGGCGTCGAAGCCATCGGCCTTCATCCGGGCAATGATCCAGTCGATTGCGGCTTCGAGGGAGGCCGAGCCGCTGAGACGATGACCGAACGTGTCGGTCAGTTCGGCGAGCCGACTGTAGCCCGTGGTGTCGGCGAGCGCTGCGGTGATCAGCTGATCGGCAGCGCCGCGTGTGCGATCGGGAATCCCCTGGGCCGTGAGCAGTGCCGGGGCAGCGAGCAGCAGGATGGTGGCAAGGCGGAGAGCGCGCATCGGGTCCGTTAGGCGGAAGGTGCATCGAAGCTAACCACCCCGAAATGCGAACGGACTCCGCGGCTCGCCACTGTGGCGAACCGGGAGTCCTGCGGGGGGAGTTCCTGCGGTGACCGGTGCGGAGGCAAATCGTCCGGCCTGTAGCTATAGATGCACCGACCAGTAAAAGCGTTGCGTCCCGACGCGCTCAGGGCGTGAGGCGCACAATCGGGGTCAGGTCCAGCTTGCGGAATTCCACCTCGGACCCTTCCGACTGAATCGCAATCTGGCCGTGGTCGGCGGTGGCATTCGTACCAGAATTCACCAGGGTTCCATTGACCCATACCTTCACCGATCGCCCGACCGCCTCTACCACCAGCCGGTTCCATTCGCCGAGGGGCTTCTCGGAATCATCGGTGAGATTGCGGATGCGCCGCTCCTTCCCTTCGGTGGCGCCCCACTTCTCGCGCGGGCCACGTCGCGCCACCATGTCGGGCACGGTGATGTCCTCGAGGATGCACCAGAAGTCGCCGGCGTTGCCCGATTCCATCTGTACTTCGAGCGAGCGCGGAAACATCCCGTAGAGCGCGCGCGGCGTCGACGCGTGAATCAGCACGCCCGCGTTGCCGGGCTTCCCGGTAAAGCGGTACTCCACCTCGAGTCGGTAATTGCGAAAGATCGAGTCGGTGATCAGGTGGCCACCCGGCGTGCCGAGCGTGACCAGGTGACCATCGCGCACGATGAACGGGTTGCGAGTGGTGTCGTTGCCGTCCCGGGCCGGGACATCGACGTGCCAGCCGGTGAGATCGTGGCCGTTGAAGAGCGGGCGCGGCTTGGCCGCAGGAGCGAGGCCGAGGGCGGCGGCAGCAGCGGCGAGCAGAGCGAAGGGCTTCATGGCAGGCCGACTCGTGCTAGGGGAAAGGTCGGGAGTGGAGGATGAGTAATGTACGGACCCGGTAAATGACAGGAAAGTTCAATGGGGGGCGCTTCGCCCATGGCATCCATTCGCGCTCCTCCGAGCACATGCTCGTTGGAACTCTTACGGAGCGCCCTATGCCGCAGCAATGGACCAGCCTGTTCGCGTACGCGACGCTGGCACTGACAATCACTCCGGTACTCCCGGCCCAGAGCCCCGTCGGCCCACCGCCCTTCCGATTCGTCACGGTGGTGCCAGGAGTCTACGCCACCGTGGAACCGCGCGCCAATGCGCTTTCCCCGTTCGTGCACGGCAATTCGATGTTTGTGGTCAATGACAGCGACGTCTTTGCGTTCGACGCGAACCGCACGCCGTCGGCCGCCCGCGCGACGATCGCGCAGTTACGCGCCGTTACCAGCAAGCCAGTTCGCTACCTGATGATCAGTCATTTCCATGGCGACCACCTCCTGGGGACGCAGGCGTTCGCCGAGGCGTGGCCGGGCCTTCGCGTCATCACGACCGATAGCACTCGCCTCGATATGCTCGCCACCTTCGGTCCGAAGGCGAGGAAGCGTGATGCGGCCTATTACGCTGCCACCAACAACCGGTACGACTCGATGGCCACTGCCGGGGTCGATCTGGCCGGCCGACCACTGACGCCGGCCCGGAAAGCGCAGTGGGCGATGACGCGCCACGCCTTCCGCGACTACTACAGCGTCGAGGCCCCCGGCATCCGCATCGTGATGCCGGACACCACCTTCAGCGACGCGCTGACCATGCATTCGGGCCGGCGCGAATTGCAGCTCCTCTCCTTCGGCCGCGGCGATACCCGCGGTGACGGCATCCTCTGGCTTCCGCGGCAGCGCGTGGTCGCCACCGGGGACCTGCTGGTAGAGCCGGTGCCGTACTCGGGCGCCCAATGGCCCAGCGAATGGCTGCGCGCGCTTCGTCGGGTGCGTGCGCTCAACCCGCTCCACATTGTGCCCGGTCACGGCGAAGTGCAGCACGACACCCGCTACCTCGATCTCGTCATCGCCGTCACCGATTCGGCGATTCGCGAAGTGAAGCGATCGATCGCGGCTGGGCAGACACTTGAGCAGACGAAGCGGCAGGTGACGATGGCGGAGTTCCGGCAACGCTTCACCCACGGCGAACCGCTCGTCGATGACCGCTGGCTCGACTTCATCGATGGATTGATTGATGGTGCCTATGCCGAGGGAACGGCCAAACCAGCGACATAGTCAGGACTGACCGGAGGCAGGATCAAGGAACGGTGGAACCGGGCGCAATCCGGAGGCGTAGGATTTCCCGTCCCGCTTCCGGAGGAGCCCCGATGTCCAGGATTTCCGCCCTGCTGCTCAGCGCGATCGCGCTGGTACCCCTCGCGCAAGTCGCAGCCCAGACCCCAACGAATGCGCCGCGGGCCGTGAGCTTCGGCGATACCCTCGGCGCAAACTTCATCGTGGCCGATTCGGCGACGGCGTCGGCCACCATCAGCGATTTCGATTTCCTGCAAGGCACCTGGGAGTTCACTTTCCAGCAGCGTCGCCCCGACGGCACCTTTTCGCCGGCCTTCACTGGCCACTGGTTCGCCGAGAAGAAGCGCACCGCCAACGGGTTCCTCGAAGACCATTTCCGCGGTGACAACAGCAATACCACGATCGCGGCAGGGACGTGGACCTACCGGGTCTTCAACCCGCGTCGGAAACTCTGGGAGATGCAAGGCGTCGGCTCGGAATCGGGCCAGTGGGCGCCGGGGCTCTGCTGGTCGGACGCCGGCAATCGCTACGTGATTCAGTGGTACGGCAGCAGTATCGTCCGGATCCGCTATTTCAATATCACCGCCGACTCCTTCCTCTGGCGGGCCGACATCTCGAACGATCGGGGCAAGAGCTGGCAGCTCGACTACTGGACGATGTCGGCGAAGCGCTTCGCGAAGTAGGCGATCCCATCCCCCATCCCCCTTCCCGTATTCCGCGCTTCCCGCGCGGCACACCCATAACTATCTTATGCCTTAGCCACTCATCCCTTCCCGTGCCCGGACGCCTCGATGACTCGCCCGCCGATGATGCTGCTCAAGGGGACCCTCGATGTCCTGATCCTCAAGACGCTCGGCTGGGGCCCGACCCACGGCTACGCCATCTCGCGCTGGATTCAGCAGGTGACTGGTGATGAGCTGAAGATCGAGGAGGGGGCGCTTTACCCTGCCCTCCGGCGGCTCGAGGAGAAAGAACTCATCGACGCGAAGTGGAAGACCACGGCCACGGGCCGCGAGGCGAAGGTTTATCGTCTCACGGCAGCCGGCCGTGAACAGCTGCAGGTCGAGGTCGGCGCCTGGAGTCGTTATGTGACCGCAATGAGCCGGGCGCTCGAGGCGCGCCCGAGCGGAGTGATCTCGTGAAGTCCGACGCGCACGACCCGTTGCCGCTCTCGAACCAGAAGCCGATCGATGAAGACATCCGGCTCGAGATCGCGCAGCACATCGAGTTGCGCACCGAGGAGCTGATCTCCGAAGGGATGCCACCGGAAGCCGCACGGGCCGAAGCGTTACGGTCGTTCGGCAGTGTGGACGAGGTCTCGCGCGAGTGCCGCGAGATCACCACCCGGGCGCGGAAAGGAAAGCGGCGGGCCGAACGCTTCGGCGCGCTCAAACTCGACCTCACCTTCGCGTTGCGGATCCTTCGTCGCAGCCCGGGCTTCACCCTCGGTGCCGTGCTCACGCTGGCATTAGGGATCGGCGCGAATACCGCGATCTTCTCGGTCGTCAATGGGATAATCCTCCGGCCACTCCCCTACGATCATCCGGCACAACTCATCGATCTGCGAGAGAAGCACGAGAAAGGGGGCGAGTCCGACGTCCCCTGGCCCAACCTCATGGACTGGCGCGACAGGTCCCGTTCATTCCAGGGACTCGCGGCCTATCGCAGCAGTGTCAACACCCTGCTCGGTGCCGACATTCCGTCGCGGGTACGGACGGCCGCCATATCGGAAGACTTCTTCCGGGTGATGCGGGTGCAGCCGGTACTCGGTCGACTCCCCGGGCCCGATGATCACCGGCCCGGTGCACCGCCCGTGGCGGTGGTCAGCTATCGCTTCTGGAAGGATCGTCTCGGCGGCACCCGGGACATTGCGTCACGACGGCTGCGCACCGAGCTGGATTTTCAGGTGATCGGCGTGCTGCCACCTCGCTTCAATTTCCCGAGCGAGAGCGACGTCTGGTTCCCGCTCGAACTCAACGGGTACGACATCAGTCGCACGAGCCACAACTGGTCGGTGATCGGGCGCCTCAAGGATGGCCTCGCCGCGGCAGATGCCGATCGTGAGCTCGACGCCATTACCCAGGAGATGAGGCCGACCCTCCTCCCCGACTTCGACGCGGTCGGGGTTACGGTATCGCCGCTGCAAGAGGTCCAGACTGGTTCGCTCAAGCAGCCACTGATGATCCTGCTCGCGGCCTCGACCCTCCTCCTCCTCGCTGCCTGCACGAACCTCGCGAGCAGCATGCTTGCGCGCGGGACGGCGCGGGCCCACGAACTTGCTGTTCGCGCGGCGATCGGCGCCGGGCGCGCGCGCCTGGTCCGCCAGATCTTCACCGAATCGCTCGTCATTGCCGCGTTCGGATGCGTCGGTGGTCTCGCCCTCGCGTGGGTGCTGATGCAGAGCCTGCTGACGCTCGCGCCGGTCGAGATGATCCCGGTGAGTGGCGCACACCTCGACGCCCGGGTGCTGAGCTTCTCGATGATCGCGACCTTCCTCACTGCGGCACTCTTCGGCCTCCTCCCTGCCCTGCGGATGTCGAGTGTGAAACCCGCGCTCGCGATGCGCGAAGGGAGTCGGCACAGCGGCTCGCGTCGCAGCCGGCAGCTCTGGTCGACGCTGGTGACGGTGGAGGTCGCGCTCGCCGTCGTGTTGCTCTGCGGCTCCGGACTCTTGTTGCGGTCGTTTGCCGCCATCACCGCGATCGACCCTGGATTCAAGCCCGAAGGAGTGCTCACGACCCTCATCGATCTTCCCGAAGTCAGCTACCCGGATGTGCAGCAGGCGGTGGCCTTCCACGATCGCCTGCTCGCCGACCTCCGCAATGTGCCCGGAGTGGTGGCCGCCGGGATCACCAACCGGTTGCCACTCGAAGGCGACAACCCCAGCGGGGCAATCCAGGTCGAAGGGAAGCCGCTGCTCAAGGCATACCCGATCACCGGTTACGCCATCTACCGCACGGCGAGTCCTGGGTATTTCGCCGCGATGGGAATGCGGCTGATCCGCGGCCGCGACCTGCTGCCCAGCGACAACGCCACGGCACCGCCTGTCGTCGTGATCACCAAATCGTTTGCCGATCGGGAATGGCCCGGGGAAGATCCGCTCGGCAAACAGATGCGGGTGATGGGAATGGACGATGGGCTGGTGCGCCCGTATGCCAGCATCGTCGGCGTGGTCGCCGACATTCCGCACGGGCCGATCGTCGGCAAACGGAACGAGGCATACTGGTACCCGTACCAGCAGATGCCCAAGCGCACCCGTTCGATGTCACTGGTGGTGCGGACCGCCGCCTCGCCTGCGTCGTTCGCACCGATGGTGACCAAGCTCGTTCACGCCATCGACCCGACCATTCCGCTCGAGTTCCGCACCATGGCAGAGCGGATGACGTCATCGATCAGCGATCGCCGCTTCACGATGCTGGTGCTCTTCGCGTTTGCAGTGGTCGCCCTCCTGCTCGCAGGGGTGGGGATCTACGGTGTAGTGTCGTACACCGTGGCACAGCGCACCCGCGAGATCGGCATCCGCATCGCGCTCGGAGCCCGTCCCTCGGCCATGCAGCGCCTGGTGCAGGGCGGCGCGATGGCCGTCGTCGGTCTCGGCATCGCCATCGGTACCGTGGGGGCGATTCTCGCGACCAGGCTGATGCGATCACTCCTCTACGACGTGGAGCCCGGCGATCCGACGACATACCTGCTCGCGATCATCGCGCTTGGGCTGGTCGGCTTTATCGCGAGCTGGGGCCCGGCGCGGCGCAGCACGCGGGTCGATCCGATCACCGCGATCCGGAGCGAGTAGCCTGACACCATTTTGACATACGGGTCGTACACCCCGATATGTCATCTTTCTTCAATGCCGCCGACTGCCTCCGGTTCCTCACCGCGATGGCAGTCGGCGGTGCCCTTTCAGGCTGCAGCCCCGCGCCTCGCGAAACGCCGCTCGCAACCTTCGCCACCGGATGGCTCGCGACCCACAATGCACGAGACTCCGCCGTGGCGCGCAGGTTTGTATCGGAACATCCGGGTGATATTCGTTACACCGCGACCCAGGTCGACAGCGTCGTCGACGACTTCCTCCAGTTCAACAACATTCTCGGTTCACTCACTGCATCCGCACTCGTCCATTCATCGGATACCTCGTACGCGCTCCTCGTTTCCTCCAGCAAGGCGGGGGTGTGGCTCGCCGAGTTCAAACCGGCACGGCAACCCGGAACCGAGCGCGTCACCATCGCGGTGAGCCCGGCCCAGCCGCTTCCGGAGATGACAGCCGCCACCGACCGGATTCCGCTCGTGCGCACCGCATCGGGGCGACCGATCGTGATGGTCCGCGTCAACGGCTCGGCACCACTCCGCTTCGTGATCGATATCGGCACCAATGTCTCGCTGATCACTCCGGCGACGCAGCAACTGGTGACCGGCTCGGCGCCCAGCGGCGATGGTCGCTTCATCTACGACTCGCTCCAGCTCGGCGCGATCCGTTTCCGCTCCGGGCGGTTGCTCGTGGATGACCTGGGCGGTGAACTCGATGGCTTGCTCGGACTCGATCACTTCGCCGCACTGCTATTGACACTCGACTACCCCGGCAATGAGGTACGCCTGAGCCGGGACTCGCTGCCGAGCGCCGATGGCCACGAGATCCTGAACTGCACCCTGCCGCGTCCCGGCTCGCCCACGATTCCGATCTCGCTCGGCGGCGTGGAGGTCAGTGCGGTCCTCGACGTGGGATCAACCATGCCGATCGCGGTGCCCGACTCGCAGGTGGCGGGCTTCAAGTGGCTGCGCGAGCCGGTGGCCGGGAAGCGGCGTTCGGGTCCGCAAATTGCCGACGGCCGTGGACGAGTGGGCCGCTTGAGCTTCGATGCCACGATCGGCACCCTCACCGTCAGGGGTCCGATCGTCGAGGCGGTGCCGGGGCTCCACGACGAGATCCTCCTCGGCGAACCGCTGCTCAACCTTTTCGCCCTCACGCTCGACCAGCGGCACCGCCGCGTTCGCCTCGCGCGGAGTGGTCCTGCGGCAGTCACGGCTCCCGCCGTCACCCTCGCCGGGTTCCGGATCGCGAGCCACGCCGGCACTCCCGTGATCGATGACGTGATTCCGGCCACGGCCGCAGCACGAGCCGGACTCAGGGTCGGCGACACCGTGGGTACGCTGCAAGGGCGCAGTGCCGCCACGATATCGGCCGATGAGATCACCCGAACACTCAATGCAGCCAGTCAGTTCACCATTGAACTGACTCGCGCCGGGAAACGCGTACCACTCGCATTCCCTGCGACAGTGCTGGTTCCGTAGGCAACTCCTGACTCTTTCCCGGATTGTCGTGTGACGAATCCTGCCCGCTGCTTCGCCGCCGCCCTTGTCGCCGCCTCCGCGGCCGGAGTGCTGGAAGCCCAGTCCTCGCGCGGACACCTCAGCAGTGGCAGCTGGGCCGTCGAAGGTGCGACCGTGATCACGATGGCGCGCGACTCGGTGCTCCGCGACGCCACCGTGCTGGTGCGCGACGGCCGCATTCTCCGGGTGGGAGCGGCGGCCGCCGTGGCGATCCCGCGCGGGACACGGCGCATCGACGGCCGCGGCAAGTACGTGATTCCTGGCCTCACCGATATGCACTCGCATCTCTATGCCGATGAGTGGGTCCCCGATTCCGTTGGTCGCTACGAACTTGGCGTCTATCTCGCCAACGGCGTCACCACCGCCCGGATGATGATCGGTACCCCGCTCCACCAGAGGCTGCGCAAGGCGATCGAGGCCGGTACCCTCGCGGGCCCGCAGATGTGGATCGCCTCGCCCGAGTTCTCTGGACAGAAGCAGGTGCACGGCCGCCTCGTGACCACGCCCGACGAGGCTCGCCGCGCGGTGCGCGAGGTGGCCGACTCCGGCTTCGATTTCATCAAGGTGACCACCGACATCACCCTGCCCGTCTACGATGCCATCGTGAGCGAGGCGGCGCTGCGGCACATTCGGGTGGTCGGGCACGTCGACCCGCGCGTCGGCGTCGCGCACGCGTTGCAGTCGGGGCAGCAGATCGAACATCTCGACAATTACATGGAATCGGTACTCGCCGATTCGGCCCCGTCGCGCAACTCGGTCTCGGATGTCGGCGCCTATCGCGTGGGCAACTGGACCACGCTCGACTATGTCGACAATCGCAAGGTCGAGGCGATCGCCGGTGCCACGGCGCGTGCCAGCGGCTACGTCACACCGACGCTCGCCTTCTTCCGGCTCTGGTTTGCGACGCCCACCACCGATGAAGAGTTCCGCGCCCGCCCCGACTACACCCAGATCCCGCCGGCGATGCGTGACCTCTACATCAGGAGTCACAACGCGCTCTGGCGCAATCCACCGACCGAGGCCCGCCGCGCGCACTACATCGCGGTCCGCAACCGGATGGTCCGCGCCATCATCGACTCGGGTGGCCATATCATGGCCGGATCAGACGGTCCGGGCGGGCTGATGGGATATGGCTGGACGCTGCATCGCGAACTCGAGCAGCTGGTCGACGCCGGACTCTCGCCCTGGCAGGCATTGCAGGCAGCGACCACCGTCCCGGCGACTTACCTGCACGCGGAACGGGAATGGGGCCAGGTTGCACCGGGGCAGCGCGCCGACCTGGTGCTCCTTGATGCTGACCCGCTCGCCGACATCCGCAACACCACGCACATCAGCGCGGTGGCGGTAGGCGGACGCTGGTTCGAGAAGCCCGCGCTCGACTCGATGATCCGTGAGGCCGGCGTGCGCCTCAACCCGCAGCCCGCCGACGGCGCGGCCCTGCTCCGCCAGATGCACGATCGCTACGAGGGGAAGTGGTACAAGACGATGACCTTCGTGCAGCGCACGACCTTCCCCGGCCGCCCCGATCAGACCTGGTACGAGACCGCCGAGATGCCTGGCAAGCTCCGCATCGACATTGCTCCAGCCGACAGCGGCAACACCATTCTCTTCGTCGGCGATTCGACCATCCGCTTCCGCCGTGGCCAGCGCGTGGGCGCGCGGGCCGAAGAGAATGTCCTGGGCATTCTCCTGGCCGATGTCTACGGGCTGGCCGCCGATGAAAGCGTCCGCCGCGTCCGCGGCGCCGGATATGACTTGTCACGGCTCGCGAGCGGCAGCTGGCAAGGGCGGCCAGTCTGGATCGTTGGCGCGGCAGCCGGCGACAGCACAACGCCGCAGTTCTGGGTCGATCAGGAGCGGCTCTACACGGTGCGACTGATCGAGAAGTTCCCGGGCGAGTCTCCAGTCGATAGCCGGATCAGCGGTCATACGCCGGCGGGTCAGGGATGGATCGAACGCGAGATCCACGGCTATCGCGACGGCGTCGAGATCCAGGGCGAGTACTACAGCAACATCAAGCTCAATCCCGTGCTCGACCCCACCATCTGGAACACTACCACCTGGACGAGGCCAACATGGATTCCCTGAAGCGGCATCACGGAGCGGCGATACTGCTCGCCATCGCCTGCCTGCGCGCCGCCTCCGCCGGTGCCCAGTTGCAGACCAGGTCCATCGAGAAGATCACCGACGGCGTCTACGGCGCCATCTGGTCGGAGATGAAGAAGGATCCGGTACAGGCCAACTCGCTGATCATCATCGGCGAAACCGGGGTGGCGGTGGTCGATGCCGATTACACCCCGTCGGCGGCGCGCGGGACGGTCGCAGAGATCCGGAAGCTCACGAAACTGCCGGTGCGCTATGTGATCACGACCCACTGGCATGACGATCACATCTTCGGGAACCAAGTCTATCGCGACGCCTTTCCCGGCGTCGAGTTCGTGGCGCAGGTCAACGTTCGCAACTCGATGATCGCGAAGGCGAAGGAACATCAGCAGGAGCTGGTCACGAGCTATGGGAAGGCACTCGAGACCGTGACCACGCGGCTCGCGAAGGGGATCAACGGCAAGGGGGAGCCAATGACCCCTGCCGACCGTAACCGACACCTCGCCGCCCAATCACTCTACCGACAGTATCTCGTCGACTTCAAGTCGGTCCAGATCGTCCTCCCCACGATCACCTTCGTGGATGAGATCACCCTCCACCTCGGCAATCGCGAGGTCGAGGTCCACTCCTTCGGCAAGGGGAACACTCTTGGCGACGCAGTGATCTGGCTGCCCAAGGAGAAGATCGCGGCGGTGGGAGATCTCGTGGTCTGGCCGGTGCCGTACATCTATGGCGGCTTCCCCGATTCGTGGGGCCGGGTGTTGCAGGCGGTGCGCGCCCTCAACCCCGCCGTCGTGGTCCCCGGGCACGGCCCGGTGATGCGGGAGTTCAGCTATGTTGATCAGGTCGCCGCATTGCTCAAGGCCATGAGCACGCAGGCGACCGCTGCTGTCGCCCGCGGCCTCTCACTCGAGGATACCCGCAAGGGGTTCGACCTCACGTCGTTCCACGAGGCGCTGGTGGCCGGCAAGCCGGAGCGCGAGGAGACCTGGGCGGAATCGATCGTCGAATCCGGGATCAAGGCCGCCTACGACGAAGCGAAGAAGAAGCCCGACCCGGGCGCCTGACGCTCATCACCAACACAGCAGGAGCACACGTGCGATTCCGACTCGCCGCCCTGGGGCTCATCGTCACCCTCCCGCTGGGCGCGCAGACGCTGGTCATTTCGAACATGAACAACACCACGGCACAGCTGATCGACATCGCGCGCGGTGCCGTCGTTGCAACGCTGCCCACCACGTCGGTGCCGCACGAGGTCGCCGTGTCGCCCAACGGCAAGTGGGCCGTGGTCACCGACTACGGCGCGCAACAACCGGGGAGTACGGTCACCCTCATCGATGTTGCCACGGCGAAGGTCGCGAAGACGATCTCCTTCGCACCGTATCAGCGACCGCACGGCGCCGTCTTCCTCAACGACAACAAGACGCTGGTGCTCACGGCCGAGCGCGACTCGCTGCTGGTGCTGATGGATGTCGAAGCCGGCAAGATCATCGCGACCAGGCGCACCGGTCAGCGGGTGGGCCATATGGTGGCGATTCCGCGCGACCAGCGCACGGCCTATGTCGCCAACATCACCGCCGGCACGCTCTCGATTGTCGACCTCGCGGGAACTGCCGACCCCGTGGTGATCAAGGTCGGCACGCAAACCGAAGGCATCGGTGTTTCGCCGGATGGTCGCTCCGTCTGGATGGGAAGCAACAACACCGGCAAGGTTTACATCGTCGATGCCGTGCTGCGAAAGGTCGTCGACTCGGTGCAGACCTCGGGCACGCCGTACCGGATCGCGTTCACCCCCGATGGCAAGCTGGCGATCGTGACCAACCCCGAGCAGGACGAGATTCACCTCTATGATGTTGCCTCGCACGCGGAACGCGCCAAAGTGAAAATCACCTCTCCCGATGGCAAACCGGTGGGGCCACAGGGAATCATCATCTCACCCGACGGCAGCCGCGCCTGGATCACGATGGGCACCGCCAATTACGTTGCCGAATACCTGGTGCCGGAACTGCGCAGCGTGCGGCAGTGGGATGTGGCGGCCGGCCCCGATGGCATCGCGTGGTCTTCACAGCAGGCCCGGCCATGAACCGGGCACTCTGCTGCACATTGCTGCTGGCTGTGGTTGGAGCGCCCACGCTCTGCGCGCAGCAGAAGGCAACGCTGATCACCGAGGCGACCTACGGTACCCGGATGAGCGGCGGCCCCGACAACATCAACAGTTACGATGGCCCTGCCCGCTTCAATGTCTCGGCCGCGATCGGATCGCTCGGCCACATCACGCCGCGGTTCGATTTCGGTCCCATCCTGACCGTTGGCGTCTGGGATGATTTCTATCTCGCCGCCGGGCCACGGATGCGTTTCCACGCCTCGCCAAAAGTGGCGGTCGACGTGACGCCGCAGTACATCCTGACCCGCAGCAACCCCGGCTCCGGGCACGCGCTGCTCGATGCCGCGGTGATGTACCGGGATCAGATCGGCTTCGCCGTGCAGATGGGAACCTTCAGTCAGTACCGTTATGGCCCGACCCCGGGTGGCGAGATCGACTACCAGCAATTCCAGAAGGAGGGCGTCTTCGCCGGCTTCCGCATGGGCGGGAAACCCGGCCGCTACGGCATCCTTGCCGACGCCGTGGCGCTGGCCTCTACCCTGGCGCTCTTCGTCGCTGTCTGCAGCAATCGCGGCTGTGACTAACGCACCAGCTCGAGCATCCCGCGCGCCGCGCCGAGGTAGCGGCCTGATGCCGTGCTCACGGTGATATCGACGCGGTAACGTGACCCAGTGAAGCGCGAGACGTCGATGTCGCGTTGCACGGCGGTAATTCCCTGCGCCACATTCGGCGTGCTGAAGGTGAAGGTGATCAGCTGATCGTCCTGCGATTCATTCTCCACCACGCGCGTCACGGTGAGTCGGGTCCGCAGGTCGCGCAACGGCTGGGCACTCCGCATCTGATAGAAGAGCTGGATCCGTTCGGTCGCAACGATCATCGCCTGCGGCGCCATCGCGATCGTGTCCGGCCCCACCATCCAGCGCGGCCCCTGCCCCGCGACGCCCACGATCAGGTCCGATAGCGCGAACGCACCCTCGCCCAGTCGGGCGAGCCGGAAGGTCGCCAGACTCTCGCGAAAGGGCCGGTTCTCTCGCGCCACGACCCGCCAGAAATCGGGCTCGGCCGGAATCGGTCCGGCCACCACCCCCGTGGCGATCCCGGGCCGACCGCTGACCGCGAGTTCCAGGTGTGCCGGTGTCTCGCGTGCCGGCCGCGCATTGCTCTCGGGGCGGAGTTCGACCTCGAGGCGAGCGGTGTCGCGCGTGCTGTAGGTGCCGACGTTGACCTGGAACGGCGCCACGGCGAGCTGCTCTCCCGTGCCGGGGTCCCAGATCCGGTGAACTCGCGCCATCACCCGGGCCTCGTGCGGGTAGGAGCGTGCGGGCACGATCGGCTGTTCCTTCAGGATCTGGGCCAGCAATAGCAGCACGATCATCTCGACTCCAGGGGAAGTCGTAGACCAGAAGATTGGTACCGCGCTCCCTGAGAGTACAACGCTCCTTGAAACGCGCAACCGCCACTGTACCAGCCCCCCGCCGCGGATCGTCTCCCGAACGTTGCAGACCCGCGCGCTCCGTGCGCACCAACCGGTGGCCCATCCGGCCACCGTGAAGTCCATACATAGGAGGAGGTCTCGATGTCCCGCTCACTCGTCACCCTGCCGATGGCGCTTGCCGCTGCGGCACTCTTCGCCGCCGTGCCTGCGCAATCGCTTTCCGCGCAAGTCAACGCCCGCCAGGCCTCACCCGGCTTCAACCTCTTTTCGGTGAATCAGGATGTCGAGATGGGGCGCACCTCGGCCATCGAGGCCGAAAAGCAGCTCAAACTCGCCAATGATCCGGCCGCAAACCGTTACCTCACCGCCATCGTGCAGCGCCTCGCCGCGGTCGCTCCTGGCGCCAAGTTCCCCTACACCGTCAAGCTCGTGGTGGCCCCCGAGATCAACGCCTTTTCGCTCCCGGGCGGGCCGATGTACGTGAACACCGGCCTCCTCGCGGCCGCACGGAATGAATCCGAGCTCGCCGGAGTGCTGGCCCACGAGATGGCGCATGTGGCACTTCGCCACGGCACCAACCAGGCCTCGACCGCCTATCTCGCCAAGGGCGGGGTGAGCATCCTCGGTGGCCTCCTCGGCAAGAGCTCCGGCAATACCTCCGCCATCGTGAACACCATTGGCGGCCTCGGCCTCAACACCGCCTTCCTCTCCTTCAGCCGCAGCGCGGAGAGTCAGGCCGACGCGACTGGCGCCGACATGATGGCGCGCGCCGGGTACAATCCGGTGGCGATGGCAGACTTCTTTGACGTCTTGCGGGCCGAACAGGGGCGCGATCCGAGCAAGCTGGAACAGTTCTTCTCCGATCACCCGGGCGCAGCAGAACGGTCGACGAAGATCCGCGCGCTCGCACAGGGTGCCACGGTGCGCAACGTGGCCGATGTCGGTGGCTTCGCGACCATCCGCTCGCGGGCCGCGCAGGGGCTCACCACCTCGACGGCGTCGGGCTATC
This sequence comes from Gemmatimonadota bacterium, assembly GCA_040388535.1. Classification (NCBI taxonomy): domain Bacteria; kingdom Pseudomonadati; phylum Gemmatimonadota; species Gemmatimonadota bacterium. Next base: position 1,218,106 of record JAZKBR010000002.1, on the reverse strand, counting down.
CCGGTCGCCTCAATCCACCGGTGGACGAACCCGGCAACTATGGCTCGCCGACTGCCGTCTCGGTGGCGGCCCCATCGACGCGCCTCGTGCGCTATCGCCAGCCGAGTGGCTTCATCCAGATCAACATGCCGTCCAACTGGCAAGTCGCGCAGAGCAGCGGCACCGCCGTGGTTGCCGGGCCTGCCGGCGGCATCGTCGCGACGAACGATGGCGTGCAGCACATCGTCTACGGCGTGATCCTCAATCACTATGCGCCGTTTGCAGGGACCTCCGCAACGGTGAATCGCTACGCGCCCTTCGAGGGGAGCACCGGCGCCGGGCGCACCCTGGCCGACGCGACCGACGACCTCGTCAACACCATCATCCGCGCCAACAGCTACCTGCACGCCGAGCCGAATTCGGCACGCGCCGAAACGATCTCGGGAGCGGCAGGATATTCGGTGATGTTGAGCGGGACCTCGCCGATCACGGGCGAACTGGAGCAGGCCACGCTCTTCACGCGCGGCCTCCCCGATGGGCACGTGGTCTACGGGCTGTCGATCGTGCCGGCCTCGCGAGCCAATGAAATGGATCCCGCGATGATTCGGCTGATGCGGAGTCTCGTCGTGAGCGACGCCGCCGGCCATCGTGCCGATGCGGCGCAGACCAACCTTCGTGGCCTGCGCCTCGGCGCGCGCAAGCGGCCCTAGGCCGCGAGCTTCCCTCCCTTGCCGAGCCAGGCGGCGCGCAGCTTCGCCTGGTCCGGCGTAGGGTTGGGGTTCATTTCGAAGCGCAGCGGTGCTCCCTTCTCGTCCTCGACGAGGGTGATGCCGAGCAGATCGTAGTACTCCTTGACCGGCAGGTGCTGCGCGCTGCGCACATAGCGCTGAAGGAAGTCGGCGACTTCGGGGCCGGCGTGCTGGGCGATCACGTCGAAGAGTGAGTCGTCGGTAAACGCCCGCTTCTTGCCATAGATTTTCGACAGATCCTGGATCAGGTCGCGCAGCCCGTGCTCGCCGTGCGAGAGCTGCAGCAGCTTGATGTCGAGCAGGCCCGCGACGACAGCCCCCCGCATATAGATGTTGCCATACTGCCGCTGACCGGAGTCAGAGTAAGACGTGACTGCGAGTTCCGTGAGCGACCAGGTCGAGTCGTAGGCGGCGCGGTCGTTCTTCATCTTTCCCACCACGGTCGCGAGATATTCATCGGCCGTCTTGAGCCCCGACTCGAGATGCATCTTCTGCGCGGCCCACTCGGTCGACCCCTCATAGAGCCAGAGATGCTGCGATGGCACCGGGGTCTCGAAGTTGAAGTGCTCGATGATCTCCGAGTGGAGATTGAGTGGCGTCACGACGTGGAAGAACTCGTGTGCCGCGATGTCGGAGATCCGCTTGCCGTAGGCAGGCGTGTAGTCCGCCTCCTGCAAGGCGTACTCGGAGCCGTAGGAGTGCTCCCAAGCGCCCTCACCGCGCTCTTCGAAGGTGTAGAGGAAGGTGTAGCGATCGACCGGGAGCTTGCCGAGAAAGGCGCCGGCGGCATTGAGCATGGTCCGCATTGCCTGGCTCAATTGAGTCGCGGTGATCTTGTCGTGCGTGGAATAGACTGCGATGTCGACCGGTACGCCCGTGACCAGCATCCGCGCAGTCGAGAGTCGACCGGCGAGAATCGGCGAGTCGACCAGCTGGTCGTAGTCATCGGCGAGGTATTGCCCGGCAGAAAGGCGGAGCGAGGTGCTCACCTTCCAGTCGCGCGGCGCGAGCAGCTTCACCGAGATCGGCACCGCCTGCATTCCGTGTGGCATCACGAAGAGCGCCTGGCCATTCATCAACGAGTGATCGGCGCTCAGCGACGAGCCGCACATCCGGTAGACGCGGTGTTCGGCGATGTGGGTGGTCCAGGTCGGTTCGATGGTGTAGCGCACTTCGCGGACGCGCTCGGGCGACGAGAGCTTCCATTGGTTGGTCGAGATATGACTCGTCGAGAGCTCGCGGCCCGCGGCATCGTAAGCGTGGAACTCGTGGACGAAGCGCCCGATGTCCATCACCTGATAGGTGCCGGGCGCGGTGGCAGCGAACTGGAAGACGTCGTTCGCCGCCGTGAGCTTGTCGACGCGCAGAGACACCTTGAAGAGGGTGTCGGCGCGATCGTTGAGGTTCACGGTGAAGCGGAGCCTGGCCGGTGCGGGCGCGGCGTGGGCTGCCGTGGCGATAAGCAGCAGCGGGAGAGCGGCGCGCGCGAGGAAGCGGAGAGTTGTCATCCCGAAAATTGCCCCGGCGCGGCAACCCGGGTCTAGAACGACTTTGGAGCGGGGCAAGGCAATTTCGCGCACAAATCAGGCGCTATTCGTCTCGTTTGGCGCGGCGGCGGGCGCGAATGGCGCGGGCCCGGCCGGAGAGGAACTCGAAGCCGATCCAGCCGACCGATTCGGCGAGGCCGGTGCTGAGCACGTTGTCGGAGTGGCGCGGGCCGGTGTAGTCGATGACCCCGACGCCGAGCCAGAGGACGGCGCTCGCGCAGACGAAGAGGATGCGGTCGCGGCGGCGGTCGGGGGCGGACTTCCAGACATCGAAGAGGGCCGAGGCGCTGCCGACGAAGAAGGAGACGGCGAAGAGGGGGAGGCCGGTGAGTTGGTCGTTGTCGGCATCGAGCAGACTGGTCATCGCGGCGTTCACGATCCAGAAGATCACGACGTAGACGAAGACGAGGATCGGGAATGGTCCTTTGGGCTGCTCGTCTTTCACGACGTCACGCTCGGGTCTCCGTGGGGGGTGGTCCGGCTCTTGAGAAAGGTAGCTGGGCGGTAGATTCCGGCATCCTTGCTCACCCCCGGAGCCTGCGTGCCCCGTTGCCTTCCTTTCCTGATCATTGCTGCTGCGGCGTGTGCTGGCATTCCTGCACCGCAACCCGCGGCCAAGGAAGTGTCGCTCGAAATCATTGCGACCGCCGTGGGGGACTCGGTCGATGGCAGCCAGCCATTTCTGGTTGCTCCAGCGCCGAATCGTGGCTTTTACCTCAGCGCACAGGCCCTCTCGGGGCTGGTAGAGCAGCTCGACTCGCTCGGTCGCTTCGTCCGGGTGATCGGCCGCATTGGCGATGGACCGGGCGAGATGCGGGAGCCTGGAGGGCTGATTGCCGAGAGCGGTCGTCTCTTCATCACAGACCGATTCGGAAAGTGGCATACCTTCGACTCGACCGGTCGCTTCCTGCGCGATATCCCCAGCACCATCTCTGGCGTGCGCAACGCGATTCTCCTTCGGGGCGATACCCTGGTCGTGACGCAGCGGATTGGCGACCCGACGCAGCAGGGAAAACCGCTCCACCTGATTGCCCCAGATGGCCGCATCGTCCGCTCGTTCGGGGAGGCCCCGGCATCCGAGGCGCCCAACCACTTTGCGTCATTCTTTCGGGAACTGGCGCGCGAGAGTGATACCAGCTTCTGGGTCGCGCGGAGCGACCGTTACGAGATCGAACTGCGATCGACCAGCGGCGCGCTTCTACGCCGTTTTGCACTGCAGCGTGTGTGGTTTCCACCCCTTGATCACGATCCCGAGAGCATCGACCGCGAGCGCCCGGCGACGACGATTCTCGCGATCCACCGCGACCCGCACGGGCATTTGCTGGTCATCATGCGGCGGGCCAGGGTCGACTGGAAGCCCAATCCAGCACCCGACCGCAAGTTGATGGCTCCTGCCGACGGAATGAAATACATCTCTGAGACCATCGAGATCCTCGATCCCGGCACTGGCGCACTGCTCGGCAGCGTCGAGGAACGCGACTTCCCGATCATGGGCTACCTCGGCGACGATCGACTGATCGGCATTCGGGAGGATGCGCTGGGGAGGCAGGTGCCGGTGATTGTGCGACTGAAGCACTAAGCGATAGAGGATTCGAACCTCGGCTTCCGGGGCCTACCGTACACGATACCGCCCCACACCCTGCATCCCCTCGCGTGCGCTGCCGAGCCACTCGTAGAGCGCGAAGAGTTCGTCGCCCTGGATCAACAGCCGCTGGATCTTGCCTGGCAGACGCACCGTGCTGAGATATTTCCCGGCGGCGTTGAAGACGTCGACCTCGCTACTGTCGTTACGGATGCGCGTGGTGCCAACCCACACGCGCGATTGCGCATCCTCTGCCATGGCACCCACCACCATCGCGGCCTTGGGGCGCCTGAGCATCTGGTCGAAGATCTGCCGGACACTCTTCTTCACTTCCGGGGTGACATTCGCCGTATTGCGCGTGAACTGCGCCTCGATCGCCTCCTTCTCCTGCGCGTTCGGCAACTCCGGTGGCAGTTCCGGTCGGCCGAACTGGCGCTGCTTGACTCCCTTGGCATCGGCGACGAATACCACGTACTCGCGCTGCGCCGGAATGAACCAGCCACCGGCGCGTCGCGGCACGATGGACTTGGCCCACGGCCCGTTCTGGACCGCCGGGTCGACGAAGCGCTTGAGCGAATCGACGTCACTCGGCGAAAAGCGACGAGTCACCACCTTGGTGCGCAGCGAGATGGCGACGAGATCCGAGGCCGTGGCTGCCGGCAGGGTGAGTGCGAGGACCGAATCGCGTGGCGTGCCGAGTAGGGCGAGGACGGGAGTGTGCGGAACGGTGGCCGTCACGCGCCATCCAGACGAGAGCAGCGCGAAGCGGGCGTTGCCCGCGTCGTACACGATTGCCCCACCATCAGACGCCGCGACCATCGACGTCACCAGCCGGAATTCTGAGGGCCCAGAGCCTTCGCGCCCCACGGAGCGGAACGCGCCGTTGCGCGGGTCGATGCAGGTAAGTGAGTGAGCGTCGGAGTTGTAGAGGATGAGGCAGCCAGCACGATCAATCGCGAGCCCGCCATCGGCGCGGTAGTCCAGGGCCTGAAGCATCGGCGTGACGGGAAGTGGCTCGAGGCGTGGCAGCGATTGCGCGCCGAGTTCGATGGTGCCCAGAACGCAGAGCGCTGCGGCGATGCGAAGGGGCGCAGCGACCACTACTTCACCACCGCCAACACCGTCATCGCAAAGGCACTTTCACCGGCGCCCGCGATCGCGACCTTCACGCGATAGCGCCCTGGATCAAGGCTCTTCAACCCCACGCTCCGCTGGATCTCGACCAGCCCGTCGCGCGCCGTCTGCGGAAAGGAAATCGCGAGCCGCGGCTTCTTCCCAACCGCATCGTCGGCGCGGAAGACCTCGAAGGTGAGCACGTAGTCCTGGCCCGGCTTCATGCCGCTGAGCTGGCCGTAGAGTTCGGCCTCGCCGCCGTTGCGGAACGCATTCATCGGATTGAGTGGCACCAGACTGCTCCCCGAGTTCCACTGCGTTCTGCTACCGGCGACCCCCAGCACAACATCGCTGATCGCGAGCCCTCCCTTACTCCCCTTCACCACGACCCTACCGAGTCGCGCGACGGCGCCACGGCCATCCTCCTGCGAGATCAGCAGCGAGCCGGTGTAGTCGCCGGGCTCGATCGTCAATTCGAGCATCCCGCTGAGAAACTCTCCCTCCTTGAGCGGGTGTGGCGTCGCGAAGTTGCGGATCGTATCCATCACGAACCGCCGGCCATCGCCGTGGCGCGCGGCACTGGCCACGAGATGCACCGCATACCCGGTGCGACCACCTGCCTCGGCGAGGGCCACGCTCGATAATTGCTCCCCCGGCAGGGCAAAGACCAGGAGCATCCGTGGGGTACCGTCGACGGCCTGTCGAACCGAGAGGATCTGCACCGTCGGCGTCACGGCCCGCGTGAACCGCCGCGCGAAGCGATCGGTCGAAGTCGCCGTGTCGATGCTCGCCTTGCCACGCGTCGCAGCGGCGACAACGCTGATATTGCTGGTCGTGCCCGCGGCGCCCGCCAGCATCCTGCGCTGAGGCGACGGCGTCCTACCTCCATAGGTCGCAAGCGTCGTGACGCGCGGGTCCGCCGAAAACGGGCAAGTAGCTGGGTCGAGCTGACAGAGTTGCCCACGCTCCTGGGGGTAGCTCGTGAGGATCTGCGGTGTCAGTGCGCTCGCGCCGGCCTGACCGTCGAAGTCCTCCTCCTTGAAGTAAAGCACCAGCGGCGTGCCGCCGTCACGCTCATAGCTCCACCCTTCAATGGCTTGCCCGCCCACCGTCCGAGCGAAATGATCCGGTGGACCCTGTCGGATATACACGAAACCGCGGTCATCGAAGACGATCGTGCTGCTCTTGAACTGCCGCAGGTTGCCTGCGCCGCCGTACATCCGTTTGAGCTGCTGGGCATCAGCAATCGCCGCCGCCGCGGGATCGTCACCCGTCGCGAATTCGGTGCTACGGACTTCGGCATCGAGATCGATGTAGTCGCCCGCCATCGAGCTCCGCGAGATCCTGTGCTTGCCCGTGCGTGGCAGTTCGAGGGTGTAGCTCTTCATGGCATACTCAAACCGCCGGTAGTGCTCCACCAGCCTCGCCCCATCCTGCTGTCCATCGCTCACATCGCGAGTGCCCCAGAACCCCGTGAGCCATTCCGGACGCGCGCTCGCCAGAAGCGAATCCCACTCCACCATCTCCGCCGGCGTGGCGACCCATTTGAGTTCCTGGCGGTAGGCCGCGCGCGACGCACTCGCGCTGTCGCGCGTGCCACGAATCAGGAGCTGTCGCCCCTCGGTGGGATCCTTTGCGGCATAGCGTGCCCGCGCAAGCGAGAGGAGCACCAGCCCGCTGTCGATATCACTGCGCCGCAATGCGTCGCGCAGGAACGCCGTGGCCGAGTCGGGATCGCCACCGGTGAGCTCAACTTGCGCGGCACCATACGCACCCGTTCCCGACAACTTCGGACGTACCCGTCGCAGCATCGCCACCCGCTCGGCCAGTCGCGACGCGCCTTCCCGCGGAATCGAGATCAGCGCGAGTGCCTCGGCAGCAGGGAGATAGTTGATGTCGAGGGTCAGCGCGCGGACGAGGGCGTACCCCGCCCCGGCCTCGAAACTGACGCCGAGCGGCTGCAAGGCGCCTTCGTGCGCGATGAGCTTCGCGCGCGCCGCCTGCACCCGGGCGAGGCCGAGGCCGTACCATGCGAGCGGCCAGGTGGGGTCATCCAGGACGGCACGCTCGAAGATGGCCATCGCCTTCGAGGCGTCGCCGGAATTGCCAGTAGCTGCGGCGCGCTGCACGGCGACGAGCCCGGAACACAGTCGCTTGAGCGAGCCGGTGCCAGTGGTACACGGCTGGGCGCTGGTGGTGGCGGAGTCGAGCCACGCCCGCTGCGCCGGCGACTGCGCGCTCGCGGCGGAGGTGATGAAGAGGAGAGCGATGGCCAGCGGTGGACGCATCGTGGGTCCGGTCGGGGGTCCGAACTGCCGGGAAGCCAGCGTCCTGAATCTACTGCGACCCGGCCATCGCGACAGTCAAGCCGGGCCTCAGCGCAGCTATTTCACCACCGTCAGCACCGTCATCGCAAAGGCACTTTCACCGGCACCCGCAATCGCGACCTTCACGCGATAGCGCCCGGGATCGAGGCTCTTGAGCCCGACGCTCCGCTGGATCTCGACCAGCCCGTCGCGCGCCGTCTGTGGAAAGGAAATCGCGAGCCGCGGCTTCTTCCCAACCGCATCGTCGGCGCGGAAGACCTCGAAGGTGAGTACGTAGTCCTGGCCCGACTTCATCCCGCTGAGCTGGCCGTAAAGTTCGGCCTCGCCGCCACTGCTGAACGCATTCATCGGATTGAGCGAAACCTCGCTGCTCCCGGAGTTCCAGTGGGTCTTGCTGCCGGCCACGCCAAGCACCACATCGCTGATCGCCAGTTGCTGCCTGCTGCCGATCACCGTGATCCGGCCGAGCCGTGCCACGGCTCCACGGCCATCCTGCTGCGAGATCAGCAGCGAGCCGGTGTAGTCGCCCGGTTCGATCGGCAATTCGAGCATTCCGCTCAGGAATTCGCCCGCCTTGAGCGGGTGTGGCGTCGCGAAGTTGCGGATTGTATCCATCACGAAGCGCCGGCCATCGCCATGACGTGCTGCGCTCACCACGAAGTGCACCGGATAGCCGGTGCGACCGCCCGCTTCGGCGAGCGCAAGCGAGGCGAGCTGATCGCCGGGGATGGCAAAGACCACGAGCAGACGCGGGGTCCCCTCGACTGCCTGGCGCACCGAGAGAAGTTGCACGACTGGCTCGACCTGGTGGGGAAATTTCCGCGCAAAGCGATCGGTCGTTGTCACCGTATCGATGTTGGCCTTCCCCCGCGTCGCCGCGGCGGCGACTCGCGCGGTGCTCGTGGTGCGTGCGGCCCCGGCCAGCAGGCGCGACTGCGGCGAGCCGCTTCGCGGCGACGCAACATCGCGCCCGGTCGCCAGTGTGGTGACGCGCGGATCCGCCGAAAAGGTGCAGTCGCCCGGCTCAAGCTGGCAGAGTTGGTCGCGTTCCTGGGGATACGAACTCAGGATTTCCGGCGTCAGCGTCGACGCGCCGGCCTGCCCATCGAAGTCTTCTTCCTTGAAATAGAGGACGAGTGGTGTGCCGCCGTCGCGATCGTAGCGCCACCCCTCGATCGCCTTGCCGCCCACCGTGCGCGCGAACTGGTCGGGCGGTCCCTGACGGATATAGACGACACCACGGTCGTCGAAGACCACCGTGAGACTGCGGAACTGTGCCAGCCCGGCCCCCGTTCCCGAGAAGCGCTTGCTCGCCGCCATTTCGGTGATCCCGGCCTCGGCCGCCGACGTGTCGGCGTCGTGCCCCACGTCGCGCACCACGGCATCGAGGTCGATATAGTCCCCCGCCATCGAGCTACGCGAGATCTGATGCTTGCCGGTCCGCGGCAACTGGAGCGTGTAATTCTTCATCGCGTATTCAAAGCGCCGGTAATGCTCGATCAGCCGCGCGCCGTCCTCATGGCCATCGCTCACATCGCGCGTATTCCAGAACGCCGTGAGCCAGTCGGCCCGCGCGGCCGATGGCAGTGAATCCCACTCCCGCAGTTCGGTCGGCGTCGCGACCCAGCTGAGTTCCTGGGCGTATGCCGCGCGCGAAGCACTTGCACTGTCGCGCGCCCCGCGAATGAGCATCTTACGCCCATCGACCGGATCCTTCGCGGCATAGCGCGAGCGTGCGAGCGCGAGGAGGACCACGCCACTGTCGATGTCGGTGCGCTGCAGGGCGTCGTGCAGGAAGGCGGTCGCCGAATCGGGATCGCCACCGTTGAGTTCGACCTGCGCGGCACTGTAGTCGGCAGTCCCAGTGAGTCTGGGCCGCAGTTTGCGCAGCATCGCGATCCGCTCGACCAGTCGTGACGCCCCTTCCCGTGGAATCGAGATCAGCGCGAGCGCCTCGGCCGCGGGGAGGTAGCTCACGTCGAGCGTGAGCGCGCGGATCAGGGCGAAGCCTGCCCCGGCCTCGAAGCTCATCCCGAGCGGCTGCAACGCACCTTCGTGCGCGATGAGCTTCGCGCGCGCCGCCTGCACCCGGGCGAGGCCGAGGCCGTACCAGGCGAGCGGCCAGGTGGGGTCGTCGAGGACGGCGCGTTCGAAGGTCAGCAGCGACTTCGACGCCTCGCTGGCGTCGCCAGTGGCCGCCGCGCGCCGGACGGCCGCGAGCCCACCGCAGAGTCGCTTGAGGGAACCGGTGCCGCTATTGCATTGCGGGGCGCTGGCGGTAGCCGAATCGAGCCACGCGCGCTGGGCCGGCGACTGCGCGCTGGCCGTGGCGGTGATGATGAGGAAAGCGAATCCGAAAATGCGGCGCATCAACCCTCAGCTCGGCCAGGGGGCGACGAATTTGATGGGAACGACGTCGGCGATCAGCCTGAAGTCACTGAGGTTGCTGGTCACGATGGTAGCGCCGAGTTCGCGTGCCGTCGCCGCGATGAGGAGGTCGTTCGCGAAGCTCCGCTGCGCCAAGCTCGCGGCGTACTTGCCGCTGATCCGCAGGCGCCGGTCGATGCCAGCGGCCAGCTGCCAGGTCGAGTATCCGGGAGTGTGCAGCCGCCGCCTTGTGCGAAACGGCTCGAGCAGTCCCCGGGTCAGGTCACGCAGCTTGCGCGGGGTCCGGGCCCCCACGAGCAACTCGTGGGCGACCACGGCACTGAGGAGAAGTTGCGGCAATTGCGCCCGATGGAATTCCCGAAACGACCTGCCGAAGGCCGAGTCATTGAACGCCGCGATGTAGATATTCGAATCGAGGAGCAACACCGGTGACTACAACGCGGTGTTGAAGGCGTCGAGGAAGCCACCGCGGCCCACCAGACCCTCCAGCCCCGCGTCGACCTCGGCCTGGAATCGTGCCATTTCAGCCACGGCATCGAGGGCACGACTGATGGTCTCGGTCTCGGTCGCCGCACCCAGCACACGCTTGGCCCGATCGATCTTGCGCTGATCGAGAATGACATTCTTGCGCCTGAGGCGCGGGCCCTTCGCCGGTGTGCCCATTGGTTCGTCCTCCGCTCTACATATGCTATGGCCGTCGAACGGTATTGACAAGCTTACGACTTCGCGCGCTTCTTCCGTGGCGCCGGCTTTCGTGCCGCTGGCTTGGCATGCTCCTTCATATGTGCGCGCAGCACCGCGTTCATCTTGGTCTGGTAGCGCGGACCCTGGCTGCGAAACCAGTCGAGCACGTCCTCATCCACTCGGATAGAGATCGGAAGCTTGATGACGGGCTCGACCACTCTCCCACCCACCCAGAAATCATCAGGAAGATTGGCAAGTTCCGGGGGAGAGGTACGTTCGATCTCCTCCTCGGTCATCGCGTCCATACGCGCGAAATCGGCGAAGCCCGGCCCCAGCTGGTCAGCCGTTTTCACCACCAGCCGCGTACGATTTCTTCTCACGGGGGTTACTCCTTCGGGCTGAAATGATGCGACGCTCGACGTGCTCTCCTGCTTGCATCCGATCGGTATAGCAGATGGTCAGGATCCTGCCTCGAGTTGCCCCGACCGCCACGATGCGCCGCTCACCGTAGTCGCGCCGGACATCATCCCATTCGACAGTCCGCCCGGCGAAGCTTGCGCTGGCAAAATCGAAGTCGAAGCCGCGTTCGAGGCGGGTCCTCTCACTCTTGTTGGGGTCCCAGGTGAATCGCATCGCCTACGATGCGGCTGTATATACACGCTATCACCCCTTCCCGTTCGGCACAAGCGTACCACAAAACGCGGATCGAGCGCCCGAACCGAGCTGCGCTACGGCCTGCGATACCGCTCCAGATACCAGAAGCCATCCTCGGCGGCTTCGCGCGCGACATACACCACACCCGGCCCGAAGCCGACAACCTTTGAAGCGTTCCGGAGCTTCGCCGTGCCGGTGTAGCGCGCGTTGCCGTCGAAGATGTCGTACACGGGCACCTGGTCTGACGGCGGCCGCAGTCGCTGGACCCAGACCTCGTTGCGGTCGGAGGCGATGACGTCGTCCCCACTTTCGAAGCGCGGCAGCGCAGCCGGGAAATTGCCGTCGGGAATCGGCCCGCGCTGCTCACGATAGGCGGCCTTTACCTTGTCGTCGAAGAGTACCGGCCGGAAGTCGACGGCCTGTCCGATGATTCGTGAGCCATCCGGGTGGAAGATGTCGACGCGGAACGGCAGCGGCCGGACAATCGCGACGGTCTCGTTGGGAAGCGAGACCCATTCGGTGCGGTTCGCCCAGGATCCCCCAAGAATGGAGCGCGACACTCGGCCGTCAGCTCCGGTAACCGGCGGGCCGAACGTCACCGGCACCATCGGCCAGTACCCGATGGTTTGCGGCGTGGCCGATGCGGGGAGCCCGCGCAGGATCAGCAGCGAATCGGGTCGACCCTGCGGCGGTCGCCCGGCATAGAAGAGCGTGCCATCGCGATTCATCCCGCGCACCGTCGCGAGCCCGGCGCCGTTGAGGTCGTTGCTGCTGAAGCGGGTGCCGGTCAGCGCCCCGGCAGCGCTGACGCCGAGCGCGCGCCCGAGCGCCATATCGGGGACGACGGCACCACCAGCGCCATCAGTGACCGCGCCCACGGGGGCCCGATACTCGTTCGGGCCCGCGCCCTTGTGGCCGAGGGTGACGAGCTTGTCGTTGGCAAAGTCGGCGACGATGATGGCCGGCGTCGTCATATCGGCGAAGACGAAGCGGCCATCGGCGATCTGGATCCCGTGACTCACGCTGGTGACGCCGGTGCTGATGGTGCGCTCCGGTGCGCGCGTGAAGTCGAGCGCGCGCTGGGCTGCGCAGGGGTGGGCAGTGGCGGTGATGGCGAGGGCTGCGCCAATCAAGGCGCGGTGTCGCACTAAGTTGTCCTTCATATCTTCGATTACCTCCCGGAAACCGATTTGAGACGACCCGGACGAAGGCCAAGCACGCTGGTGCCGGTGGAGTCCGCCACGAAGATCAGGCCGCCACCCGCTGCGAAGCGCTTCGTTGCGAAGGGCAAGCGATAGCTGTCGAGATAGCCGCCCGACGTCGCGCTGTAGCGGTCAATCAGGCGGTTCAGATCCGCGGTCCGCCCTGCGAAGAGCACCATCACGGTGTCGGCGGTGATCGCCGCATCGAACGTGGCCCAGTAGCTCATCTCCTTTTCATCCTTGCGAGGCCCAACGGCATAGGCGTCGAAGCTCTCGACATACCGAACGACCCTCGGTGGCCTACGCTCCGTAAGAATCGCGAAGCCGCGACCTGATGTGAGTGCCGCGATGCAGAGGGCCAGATCGGGACTGTTCCGCAGCACCACCTGATGCGACTCCCACTTCGCGCCCACGAGATCTGGCCAGATCGGGGCGCGCTTCGCGACCGGCTTTCCGGTGGAATCCATTTCGTTGAGGCTCGCTGCAAAGACGTCGGCGAGAAGTAGTCGGTCATTGCTGAGCGCGCAGAGTTGGTTCGGCTGCCCGCCCATCGCGCCGAGCGAGATGGTGCCCACGAGCTCGCCATTGCCGCTCCAGCGCGTAACGCGCCGGTCGCGGATGTCGACAACGGCGACCCCTCCGTCGCGATCCGGGGCAATCGCTGCGACGCCACCGAACTCCAGGGGCCCAGCGCCAGCGCGGCCCACCTTCCAGCGCGATGCACCCGTTGTCGCATCCAGCGCCACTATCCGCGCCTCGGCGTTGTCGAACACGTAGAGGGTGCCGCGATTGTAGGTCAGAAGACTTGGCGCCAACAGCGCGGAATCCAAGCCAGCCTTGCCGCTTTGCCAGACGGTATCCCACTGCAGGTCGACCACAACTCTTCCGGCTGGAGCTGCACTGCGACAGCCGATGGCAAGGACGCACACCACGGGAAGTACGGCCCGTAACCTTGTCCCACTAGTGAGCATCGAGCGCCGCCGGCAGCCGAAACTCAGCGAGTGCCGGCTCATCATCGGGGCCAGTGATGACTCCCCACGCGGTGTTGCCGAAGAACACCAACCGAGTGGCGCCGAGGGGAAAGCGGACGCGCCCGTAGTAGTGACCGGAGAGATCGAATGAGGCGAATTCTGGTGGTTCATCGTAGCTGACGCTGACGGACTCAACCTGGCCTCGAGCACTCTCGTGCCTGCCAAGCGCGCGGATTCCCTGCTTCACGCCTGCGGTGTGTACCGGCAGCCAGATGCGCTGCGACCAGTCGAACGCAGGCGCCCCGGCGAGGAGCTGTTTCAGCTCAGGCATGCGAGTGATCGGGCTCCGCATCCCCGGCGGCAGCCGCTGGCCGAAGTCGAGCACGAGCTGCAATTCCTGTCGCTCCTCTGGCAGAAATCGTGGCGGCGTCGCCTCGACATCGGTTCGGAGCAGGCTAGCCCTCGGTTCTAGCGCCTGTAGGGTATATCCGAGCTTGTCCGATCGGAGTGCGAGCCTCCTGCCATCGGGAATGACGGTCCAAAGCACCGACAGAGCGAACTTCGAATCAACGGCACCCGCTGTTGGCGGCGGGGCCGGGACGGTATCGAGGATCACTCCCATGCTGTCCAGCTGGAGTAGTGGCAACTGAAGAAATGAAAATTGTGCGGCGCCGCGGGTGGGCCCTGCGTGGGTGTAGAAAGTGTGGTGCGGTCCGGGAAAGATGTCGATGAGCCCGCCAATCCCACTGATGAAGAACGAGTTAATGAATCGGCCATCGGCCCGATAACGGTTGATCACGCCCTTCAACTGACGCAACAGAATGGTGCCGTCGGCCGCAATCGCGAGCCCAGGCCCGCCGCCACGATATTCACCAGGACCATCGCCCTCGCGGCCAATACGCCTGAGTGCGCTGGCACCTGGCGACAGGATACTCAGCTCGGGGCCGGTGTTGCCGTTGCCATCGAACACGGCAAGGCTGCCGTTGGGGCCGAGTGCCAGTGCGTCGATGCGGCCGAATGGAGCGCCATCGGGCCCAGCGGTGAGTGTGCGGAGTCGAGTGGCTTCGAGTATTGGAACATGAGCGGCTTTCGAGGAGGTGACGAAGGTCGTGTCTCCATGAATTCGCCGATGTTCCTGCGGCGATTGGGCTGCGAGCAACGCCGGCGTGATCGCGAGGGCAGTGCTGAGCAAGGTGGCGCGATTCACCCGGTTGCTCCTCTGCGATGAGATGTGATCATTGCAAGAGCCCACGGAGCCTGTATCGGAAGAGATTGAACCCCACATCCTCGCGACCTGCCTGGGTCCGCTCGGCCACGACACTATCGGAGAGGAATCGTGAGAGTGGCATATCCACGCGCCGCGACGCAACCAGCGCCACAGACGTGTCGGTCACACGATAGACCGCAATGATCGCATCCTGCACCAGGCGCTTGTCGTAGCCGGAAAGGAGTGGCTGTCGGGCGCCCAGTTCATCCTTCTGGCCAATGTCGGCGACCACCTTCCAGCGCGGATCGGCGACGTTGGTGATGGTCCAGAGCAGTCCAGCCCTATCACGCCACGCGCTGCTTGAGATGGCGAGCCGCAGGCCACGCACCCCGACACGTTGCAGTTCACGGAGTGGCTCGATCCCATATGGTGTGAACCACGGCGCCGGCAGCTGATAGCGTCGGAGGAGGCGGCCGTTCGTGTCCCATTCATCGATCCTGGGTGTGTTGTACCACGGCATCGCGTAGAAGTGGCCGCCGCCAGAAGCGGCGAGCGAATGGGGTGCAAAGCCATCGCCGACCGTGGCGCGGGCCTTGAGGGAGTCCCCAAAGTCGCGGCGATTCCCCAATGAATCGACATACACAAACGCTCGACCCGGCATCGACTGCTCGGTCGCCACTACGAGACCACGACCCGGCAGCGCAAGCGTCCGGAATTCTCCGAGGGGCTGGTCGAGCACTTGGGTGATCGGTGCGCCGCCCAGGAGTGGATACCAGAGGATCCGGTTGAAATCGAGCACGCCGAGGGATCCATCCGGGGCGGCGGCCACGGAGGCCGCCCAGCGGAGTTCGCCTGGTCCGTCTCCGGTGCGGCCGAGCAGTCGAACCAGATGGCCGTCCCAGCCATAGACGCCGACTCGCCCCTGTTCCGACATCGGCGCCACATAGAACAACTGATCAGCTCCCTGAACGACGCTCGTCGGGTCGCGTGGGGTGACCGAATCATCTTCGAGGCCGAGGGTCGTGAGAGAATCGAGTGCGATGACGCACTGGGGGCATGCGGGGGTGGTGTCGCGCGCGCTGATGATCTGTTCGGGGATCACGCCGCTCGACGCTGCCCCGTTCGTGGCACTGCGAGGCGCACCGGTCGAGCAACCGGTGATGGCAAGCAGGAGGGAGGCCATCGTGGCAATGCGGATAGCGATACCCTATAGCGGGGGCCGATAGGACGATCGATGAGCTGGGAAGGCGGTCGAAAAGTGCCCGTGCTATAGTGGGGGCGCAAGTCGGTCGCTGGCGCTAAGGACAACTCCCCGCAGTCGTCACCACCAGCGTGGGCTCCGGCTCCGCGAGACCGCAGAGGAGTATGCCGTCGCGAGCGGCAACGCGCCACATCCGCGTGGGAGCTGCCTTTCGCGTGAGCCGACCAGCGGGGTCGAACCAGAATTGCTGCGATGGCCCCTGCGCGGACGAATAATCGCGAGGTTGGGTACTCGCCTGCAGCGCGACACTGCCATCGGCCGCGACCTCCATCGCCGAGATGGACATCACCCCTCCGGGCCCTGCCCGTACTATGAACCGCTCGGGGCCGTCTTGCATCACCGGTATTTCGGCGAACCCCGGAACCGCTCCCCTCGCTACTTCGCTGCCGCGCTTGTCATACACGTGGAACGTGCCACTCCCCTCGGCTGCGAGCGCAACCAGCTGCTGCGCTGAGTTGCAGGCGAGTCGGCCTTCATCGAGGAGCATCATCCGGATCACGATGCTGCTGGCGCGCTTGTCAACGATGTTGGCCGGCGCGAAGCTGCGCACGATTGTGGCACCGCCATCCTGGAGTGCGAGCAGGTGAATCACCGGGGCACTTGCCGACGATGATTTCAGCACCACCAGCTGGCTCCCGAGAATACAGATCGAATGGCCGGTCAGCGGGACCGGAATCCGGTCGAGAAGGCGCGGCGGGCCTGACCGCGACAGATCGAATCGATGTACCGCTCGCTGCGCCTCGTCCATCACGAGCAGATGGTTGGCGCTATCGATCACCATTGCGACTGGTTTCCGGAACTCGCCCGGCCCATCGCCTCGTCGGCCGATGGCGAAGAGTCGCTTCCCCGCGCCCGAGTACGCCACAATCGACGCCTCGGCCACGTCGAGGTGGAAGATCCGGCCGCTGCGATCGATCGCCACCGGCCCGAGCTTCGCGGGCGAGTCATTCCCCGAAGGGGCGCCGATGCCGAAGATCACGGCCGTCGTCGGGGCGCGCTGCGCGTTGGCAGCAGTGACGAGGGTGAAGAGAATCGCGAGCAAGGACGATCGCATGCCCTACCTCCTCCCCGCCCCAACAATCCGCCACTTCACGACCACCGGCACCCCCTCTGCATCGGTGAAAGTCCCCCAGACATGATCACCGGCGAAGGTGAAGTTGAGCAGGTACGCCTGCCGCAGCGGCAGCCGCACTTCGCCGAGGTAGGCACCGCTGCGATCGAAAGCGGCGAAGACCGGCGGCACCTGGTACATCTGCCCCGGTGGTGCGGGCTGCCCCGGAAGCCCCGGCGGATGGACCATCGCACCCTTCACCGCGGTGACGTTGCGCTGGAACCAGAGGCGACCCTCAAGGTCAACGCGCATATCGGCGAAGGCGGATTTCGTCGTCGCGACTCCAGGGTTCGGTACCATCCCTTTCGTTTGCGCAGTCCAGAATGCGAGCCCCGCCTCGAGTTCGCTCCGCTCGGCCGGCAGCACTCGCGTGGCAGGGAGCGGGCGCTCCGCCGAGATCGCGGCCCGAGTGGCTCCGGGCAGCCATACGTCAAAGGCGAGACGATCAGAGAACGATCGTACGATGCGACCATCAGCCTGAGGAAGGATGAATTCCATCGGATCGAAGAGTCGTGGCGGCGCGTTCGAGCCAGTTGATCGGGGTCGTGGCAGCGTGTCGAGGACTTTGCCATCGGCGGCAACCCGCACGAATCCGTAGGCGCTCCAGTCCATCCCGACGCCGGCGCGGGGTCGCGTCACGGCCACCCTGATATAGACCGACTGCGCCGGTCCGGCGAGCAGGTACGGCGCGGGGCCCCCCAGCCCAGGCGGCAGCGGAATACTCGAGAGCACCTCGCCGTTTGCGGTCCAGCGATTCACGCGGTTGTTGCTGTAGTCGAGCATGAGCAGCGAGCCATCATCCCTGGCGGCGAGGCAGCCGGAAATTCCGCGCGCCCCAAATTCGCCGGGGCCTGCGCCCTGGCGTCCGATTGAACGGCGAAGCACTCCGTGCGAATCGAGAACACGCAGCGCCGGACCACTCAGGCCCCGGCTATCGAAGACTGCCACGCCACCATCGGGGAGAGCGGCAATGCAATCGACCGATCCGAGCTCTACTCCCGATCCTGCGCCGCCGACACGCACTTCCTCAATGGCGAGAGAGGGTGCGCCCCAACGGCCTGGGCCGGTCGATCGCACGAGAGCGGTCTCTGGCGGTTTGGATGACTGCGCGACGCCGATCGTGGGCAGACAGCTCAGGATCAAGACGCTCCACCTCAAGGTAGTGCGGAGGAAGTCACCTACTCCTTCAGGCAAGGCGGCGCGTCCATCTCGATTGCCCGGACTACTTCCGCACCGCAACCCGTCGCTCCCGAATGGTGGTCGTCGCACCATTCTTACCTGAAAGACGAAGCACCAGGCGATAGTCGCCAGCCCCGATCCTCGACAGATCGAGCGAACGCTGCAGCATCATCGTCGATGCGTTGGCGCGAAGGTCGGAAGTAATCGTGAGGCGCGGGCTCTTCGCCGTGGTATCACTGGGCCAGAGCTCGAGCCGCAAGCCGTAGTCTTCACCGGCGCGCAGGCCGCTCGCGACGACCGACAAGGTCGCCAGCTCCGTAGTGTGCCATGCGTTGGTCGGATTGAGCAGTACCGGCTGCCCTTGCCACTGCCATTCGAGCCCCCCGCCGACGCGGCCCAGGATCGGATCACCGAGTGTGAGCGCGTCGTTTGCCGTCGCGATCACGGGAACATTGCTGATCCAGGTGGTACCCCCGGTTTCACCAGCAATGTCCGCCGCCGTCACCGCGACCTGCCAGGTGCCGATTCCTGCCGGCACGATGGTGAGGAAACTCAGGAATCCCGCCACTGGCACTGGCTGCGCCAGTCGCCAATGGCGAATCGTGTCGACCGTGCCGGTAATTTCGCCACTCAGCGGGTCACCCACTATTACACGCAGCTTCAGTGATGTGGCCGCCGAGCCGGCGTCGTGCGCAGCGGCAAGACTTGCCAGCGGAACCGCCATGACCACAAGCACGCCACCGTCGGGGATGCCAAATGCCTGCACGACCGCCCGAAGCGGATGGTTGAACCGCTGCGGGTTCCCCTGCGTCACCTCGGCGTTCGTCCGCATGGCCGTGAAGTTCTGCAGGATCAGATTCGCACGTACCCGCGCATCTCCGGGGCCGGCGAGAGCACAGAGACGGGCGTCGACCTGGCAGAGCGACATCAGATCACCCATCGGGACGTTGCGCGCGAGCATCCCGAAATGAAAAGATGGCACACCAATCTTGCGCACCGCCGCTCGTGAGAAGGAGACGATACGAAGCTCCGGCCCGCCATCGCCGTTCGCACTCGCCACGCTCCAGACCAGGGACTCCTGGGCCAGCGCCGCAACGCCTGCCGAGGTAATGGTGTTCGTGGGCGCGCCATGCCGGAGCACTAGTAGCCCGCGGTCATCGATCACGCTGTTTCGCTCGAAATAGCGCGCGTCATAGACCGGTGGGGCCGTCCCTTCGTCGCGCGGAAAGAGCACGTCACCCTCGCTGCCATCCTGCGCTGCGCCACGAGGCGGTATGCCGCCCAACGCGAGGGTGCCGTCGGTGTCCCAGCGATACTGCTGCAGCGCCAGGCGCCAGCGGGAGAACTGTTCCCGCAATCTGGTGCCCGGCAGGCGGCCATCGGCGAGGTCCTCGCGGGCCCAGAACTTCCCGAGCCACGCCGCTCGCGCCGTCGGCACCAGCGCGGTCGATCGCCACTCGCGCAGCTCCGCACCCTCAGCGATCTCCTGCAGTTCCCGCCCGAACACATTGGCGTCGGCCGAGTCGCGGATGGCCGCCGCCCCGGCGTAGTAGGTCGCGCTCGCGAGCGAATCCCGACCAATGGCAAAGTGTGCCGCAGCAAGAAGGTGCAGTCGCTGCGCCTCGCCCAGGGCGCCAGGAAACGGGCGTTCGAGGAGTTTCACTGCCGCGAGTGGATCACCGGCTTCGATCTCGAGCCCGGCCACGGCGGCTGCGACAGCGCGCGGCAAATTGTTGCTGGGCACGCGCAGCTTGCGAAGCAGCTTGAGCTCCACTGCGGGTTCGGCCCAGATGCTGGGATACGGGGCGATCCTTTCCAGCTGCTCTGCGCTCCAGAGGTCGAGGGTGTCCCGCGAGAGAAGCCGGACCAGTGCCCGCACGGCACTGCTCCGCCACCGCGCTTCCTCGCGTGACGGGACGATCCCGATCGGCGAGAGCGGTGCCGCCATCGCCAAAGAGACTCGCGCAATCGCGCGGACGGAGGCGCGATCGAGTGCTCGGCCGTTGAGTTCGGTGAGCAGCGCTCTCGCTGCGCCCGCGTTCGCCTGTCGCTCGGTGATGGACGCGCCTTCGAGCTTCGTCGCGAGTGTGTTCGCGCGATCGGTGAGGTCTTGCGCGTGGAGCGGGGCCGCGAAGGCGACGGCTAACGAGGCGAGTGCTGCAAGGCAGTGATGCCGGACGTTGCTGCGAATAGCGATACCCTATAGCGGGGGCCAATAGGACGATCAGCTGTACCGGGAAGTCGAAGAAAGGTGCTCCTGGCCGGTAGCCAGCGCAAGGAGAATCGTGATGGTGAAGCCGTCCTTGCGTTCCCCCGTGCGCGCCCGGCATACTGCACAGCGCGTGGCGTGCGATGGCGACGCACTCGCCTTCCCGAGGTGTCCATGGCACAGCAGTTCAAGTCGAAGGTCGACAGCTGGTTCATCCTGCTGTTGGTTGGTGTCGCGATTATCGTGCTGGGGACGGCCGTCGTGACGCTGGCCGGTCACGCCCGGCCGTCGATCGGAAGCTGGCTGGCGATCGCGATCCCTGCACCCATCGCACTCGGACTACCGCTCTGGATGCTCCTCGGCACGTCGTATACGATCGATGGTGATACGCTGATCGTTCGCTGCGGTCCGCAGGTGCAACGGGTACCACTGCGTCTGGTGACGAAAGTCGTCGCGACCCGGTCGATCCTCTCTGCCCC
Source organism: Gemmatimonadota bacterium (assembly GCA_040388535.1). Taxonomy (NCBI): domain Bacteria; kingdom Pseudomonadati; phylum Gemmatimonadota; species Gemmatimonadota bacterium. The sequence continues at coordinate 1,197,464 of JAZKBR010000002.1, read as the reverse complement.
CGCCCTCTCGCTCGATCGACTGGCGATCAGCTATGGCAAAGGGCAGAGTGTGGTGATCTCCCCGCGGGAGAAGAGTGCATTCCTCAAGGCGTTGGTTGCGGCCGGGGTCGCGCAGGAGGGTATCGCGGCTTGATCGGCGCGGGAAGGCCGTGGGAAGGTGACCCCGACGGGGACGCGAGGAATCGCGTGCAGGCATCACCTCGGCATCAGGCGCAGCCGCACCAGTCCCACCATCGGTTCCGGCTCCTCGGCGTACGTCAGCGCCATCCCGTCCCGCACGTCGAGCATCAGCGGCAGGTCGGTCTGTCGGCCCAGTTCGGCGCCATCCTCAAGGGCGATAATTCGCGACTCGATGCCGCTTCGCTCGACGACGCTGGTCTTCCCCTCCCCCCTCCGCACCAGCATCACCATCTGCAGGAGTGCCGTGATGCTGTCGAGCCGCACGAGCGCGCGCACCGTGACACTGCGATTCAGTGGCGGCGGGGCCGCCGTCAACAGAACGCCGCTGCCGACCTCCTTGACCTGACTTGGCACAAAATCGGCAAGCTTGCGACGCCACGCGACCGACCCATCACGGCGATAGGCGAGCAGGTCGCCAGTCTGCGCCGCGAAGACCACTTGTGCCTTGTCTGGCAGACAGAGCAAGGAGCCGTTGGTCGCAATGACGTTGAGATTGTTCGTCGCTTTGAAGAGCGGCAGGCCGATGTAGTTGACACGCTTTCCATCAAGCGACCGTGTTTCGATGGTACGCTGCACCTGCGGCCGGTAGCGAACTCCGACGGTTACGTCGGCAAGGGCGCAGATGGGCCGTGCGTACGAGGCCACGGGATACGAGCGCCGCAGGTCGAGCGAATTTTCGGCCGGGGTCAGCACGGTCGCCCGCTGTAACTGGTTGTCGCGGAAGACCAGGTTGCCGTCGGCCTGGAGGTACATCCCGCCGGCCTGACCGATCTCGCCGGGACCCTCGCCTCGCCGCCCAAACAGGCTCAGCAGTTCACCGCGTGGCGAGAGGTAGACCAGGCGATGCTTGCTGAAGTCCGAGATCACCGCGCGCCCATCACCGAGCAACACCCCGAAATCGACGACACCGAGTTCAGCACCATCGGAGGCGGCAGCGTGGCCGAACTGATATTCTGAACTGCCGAGAACAACTCGCAACCCTGCACGTTTGGCTGCGGCTGTCCAGAGCGAGTCCTCATCGATCGATTTGTCGACAACGATATCGATGAGCTGGGAGGTGGGAACCTCCTCAGGCTGGGAGCAGCCGGCTCCCCCAAACCCGAGGGCAATGCAACAGACGGTCGGGAATTTCCACGCCATGATACTTATGGATCGCGAGGAGGAAAGCCTTACTCGCGGGGCCGGGTTATCCTGCCCTGATCACCGCACCGCCACCTTGAACCGCACACTCTCCACCCCGTCCCGCTCTCCAATATTCAGCAGCTGTACCCTCCGCCGCTGCTCGGCTTCGGACATCGCGAACCAGAGCAACAGTTCAGTGCATCTCGATCAGCCACTTGATCACTACCGGCTCACCCTCCTTCGAGAGCGACGCGGACCAGACCGTATTGCCCGTCGCGACAAAGGCGCTTCCCGAGGCGCTCTCCAAGGGGAAACGCACCTCCCCCTCGTACTTGCCCTTGGCCGAAAAGCGCACCCAGACCGGCGGTTCGAAGAGATGCCGGGCTGGTCGCGGCGTCGCGCCAATACTGGGAGGGCCACCCTCCGGACGCGGAATGCCAGCCTCGGCAGGGACGCGTCGAAGCAACCATACCCGCATCCCTGCATCACTGAAAATCCTCTCGAATGCCGGCTTGGTTTCTGCCAACTCGCCCGCCGGAACCGCGCCACGAGTCAAGAGTCTGGTCCATTCCTGGATGGCAGCTTCCTCCGCCAGTTCGGCGGTAGAGAACGGGATGGCCGGGCGCGGGTGGCTCACTGGATGCCAGGCGCCCTTGAGATCCCGAAGGCGGTAGCCCAACTCCGCCTGATCGGCCTCGAGGACGCTCCCATCGATCCGGGGAAACCACTGCACGTTCGGATCGCCGATCCGGTGGCCGCGTTTGCGCAGCGCCATCGCCGAGGGCCGGAGCGTGTCAAGGATCGACCCCGCCGCACTCAGGTGGATGTAGCCGTAGTCGCCGCCATCAAAGACCCCCCCGGGCGTCGGCGGCCTGATGACGGAATGCACGTAGAATGAGCCGTCACGAAGCGGTACCAAGTACGGCGGGAGGCCGCTCGGCCGGACAGGAACGGAAACCGCCGGAAGCAGCTTTCCATTTCGATCCCAGCGAACGATTCGCGACAGCCCTCGGTCGAGCAGCACTATCGTGCCATCGGCGGTGACCGAGATGCAGTCGGACAGTTGCAGGGAGGAATATTCACCCGGGCCTGCGCCCTTGCGCCCGAGGCGTCGGCGAAGCTTGCCGTTCTCGTCGAGGAGTAACAGGGTTGGGCCGTCCATACCCTTGCCATCGAAGAGCGCAACGCCACCATCCGGGGTGGCCGCGATGCAATCGATTCTGCCGAAGGGCTCGGTGTCAGCAGCTCCGCTGACCCGGAGCTGCTCGGAAGCGACAGCGTGGCCCTCTTCCCTGCCGGGGGCCTGAGCAGCCGCGAGCGGCACACTCACGATGCAGGCTGCGGCGCCGATGGCCGCCCAGCAGCGGAATGCGAGGCGCAAGTCGTTCGAGGCGAGGATCATCTGACGTTTCCACTAGTCTAGGTCCCGCTAGAATCGTAGGGTCCCACCCGGCCGGATAGCCAGAGGACTCCATGAAAGTACATCGTGGTCGCCACCCAGCGCAGCGTGCAAATGCGGCGAGGAGGGGCCCCGTCAGTGAGCCCACCGGGATTGAAGGTCCGGTTGCCGTCTTTCTCGGTGATTCTCGCGACGCCGAATGGCCACACCTGGCTGCGGGATCTGGATGGACCGCGGAGGGAACACGAGGTCTGCGCCGAATTCAACCCGGCGGGAACTTCCATGCGACTGGATTCGTGGATGATGGCGCGGTGAGGTGGCGAGGGGATGCGAATGGAGATGCGGCCGAGGAGGTGTACAGGGTGATTTTGATAGAAGCGAAAGCAAAGTACAGCAGAGTCGGCCGGTGCGCTGCTCGCGACAGTCCACCGCATCCGGGTCCGCTCCCCCTCCCGCATCCCGGCGTGGTGGTCATGGCCGCCTGAAGGTGAATCGCGGGTTCGTTCACATTGTACGGTAGCCCTCGCGCAGTGCCCAATCAGCGACCGCTCGGTTCCTGTCGCGCGCACCTCTAGATTAATGTGCAGGTCCCTGCCTCGCATCCTACACGCCGTCGACTTCTGGCAAACAGCCCATACACAATACGCCCGATCCAACGAAGCAATGGGAGCTGTCCGATCAAGCCAGCCACCTTCCAGCGCCTCGAGGCGCGCGCAAGTGCAACAAAGGCATCATAACCGCGGTACGTTGTTCCGTCCGGCGCAAGCACATGCATAGCGCTCATTGCGTTGTGGAGTGACACGGCACGAAGGGTAGGAGTGTCGCCTTCCCCGGCCGTGGTGAAGTCAACCGCTTCAACACTAATATCAGGAAGCCATGCCTGCATTAGTTTGATTGTCCGTCGGCAGCGGGGACATCCGCCATCGAAAAGGACCGTCCAGCGCGCGCTGCTCGGGTTCACCTTTCCGTCGTGAACCTGGCTGTCACTCCTTGTCACCGGGCCCCGCGGTGATCCAGTTGGCGTGACCCAGGGTACGGGGGATACGGCCCAGCTCGCTGGTATCGGCGATGATCGGAATTGCTTTGCGGCCATTCAAGGACACTAGCGAACGCACATACACGCGTGCGTCATTCTTGCCCCGTCGTTGAAATTCATCGCGGAGATGATGACCAAACTGGAGCAACATGTCGGGGTTGCCTATCATCGCTCCCATCTGCCATGGGCGCAAGTACTGCTGTGCGCTCACCCACGCTGTGTCGGAGCCAGAGACCACCAAAAACTGTGCACTACCTGCTTTGTCGCGGAGCATCATCCTCCACGAAAATCGATGCCCCTCTTCGGTCCAGGCCACATCACCGGGGTAGAGCCAGTGTCGAAAGGGGACTGTCAATTGGACTACCATGAACGCAGCAAGGAAGGCCAGCAACGGCCGGCGCGGTTCGTCAAAGGTCGAGACCTCCTTACTTCGTGGCACTCTCGGCGCAGAGAAATAGGTCAAGACACTTCGGGGCCAACTCGGTACGAAGAAGATCGTGGTTGTTGCGACCATCATCCATGGGAAGATTCCGATCGGGAAGAGCTGGGCGTTGATAAAATGGAAGCAAATCGCAGCGATGAATGCGTAGGGGCGCGTGGGCCTGAGCAAGAGGAAAGGCACCACAAAGAGGTCAAATAGCATTCCTCCAACCCCAAAGAATACACCATGCAGCCCATGCCTCAGCAAGAAGTCGACAAAGGGCACAGTCGCTCGGTGATTCATCCACAATCCGGTAGGAGCACCGCCGAGCCAATCAACGTTGAGTTTCGCGAGCCCGCCGTAGAAGTAAATTACACCAACTTGAAAGCGCAGCACCCATATCACCCACGCCGGTACAGTCGCGGGCTCATAATCCTGACGACGCCTGCGGTCGATGGACCATTCTGCATGCGCCGGTAGGACGGCCAATAGCACGAGTATAAGTAGCGCCGCGTAGAAATGGTTGAGGTATCGCGCCTGTTCAAGCAGGAATTGGTAGGCAAAGCTGATTGCAAGAAAGACACTCGCAGCCCTGTAGTACAGTCCGAAAAGCACTGCAAGAGCCGCAAGGCCCATCAAAGCGAAATGGAGGTACAACAAATTGCCGGGCCAAGGGTGTACCCATCCGAACCCGAAGTAGGTGAAATGGAATGATGGATCTATCCAGTAGCTCTTGATCCAATTGTGCGTGAAATACCTAACTACCTCCCACAGGATGATTGCAGCCATCAGGATCCGCACGACCGCGACCGACGAGGCATCGACTGCGAGCAAACCCTTCCGTCGCACGTCGCTCCAGCGGGCGTGGAGCCCTCTCATGCCTGGCGCTAGCACTTCGGAGCCGGCGGCATTCGGAAGACGACTGCACTCTCCACTCCGACCGAGTCCCGCTCAACACCGTACACAAGGCCTTGATTAACGCTGGTGAGGAATGTTCCCCTTGGAGCGATGAAGGAGGCGATGGGAGTACCCTGACATCGGTCGAGCACTACCCAAGGCTGGCCGTTGGCCACCGAATACTGGCCCAAGAGCACTCGGCCATCCTCGGCAACAAGCAGCCCCGTAACCCCCGGGAAAGTATTTGGAATACGGTTCGAAATCGCGACCGAGACGGATGAGGGATCTTTCGCAGAAAGCCGTATCATCTGGCTATGGCTGACCTCACCCATTTCTGAGGCTCGTACCTCCGGTGGTACGTTCACGGCCGCAACCGACAGATCCCGCGAAAAGACCGTGTCTCCGCTTGTCGACAACACCTGCACGGTGAAGTATCGAAGATCCTTCGAACGCGTCAGAAGCGCGGAAGTCACTGCTATGTACCGGCCATTCGGCGAAATTCCCCACTGAGGCTTCTGAACGAGTGGCACAGAATGGCGAGCTGCCGGTCCGTTCTTGGCCTCAAACTCCACATACCCCTCGGCATCGTCGGGTTGCGGGTAGGCAATGCGTCGCTGAATCGCGCCACTTGCCCCGGTAAGGAGGGCGGAAGCAGTGACTCCTTCGGGAACCGCCGGACTGCCGGGCCGCTCATTGGCGAAAGTCACAAATTGGGAGTCTGACAGAATGGCCCATGGAAAGCTGGTTGAGGCACCGTAGACCGGGAAACTCGCGGAATCCTCCGGCTCGGCGTGGGGCGTCGGGTATCGAAATGCCCGTAGAAACGCACCACTTGGAGAGATCAGCGTAACTCGTCGCAGGCCCATGTCAGTGATCCAGAGCGTGTCGGCTATCCACCCCAGACGAGAAATGAACCGGAACTCGCCAGGTCCTTCGCCAGCACGGCCAAAGGTCGCAATCTCCTTCCCGCCAATACCGAAGAGCCGAACAGCATTGTCTTGTCGTTGAAGGATGGCGATTACTCCAGACAACGAGGCGAAGACCCCACCCACCTCTGAGAAGCGTGCTGACGTGCCATCGATCCGAAGTACGGGGATGAGAGTATCCACGACTAAGTGGACCCCACCAAGCTCAACCGGGCTTGGCGCTACGGGATCCTTACTTTGGTCAGGCCCCCCAGTCGGCGCGCCACACGCGAGGATACCAAGTGCGACGATCAGCCCGACGGGCTTCCCAAGTTCGCCAGCAATTGCGATCAACGCGATTCCCTGGCCTTGAGTGCTTCGTCAAGCATTGACGTGACACGCGAGAGCGCTCCGCTAGGTGAGAGCATGCCGTCAATGATAATTGATGGGGTGCCAGTCAAGCCCAGTGTTGTAGCACCCGCCATTCCGCGTTCGATGACCGCCACCTTCCCTGGTTCAGCCACGCAGGCGGAAAATGCAATCGTGTCAGGAACTTGGGCCTCGACGGCAAATCGCCCATACGCCTTCTTGCCGATCGAGTCGCTTTGGCTAAACAAGGCCTTACTGTATTGCTCGAACTTTCCCTGCCTGCCAGCACACTCGGCTGCTCGTGCCGCTGGGTACGCTTCGCTGTGGCCATTCAGCGGCCAGTGCTGGACTACCATGGCGACCTTATCACCATACTTCGCATGGATCTCCGGCCAGGTCTCGAGGGCAAACTTTCGACAGAAACCGCATTGGAAATCCGAAAATACGACCATCTTGATCTGCGCATTCGCAGCTCCCAGGAGTTGCCCCCCTTCTTGGAAAGACTCCCATCCTTTCACGGGGCGTGGTACGCCGGCCGCAGCTACGGGGGGCGGTGTGAATAGCTCTCGCCGTACAACGAGCCCCGTGGTGACCACGGCGCATGATACGGCAACTGTCATCATGACTCGGGAAATAATGCTTGTGTTCGGTTCTGACATCTGAGTCTCGCAGGGCAAAATGGTAGATACCCGATGCTCGAACGTCGCCACAGAGGTCGCGGCGACGTCCGAGCACTTACCGAATCAGGCCTGGAAGCAGAAGATCCGCTCATCCTGGCTGTCGGTGTCCCAGTCGCATCCGGTCGCTGTACCGTTGATGCACTGACCCTCCGCACCGCACCCGGTCATGGCCTGACACATCCCGGTCGGGTTCACGCCATTGCAGGACTCGACGCACATGATGCACGCCCCCCCCAGCGCATCCTGCGCCTGTGCTTCCTGCGAGCTGCCGCCAAACAGCGCGAGCATGGTCACTAGTGTGGCAATAGCCGTGATCTTGTCGGTCCTTCGCATCTGATTCTCCTTGGGAAGGGAAGATGGTTCAGGTGTCGCCAGTGCTCGGGTGAGAGCAACACGACCGATTCAACTCAAGCTCAGCGACGACTGGAACGCTACGGTTCACAGGATAGGACGTCAACGTGGGGGATCTGAAGGCGAAAGCCCCTATCCAATTGAGCCGTCCAAGCTTCGGTGAACACCTTCAACCCATTCGAGGCGGATACTCGTTTCATACTCTCAGCGGGCAGAGGACGGCCCACGCGGAAATCGGTCTTCCAGGCGATCCATACACGGGCACACGATATGCTCCCATCGGACGTACCCTGGCTCGGTGGCGATCCCGAGCTTTTCCCGAACAAAGCGCACATGTTTCCCGATCGTGCTCTCCTTTGGACCGATACGCTCCTCGATCTGTGCATAGGAAAGCCCCTGCCTCAACAGCGCGAATACCTTGGCCTGGGTCTCGGAAAGTTGCTTCAAGGGCCGGAGAACCCTTGTACCGTCTCGCATTAGGGGACTTTCGGACAAATATGAGCCTCCGGAATGGACGACATCAATCGCCCGCCAGAGTTCCTTGGGCACAAATGGCTTCGCAAGAAGTCCTCTCGCGCCGAGGGCGAATAGCCGCCCCGCCGGCGCCCAATCAGGGAAGCCCGTGATCAAGATGAAGCGTGTTGCCGACGATATCTCCATCAGCTGCGGCAACACATCCAGCGTCGACGTCTCCTCCTGCATCCGGACGTCCACGAGCGCGATGTCGGGCTGATGCTCCTCCAGCGCGGTCGCGAGCGTCTCGAGACATTGGACCGCCTCGACGCCGTTGAACCGTTGAGCCACCATCCGTAGGAGGGTCTTCGAGACGAGGGGGTAATCATCTGCAACCACTACAGTAGGCCTGGCGGCAACGGTCACGGGGGTACCCTGGGGGTGGGCAGGTGGCGGGTCTGAAGCGGGTGGATACTACTCATAGGACGGTAGCGGCAAAGTCTTACTGCGTCAACATAGGGAAAACCCTTATTTTTTCGCCCAATCTCTTGACACTGATCCCAGCGCAGCCCGCACGCCGTGCGGCTTTCATTACCTAGCCCCTCGCCTGAATAAGGAGAAAAACTCTTACACAAATGTCATCTATTCGCCGGGTTTCCACTCCCCTCTTCGGGCCCCACATCCAGATCGCCGCGAGGCGCAGCCACGAAACGCCCCCTACCTCACCCTCCACCGCTTCACCACCGCATCTCCCACGGCACTCGCATCATCCGGCGCGCAGACCAGCGCCAACCACTCACCGCGCATCGCCCACCGCCCCTGGAATCCTGCGCACGGCAATACGATGCGTCCCACGAACTGCTCGGCCGTGAAGACCTCCGCAAAGGTCGTATCGCCTTGCTGCCCCACGACCCAGATGCGGCCCGCACTATCAAGTCCCAGCGGCGTGAGATGCGTGAACCACGGCCGTACCTGCGCCGCGAGCTGCGCCCGCCGCAACTCCTGATTCTCGCTCCGCTGCCCCGGCCGGCCGGCGAGTCCGCCAAGCTCGGCATCGACCTGCTTCGCCGAAAGATGATTCTCGGGCAACACCCTGCTGACGGTGTGCTTCAGCATACCGTTCCAGTCATACAGCGCGAGCTGATACGTCTTCCCGTTCGCGACCACGATCCCGCCGCGCCAGCTCCCCAGCGCCGGCGGCACGATCATCCGCGGATCGCTCACTGCCGGGAACATCTCCACATAGTGCGCCTCGGCGTGGTCCAGCACTTCGCGCGTGTGCCCTTCGGCATCCACCAGCACCACACCATAGCGCGGCTGATCGGGCTCCCAGCCGAGCCACTCGTTCTCGCGTGTCCGCGCAAGGGGAATGCGCGGTAACGACAACGTGGTGCGCAACATCTTGCCGGTGGAATCCCATTCGGTGAGCCGGCGGGTGGCAAGATCGAATGCCATGATACTTGAATCGGTAATCTCGAGCGGCAACGCGAGCCGCGCTTCACCCGGCCCCTCGCCACGTCGCCCCGCCTGCCAGTGCACGTGGCCCAGCGTATCAATGGTGCGCAAGACCTTGCCGTCGAGCGAGAGATCGGCGAGCAACACATCACCATGCAGGCCGATGCGAATCGGCGACGTCGGAGAATGCGGTGACGCGGCGACGTCGTTGCTGGTGGGCATCGCCACCAGCGTCGGCATCGCCGGCGCCACGCGCGATGGCGGAGCCGCTGGCGCGGGTGCGCGTTCACCGCCGCACCCCGCCAGGAGAAGGAGAACAATGCTGCTGGTACTGCGTGACATCACTTTCACAAGACTCTCACTTCGTGCAGATCAGAATTCCGTTGTCGACGTCCGGCGCCCCGAGCAGGGTACTAGGACGAGCGTGCTGCGTGGAAGCTAGTTGCCGCCGGCGCCCTGCTTCGGGGTGTACGAGGTGCACATCGTGTTGGCGACGAAGGTCCAGATGTAGCCGGACTCGTAGCCGGTGAGGCAGCCCGACCAGTACGAGCCGTCGGTGAAGGTGCAGAACGAGCCGTTGTAAGCGCAGAACCAGAGCCCGCCGCCGGCATCTTCGGCCTTGGCGTAGGTCTGGATGCCGACGAGGAACAGAACAGAGAGACCAGCATTGAGGAAACGGCGTCCGATGGACATGGGAAATACTCCTGAAGAATGGATTGAGTGGGACCAGCGAATGGGACAGGGCTCGGGGCGCACGGAGCGACATCTCCAGCGCGGGAAATCCGCGACTGGAGCAGAGGGGGGCCAAGAGGATACGTCGGGAAAGCGTCAGGTCAACCCGCGAGAGAAGACGCGAGGATTATCGGGCGGATCGGGAGAAGAATGAGCGCCCTGAGGTTGTCACCCTGAGCGAAGCGAGGGGGCGGTGTCAGGAACGTTGTCATCCTGAGCGAAGCACCCGAAGGGTGCGAAGTCGAGGGAGCGATACTATCCAGAAAAGCTGTCGTCCAGGGGCTCGGTCGGGGGGAAGCCGCTGTTCGCGCCGTGCTCGCGCGGCGCTCGTTCAGCCGGCTCTCTTCGAACGGCCCCCCCGTACCTCGCCCCGATCCTCTCGGCGCGCGTCCGGACATCAAGCAATGTCGCCCCCGGCCGTCGACATTGTCATCCTGACCGGAGCCCGCGAAGCGGGCGCAGTCGAAGGAGCCGAAGCTCCGCTCCCTCGACTCCGCGGCCTACGGCCGCTACGCTCAGGATGACAACTTCGGAGCCCCCCTACCCCGGCTTCGGGATCGCCAGGTACACCCTCGAGATGAACCCGTAGAACTCTTTCATGTAATTGCGCAGGAACTCTTCCGTTCCCGGATCACTCACCGTGCCGTCGGCGTCGATGAGCCCGGGGGTGAAGCGGATGTACCCCTCGGGGGAGTTCATCTGCGGGGCGTTGCAATAGCCGAGGAGGGAGCGAAGATGTTGCTGGGCAACGGCGGTGCCGATGGGGCCGGGTGAGGCGCCGATCGATGCACTCGGCTTCCGGTTGAAGGAGTTCTGGCCGTAGGGGCGGCTGGCCCAGTCGATCGCGTTCTTGAGTCCACCGGGAATCGAGCGATTGTATTCCGGCGTCACGAAGAGCACGGCATCGGATGCCGCGAGCGCGGCCTTGAGTGCGACCACCGGGTCGGGGCAGTTGTGCTCGTGATCAGGCGAGTAGAGCGGCAGATCCTTGAACGGGATCTCGGTGAACACGAGCTCGCTCGGCGCGAGACGAATGAGCGCGGTCGCGAGGATCCGATTGATCGAGGTGCTCGAGAGCGAGCCGATGAAGTAGCCGACGCGGTAGGTCGTGGTCATGGCGAGGGGCCTGTGGTGAGGGCGTGCGCGTGGGGGAGTTCGTGTGAGATTAGCGCCCGGAACCGGGAGGCGCTATGTGATCGAAGGAGGGAGAGGTCGGTCGGTGGTGCCGCGCTCGCGCGGCACCGGTCTCCGCCCCACGTTGGGCCTGCTCGCGCGGCGCCTCGCGCCGCGCAGATCTCCAGGACGACTGACGCGCACCGGATCCGGGTTCAGGGGCTTCGGTCGGGGGGAAGCCGCTGTTCGCGCCGTGCTTGCGCGGCGCTCCGTCAGCCGGCTCTCTTCGAACGGCCCCCCCGTACCTCGCCCCGATCCTCTCGGCGCAGCCCAGACTTCCGAGGCTACTAACGCCCGCCCCAAAAACGCGCGTATATATAAGGAGAAGAACCGATAAATCCTGGGGCTTTTCGACCCCGGACCGCCGCCCTGGCTAAAAGCCCCACGCCGCATCGATCGCGGAACTCTTCCCCACTTCCGGCGAGATTCGCCGATGCCGCAGGGTCGAAACCTCGAGCAGCTCCAACCAGGTCACCCCCGACTGCGGACGTTCAAGGGTCAGTACGAGGAACTTGGCGTCCGGAGAAAATACCAGCTCCTCGACCCAGACATCCCCAAGGTCGATCGACAGGAGGGGGCCACCCCAGTTCTTCGATATCCGAAGAGTATGGTAGTCGGGTGTGTCGTCCCCGGTGGCGAGGCCGGTGACCGCCATCGCCTCACCGTTGCGCGCGAGTGCGAACCTGGGGACGCTATTCCCCCACGGCGAGGTGAAGAGGCGTGGAGATTTTCCGCTGGCGTACGCGATCCAGAGCGTGCCATTGCCATTATTGTCGTGTTGTACGTAGAGCAGACTGTCGCCGCGGGGAAAGAAACTCGGATGCGACAGGTACCCGTCGTACGCGGAGAGCAATGGCGTGATCGTGCGGTCCGCTGATCGATCAAGCTCCGTGATCCTGAGTTCCTGGTTACCCTGGTCGTCGTACCTGACAGCCACGATCCGTTGCCCGTCCGGCGCCCACCGCGCCCACAGCCGGTGGCGGTCGGTCGTGACTTGGCTCAGCAGGCTGTTGTCGTATTCCATCACATACTGATTGCCAGCGAAATTGTACATCAACCTGTTCCCATCAGGGCTCGGTTGAGGCTTGTCGGCGAGGGATGGCGTCGAAATCGGAAGGAAATTGGTGCCGTCAGGGCTGATTCGATATGGCTGGGGCGTACCCGCGACTGGACGCCACATAAACACGATGCTACCGAGCGGCTCCTCCGCAAAGAATGAACCTGCAGAGGAGCCGCTCGGAGAGGAACAGCCGAGCCCCGCCAAAAGTGCAAGGGGGATCAGCCGCTCGCGCATCAGCATCCGACGCCGGGCCAACTGTTTGCTCGCCGCAGCAAATCGACTCCGCCAGAGATTCACGGCCGCGGTCACCGCCAGCCCGCCAGACATCACGCCGAAGAAGATCGAGAAGAGGCCATCACTCTTCAAGCGCTTTTCTCCGCTGACGATCATCGAACCACTGGAAGACCAGCACCACGCTGATGCAGGCGATGGACCCCGCCAGTGGGGCGACCAACAGCGAACCCTCCGGCGGATCAAAATAGTTGCAGATGGATCCGATCACCGCGCCTTCGATTCCGGCGGAGATGACTTTCGTCGCGACACTCTTGCGAACTCGGATGCCGATAAACATGGGGGGTCACCTGAGATGTGCGGTTGACGTGAGGCAAACGCCGGACCGATTCAAACTTAGCAAGAGTATGGGATTGGGCGATGGCCGAGACGCAGCTAGGTCGCCCCGGGCCGCCGGGCACGCGGAAGTTCCGGGACGCGGCGCCTGGGGCCTCCGAAGACTGGTGGGCCGGACAGCAGAAGAAACGGGCCGTTGCCCGCCCTACCGCCGCCACGTCACGATATAGCTCACGATCGACTGCGCACCGCTCTCCGCTTCGGCCACACCCCAAACCCGTCCATTCCCGACAGTCCAGAGCCGGACATTCTTCGGTAGATGAAATTGCCCGGCTTCCCGGCCAGCCGGATCGATGATCACCCACAGTCTGTCGCTCTTCCCTTCCTGACCAACCCAGATGCTGCCATCCCAGCCGATGAGAAGTGCTGATGCTGGTGGGTACCGATCTGGTGCCTTCGCCGCCTTCAGGCCCGACGACACCTGTGCAGGGAGTGCGTTGATTATTTCGTCGAACTCCTTCGAGTCGAGTCGCTCGGTCGGGACGATGTATTCTCTTGAGCGAAGAGTGTCGCCGGTTTCTCCGAGCAGATGAAGCGTGAACGCGCCTCGCGACTGTTGCTCGAGCGTGAGGCTGGTAATAGCCACCCGATCCCCCGAGGGCGAGAACACCATTTGAGAGCGGGGACAGTAGGGGACAGCAACCGCGAGACCGGGCCGGCTGGACCCAAGCATGGTGCAGTCGCTCCGACTCGCATCACTGAGCGCTTCACCGAGAATGCTCACGGGAGTGCCATCGAGTCGCATCCGGACTGCGACTGAAAAATACCGTCCCTGCGCATCGACTCGTGTGCCAATGGCGAGCACCGTGTCTGCACTCACCACGCCTCGGAGGTAGATCCCGCCCACGGGAACCGGCGTTCCGCGCGGGCGAGGGAGAGCAAGAGTGACCGGAACACGCACGGTCTTGACCAGCGCGCGGTCGGGGCCGATCAGTGTCCAACGCTGCAGCGCGTTGTCGCCCACCCAGAGTGAGTCGCCGGTCCAGACTGAGATCGTAGGGCCAAGATAACCGAATTCACCAGGGCCGCCGCCGGATCGTCCGAAGGTACCGAGTGAGGTGCCAGTGGAAGAAAAGAATCGCACCTTGCTATCCTGCGGCTGGCCCACCGCAATCGTCCCGGTCTTGCTGACGGAGACGAAGGAGAGCGCTGACAGGTTTTCCCGATCCGCGTTGATCGTGACGCCGGGGGAGAGTGGCACCACTGGCCACGTGCTTTGGGCGTTCAGGGGTGAAGCGACTACGACAACCGGGAACGCGCAACAGGCACGAAGGAATGACATCGCCAGCTCGGTAGAGGCGGTGCTGTAAATTCACAGCATATCCCGCGACGCACAGCTATGCGATTGATTTCCCTCGGCGTCTGGTACGGAGCCGTTACCAGCTATCCGGGGCTGCGCTCGGTGATGGATGACGGATGATGGATATCCCGAAGGTTGTCATCCTGAGTAGCCTGCCCTGAGCTTGTCCAAGGGAACCCCGCGAATCGCGCGAAGTCGAGCTAGCGATACCTAACGGCGAGAGGGTGCTCCCTCGACTGCGCACCCCTTCGGGGTGCTTCGCTCAGGATGACAAGCCTGGAACCAGGCTTACCGGTACTTCCTCCCTTCCCGCGCGATATTCGCAAACGCATAGGCATTGGGCAGATCAAACGGCACCAGTGCATCCGACGCGATCGCGACCACCAGCTTCTCCTCGGGCCAGACTACCAGCAGCGCGCGCCCGCCATTCGACGTGCCGCCATGGTGCCAGATGGTGCGGCCGGCCGAATCAACGCCGATACGCCAGCCGAGGCCGACGAGAGAGGACGCACCCGAGGCGAGGTGCTGATGCGTGGTCATCATCGTGATCATCGAATCGGGGAGGAAGCCCGGGCGCACAAACGCCGTCCCGAAGCGCGCGAGATCGGTGACGCTCGCGAGCAATCCCCCGCTCGGCCAGCGATCGGAGAGATTGTCTGGCGTGGTGGGCGTTGCGACGCCTTCTGCGTTGACGTCGAAGGTGGTGGCGCGTTCGGGGAGCTTCGCGCCCGGCATATCGGGCGCGGTGAGCTTGAGGTGGAGCGGCTCGATCACTTCGTCGTGCAGCAGGCGGAGGAACGGCTTGTGGGCGGCGCGTTCGAGGGCGAGGCCGAGGAGGTTGAAGCCGTAGCTCGAGTAGGAGTACTTCGTGCCGGGTGCGAAGAGGAGCGAGTCCTGCGCGAAGATCGCGATGGTCGGTGCCAGCGAATCGAACGCGGTGGTGCTGATGAACTCGCGGGCACCGTAGTGGCGAATCCCTGAGAGGTGGCCGGCGAGCTGGCGCAGGGTGATCGGCGCATTCTTCTCGGAATACTCCGGCACGTACTGACGCACATTGGCATCGAGGTTGATGATGCCGCGACTCGCGAGTCGTGCCGCGATGCTCGCCGTGTAGAGTTTGCTCACCGAGCCGATGCGATACATCGTGCTCGGGCCGGGACCCCGGCGCGGCGGTGTTTCGACGGAGCCGCCGGCGTCACTGTAGATCTGCCTGCCGTTCTCCATCACGGCAACCGAGAGGGCTGGCGCTTTGGTGCGCGCGACCAGCGCGTCGGTCGTCTTCGAGAACCACTCGGTGTAGCTGGAGACGTTCTGTGCGCGCGCCGGGGTCGCGATGGAGATGGCGAGTGCAGCGAGCGCCAGGGTGGAGCGGACGAGATTCACGCGACTCTCCGAGCTGGGAGCGATGGGGGTCGGCCAGCGGGAAGTGTACTGTCCGGCGGGGGTGGGGAGTAGGGCGATTTCGGGGCTTACCGGATTTTGACGTCGCGCGGCGGACGCAGGAAGGTGTCATCCTGAGCGGAGCCCGCGGAGCGGGCGAAGTCGAGGGAGCGAAGCATCGTTCCGGGCAGACCCCGAGGCCGACTGACCCCGGGCCACCCCCGGAAATCGCGGCCGTTCCGCCCCCTCCCCCCGCCCCCAAAAACGCGCCTATATATAAGGAGAAAAATCGGTGATTTCGGGGCTTTCCCGCCCCAAACCACCCCGGGCCGCCCGCCGGCCCCCTGCCCCGATTTGACGATTGGTTGATCGCCCCACGCTAAGCTGGCCGGGACCTCCCCCAGCCTGAGGAGCCATCAGTGAACCCCTTTCATCTCACCGTCCTTGGGAGCCCGGAGCTCCGGGCGCCGAATGGCGACCCGATCCGGTTCCGGACCAGGAAGCATCTGGCGCTGCTGGTCTATTTCGCGGTGGAGAGGCCGGTGGCGCATCGGCGGGATAAACTGGCGACCTTGCTCTGGCCGGCGAGTGCGATGGAGGAGGCCAGGCATTCCCTGGCAACCGCACTGTCTGTACTTCGTGGGAGACTTGGTGCTGACGCATTTGACTCAAGCAGGGACGCTGTCCGTCTGATTCAAGGGCGAGTCACCACGGATCTCGATTCCCTTGAAGTCGCCTTCGATTCAACTCTTTTCCCTGCGAGTTTTCTGGAGGAATTTTGCATAGATGACGCTCCGGACTTTCAACAATGGTGCGACGCTCAGCGAATTCGATTGCTTCCGCGAATCCAGTCGGTCTTGTCAGGCCAGCTAAGCGAGTCTCGACGGCAAGGGAACGCTCGGTGGATGGAAGAAGTTGCGGAGCGTTTGCGAGCCTTGGATCATTTGAGTGAGGAGGCAGCGCGGGCCCAGCTCGAGGCGCGCACCATAGTGGGTGACCGGATCGGAGCACTTAGGGTGTTCGATGACTGGAAGCGGCGACTTGCCACCGAGCTTGGCGCAGTGCCAAGCGGAGACTTTGAACGGATCGCGACGCGGCTGCGACTTGCTTCGCTCCCGTCCGGTCACATCGGCGGATTGGCTGACCAGCCTACCTCGGCCTACGCAGATCGAGGACTCTCCGGTCGTTCTCAAGAAACCCAACGATGTCTCGAAATATGGGAGCGGGCAACCGCATGCGCCTCGCCGCATCTCCTGCTTCGCGGGTGTGTGGGCATCGGGAAGTCGGTCCTCGCAAGCCAACTGGCAACTATAATCAACTTACGAGGAGCAGCCGTCTTTCAGATCCGCTGCGCTGCAGCCGAACAGAGAATCGCTTTGGGCGGGATTCTCTCGCTCGTGACCGCCTTATGCAATCACCCCGGCGCCAGAGCGATTTCTCCTGCGCACCTCAAGGTCCTCGCTAGTTGGGCACCTAGCCTCGCGGACTACTTCCCCGGGATCTCGACCACAGACGAGCCCTCACTTCCTGCCGCACACGTTTGCCTTGCTGAGGCCATATCCGCTCTGATCTCCGCAATAGCAGGCGAGCAGCCGGTGCTGCTCGTCATCGATGATGCACACCTGGTGGACGAGCAATCATCGGCCATTATTCACTACCTACTTCGTCGCCTGCTCCGGGAGCCGGTGATGATCTTGCTCTCAGCCCAGATTCATCGGATCGGCCATACTAGTCACGCCGCCGCTTTGATCGCTATACCAAACGAGTGGGTACAGACCGTCGACCTTGATCCGCTATCAAGTGATGACGCCCGCGAACTTATTGTGGGCATCACAGGCCCGCTCGATATGCAGCACTTTCAGGATGTGCGTGCGATCATAGAGTATGCTTCAGGCATCCCAAGTACGCTGAGCGCAATCGCTACCGAGTGGCAACGCGCAGGGAAGCCAAGGTTCCGTAGTTCCTTCAGTGCCTTGCATGAGGATACACCTCTAGCGCCGGCCGACAGCCACTCCGAGGCTATCAGAAGTGCCCTGCTCGCCGTCGACGATGAGGCACTTGCGTTTGTGCAGTTGGCTTCCTTGCTCGGTTCACGCATGGATCACCTTGAGCTATACGAATGGATAGGGCTGTCTCTTCCTGCGGCGGCGCGGGCACTGCGTACACTGGCCGCCAACAATATTTTCGTTTCAGCCAATGCGCGCGTCTCGTTTGCCTCACAACTGGCGAGGGATTGTGCCTATGCCAGCCTTAGCTGTTCGCATCGTGCTTCGCTCCACGACATTATCGGAAGCCACCTGATGCAACACGGAGTGAGTTCAACTGAGGTAGATCCGTTAGAACTTGGGTGGCATCTTGGGCGAGGGAGGACGCCTGCGAAGGCAATGGAATTTCTTCTAACGGTTGGTGAGGATCTGCTTCGTCAAGGTCACAGCGGACGCCTCGCTGCCATGCTCTCCGATGCGCCCACCGTCGCGGCCAGCCTGAACCACTCCGGCTTCGCCCTCCTTCGCGCGGAAGCACTACAAGAGATCGGCTGCTGGGAGGCCTCTCATCTGGCGCTCGAGTCCTTGCCACAAATGCTAAGCAACACTGAGTTGGCACAGGAACGGCTCCTTCGGATTACGAACGATCGCTTTCTCGGAAGACTAGTAGGAGCGAGACTTGGCGAGGCGATCACGGCTTCGCTCAACATTGCCGGGGACAACAGCTTCACTCCTTCTCTCCGTACAAGAGCTGCCTCAACCTCGACCGCTCTCATTTCCTCAAGTCGCAACGACAAACACATTGCTCAGCTTGGCGATGTGACCAGCCAATTGATGGCCGTTCCATTGGCCGGCCACGACGCACTTCACGCATATCACGCCCGTGCGTGGTTTTTGGCACAACGTGGTGGTCCGCGGGTGGCGCTCCCGGTGCTCCTGGAGGGCGTCACGACGATCAGCCAGACATGCCCAGCAGACTCAATCACGACCCGCCTTCTCCTCGGAGCAGGAGTGTCATTGTGTCAGACGGGAAATTACCTCGAGGCAGCGCCGGTGCTTCACCAAGCTTACTCGATCGCCAAAGCCCTTGGTAATCCAGCGTTCATCGCAAACGCGGCATCTGGCCTGGCGTTGGTTGAGGGTCGCCTAGGCAACCCGTCTGCACAGATATCGTTTGCGCGCGAAGCCATCCGGGCCTCTAGTTCTGAGGAGTGGGGCATCTGCTTACTTAGCGCGGCGTATGATCAAGGGCTGGGCCTAGCCATCGAAGGACGGCTTGTCGAGGCAGAAAGCGCGATGGCCGCGTTTGACTCGCGCTTTGACAAAAGACGTCCAGAATGGGTTCAGCAGGCATGGAAACTATGCAAGGCAGATGTGTTGGCACTTGCCGGGAAAGAGCGTAAGGCCCTGCTCGCAGGGAAGATTGGTACGAGTGGGGTTCACAAGAAGCTTCATCACGACTGCTTTGCCGGACCATATGCACGCTGGGTTGCCTTCACCGGTATTAGGACCGGCACTGCAGCGGGCGCACTCGCGAGACTTGAGCGGCAGATAGAGGAAATCGACCGCCATGACGCGAAGGATCAGGCCGAAATCCTCGCAGCAATCGCAATTCTTGAGAACTCGATTGGCGGAAACACGGAAGGAAAGCGGGAGGCAGCGCGAGAACGACTCGGGCGGCTCCCAGGGCCAACTCAGTCGATGATCCGGAGACTGGGTGTCTCGCCGGTTGGCGAAAAGGGCGCGTGGGGTATCCGAGAAGTCGGCTAAGGCGCCTCGTTCACGGCACGATCGTGCGGCGGGCGCTGGCCTATTGCTCGCCCGGACCGCCTCGCCTCATCTGCCCGCGCTCGGATTCTCGGCTGGGGCATGTGATCGGGGATTGAAGACGGATCAGCTATTAGGCGTCGAACAGTTACGGAGTTGACCGTCAACTCAACCAACCTTGCGTCAAATTGTGACGATCGACCTTTGTTCAGTTCTGCAAGCACAACATCCACCGGCAGCGCGTTCCGATAAGGTCGGTTCGTTGTCATTGCGTCGATGGTATCCGCGATTGTGATGATCCTAGCGCCTAGTGGGATCGCTTCTCCGGCGATGCCATCCGGGTACCCACGACCATCCCAGCGTTCGTGGTGGTGACGGACGCAGGCGACTACGTAACCCTGAAACCTCGAGAACGAGGATACGAGTTCCGCACTTTTTGCAGAATGGGTCTTCATTACTGCCCATTCCTCTTCCGTTAGTTTGCCCTCCTTTTGTAGAAGCGGGGCAAACTCCTCATGAATCTTTCCTACATCGTGTAGCAACGCTGCATTCTCAATCTCTTCAATTTCTTCCGGGGTTAGCCCGAAATCTGTCGCGATTGCGCGAGAGAGTCCGCATACGCGGCGGGAATGGCCGGAAGTATAGGGATCTCGGGCCTCGATGGCCTTAACCATCATCGCGAGTTGCTCGCGGACATTCAGTTCAAGCTCGGCGTAAGCGCTGTCAAGCTCTCGATACAGGTCTTGAACGGTATTGAGCTTGCCATACACGTTCCGCACCGCAATAAACGGGATGAATATGCCCACGAAACCGAAGCGTCCGATGCCCTTCTCGTTGTCAAATCTGACGAATAAGTATGCCACGCCGAGAGCCATGAGGCTCGCAGCCATGTCGTATCCGAGTACCCACAGTGTATTCGAGCGCCAGGTTGAAAGGATCGGCTTGTGCGTTGCGAGAGCCACAGCCGTGTTGACGGCGATCGAATTCACGATGAAGTAGACGCAAGCAGCCGCGAGGAACTTACCGATGTCCGTAAGGGCACTCTCGAAGGGTAGGTGCGCACCGCCCGCCACCAAGATTGCCGGTGGATGCGCGCCTCCGAGTAAGTGGTACACACTGAAAGCGAGGCCAACGCTTACGATCCGCTCCGAAACATTAAAGAGGACCTTTAGCGGCGACACACGCGCGTAGAGTTGGGTCACGGCGGTGATGCAGCCTGCAGTGAGCGATCCCCACAATCCGCCAAGTGCAACACCGATCGCCAAGTGCATCACGAACACCAAGGATCCGGCCATCGATCGGGACTTGTTGGCGGTGCGTCCCGTCTCCATGAGGCAGCCCACTACACCCAACGAAATCAACGCCCAGTAGTCTACTCTTGGGCGTGGCAGACCAGTCATGAACCAGAGCAACCCTAGGGCTGCGATGGCGACTGATCCTACGTAGGTTTGGACAGCACGGCTCATGGACATGATAAAAAGGAAGGGAAATCCCCGAGTTGGGCATTTAGATCCAGGTCACGGTCTCCGCGAGGAAAATGCTCGCGATGAAATCGACGGCCGCAGCCAACCATTCCAGCATATGCGTCACCTCCTCCTGGTACCACTCAAAAGTCTGAACTTTTGGAGGGGCAGATCCCGCTCGTGATCTACCAGACGCTTCGCTTGTGGTGTCGCGCTCGGCTCCGCTCAGCCGGGCCCTGGGATTCCCCCCCTGTTTCTCCTCTATTCTGATGCTGCGTTCGCGCGAGACAGAGATCCTCGCGCGTCGGGCTATTTATGCTCGTCGATCGTCGATCGATCATCGATGATCGTTACTTCACAATTGAGAACCGCTCCTTCGACTGCGCCCGCTGCGCGGGCTTGCTCAGGATGACAACGTCCTGTCATCGAGCTTCGGCTCCTTCGACTGCGCGGCCCTTTGGGCCGCTTCGCTCAGGATGACAATCCTTGAGCTTCATCCTTCGACTAGCATGGTGCGGCGCGAGCGCCGCACCTACGGCGGCTTCGCCGCTTTCTCAACGCGCCTGGCGCGCCGCGGCCCAACGATTCGTCGCATCGAGCACCGCATACACTGCCGCGTGCTCACTGCTCTCCCGCACCTCGGCCGTGCCGACCAGCAGCCTGCTCTCGCGGCCACCGATCGCATGCACGCCGATCATCACATAGTGCTTGTCGAACGCCTCGATCAGCTGCGCCCCTTCGAGCGCCAACGAATGCTTGGCAATCAACCGCTCGAGCACCTGCACCGCCGCACGAGCCGCACACTCCACTCGTGAGCGCGCCGTGTCGGGACCTTCCTCGGTGCCGCTCTCGATCCGGCCATTCGCCGTGAGCGTGACCGTGGCAGTGACCCGCCGCTGATGCGGCACCGTCGCCATCACCAGGTCATCAAACAACACGACCCGCGTCATCACGTTCGCCTGCAACGCACTCTGCTCCAGCGCCGCCATCGGCTTCACATCGGCGGTCTGCGCGATGGAGATCTTCCGATGGTCCACTTTCAAGCCCAGATGCGCGAGCAAGGCGCTCTCGATGTTGCGCACCACCTGCTTCGGTGCCTGGCCCGCCTGCGCCAGGATGTGGATCTCGCTCACTTCGCCGAGCGGCGTCGTCACCACCCGCGCCGAGAGGATCCCCTCGAGCGAGGTCAGCAGATTCTCGGCCCGGCGCACACCCCACGGGTCGGTCGCTGGATCCACTGGTGCTCCTCCGGGCCGCGGCTGTGACGCGTCGAACAGATGTTGAGGCGATGCGGTCACACGGTCCCTCGTCGGAAAAATAAATTCGTCAGGCAACGGTATTGCGCCCCGCCGACTTCGCCAGGTAGAGCGCCCGATCGGCCTGATCGAGCAGCGGCCCTTCCTGCGGCGCGGCGGGATCGTACTCCGCCACGCCAATGCTCACCGAGACTTCGCCTTCGCTGTACCCCTGGGCCGAGCCGGCACTCAGGACCCGCTCACGCACCGCATCGGCCACTCGCAAGGCACCGGCACGATCGGTCCGGGTCAGCAGAATCACGAACTCGTCGCCACCATATCTCGCCGCGAGGTCCGTCGCACGAATCGTCCGCCGCAACTCGTCGGACACCATTCGCAGGACCGCGTTGCCACGCTCGTGGCCGTAGCGATCGTTCAGCAACTTCAGGTGATCGAGATCGAGGAAGAGGACGGCGAAATTGTCGCCACTCCGCTTGCTGCGCTCCATCTCGTGATTCAACCGCTGCTGCAACGACCGGTAACTCGCCAGGCCAGTGAGAGCGTCGGTACTCGCATCGCGACTCGCATCGTCGGCCCGCTGACTCAGCCACGGCACACACTGGCGGAGCGACGCGCGCCCAAGAGCGGCTGCCTGCGCAAAGCGGTGACAACTCGGATAGCCACACGCCCGACAATCCCACGCCTTCCCGTTCGGCCCCGTGCCGATTGCTTCCAGTATCGTCCGCACGGCGGCGGGTTCAGCCTGCTGCCGGCGCTGCCCGAAGGCGAACGCGGCGGCGACATCGACCTCTTCCAGCACCACCGGCGTCCGGCTCCGGGCCGGCTCGTACTGCTGGATCAAAGCCCGACGGCGGTAGAGATCCTGCTTCGGCCCGGCGGCAGGGTGCCCCAATGCCCCGGGATGCCCCTGGATATCGACGAAACCGAGGTCGATCCGGTCGTGCCCGACAGCCCTCGCCAGCGCTGGAAGCGCTTCCAGTCCGCGGACCGTGAGGAGCCTGCGGCCCCGGCTCGACCCGCTCACCACCATTTCCAGTGGCAAACCCCCTGCCACCGACATATGCCGCCGCATCTCAGGCGGAACCCGCGAGAAAGTCGTCGGCAATGTGGCCGGCCGGACCTCCCGCAGGGCGAAAAGCTGTTCCAGATCGTTGAAGGTGAGCATCGCATCCAGCTCACCAATGGTGCTTGGGGCACTCATCCCGGCATAGACCACCGGGAGGCCATTCCCGTGCATTTGACGCAGGAATCGCGCCTCTGCCACGCAGGGATGGGTAATAGGAGCCAGATAGGGGACCAGCTCGGGATAGTGGGCGGTGATGGCCGCCACGACGACCGGATCGGTGCTCCGAACCAGGGTCCCCCAGTCGGGGTCTTCCCACAGGTTGAGGTATTCCTGCGCCACCAGTTCGTCGCCGATGACCCCGCGGCTGACCAGCCGGAAACCCGCTTCGTAGCAGGCGTTGACCAGCTGTTCGGGAGTGGCGGGATGGAAATGCGCGACGGCCTCGGGGGCCAGGATCAGCGCGCCAGTGCCGGCTTCGGCGATGGCGAGGGCTTTATCGACGGCTCCGGTGGCGGCAATGGCGTCGTGCGGGCAGGCCGGGACGCATTCGCCGCAGCGGATGCAGTTTTCTTCGACGATTTCGACGACTCGCGCCTCTGGCGGCAGGGCAATGGCGTCGGTCGGGCAGACCCGGACGCAGGCCAGGCAGGCTACACAGCGAGCAGAGTCGACGGCGAGGTGCACGAGAGCCCGGGGCTCAGGGTAACTCGAAAGGAGTAATCCCCTGCAAGTTGGCAAGATCCTTGAGAAGTGTCAAGAGGTGACCCCACTCAACAAATTGCCATATCGTGACTTAGGCGATCCCGAACTCCTTGAGCTTGCGGTAGAGCGTGCGCTCACCGATCCCCAGGACCTGGGCCGCCCGCCGCCGATTGCCCCGGAGTTGTTCCAGAACGGTCTCGATAGTGACCCGTTCGACCTCCGCCATGGTCATTCCGGCCCGATAGACTACCACCGCCTCGGGCTCCGGCTCCTCTTCGGCCGATACTGGCCCCAACGAGGTGACCGGAATTGCGACAGTCTGCGAAATCGAGGGGTCGGAGACCTCGATAACGTGCACGGGCTCGTGGCGTTCTCCCAGTTTCCTTTTGAGTTCCTCGAGCTGGACCCTCAGCTCCATCAGGCTTCTGAGGATGAACTCGAACTCGGCCCCGCCCACCACCGGCCCGTCGCGGGTGTCGATTCTGGGGAGCCGCATCGGCAGCAGCGAGCCGCTCCCCTCGGTGACGTCGGCCGGGATATCCGCCGCCCGGACCTCGCTCCCAAGTGCCAGCACCACCATCGATTCGATCAGGTTGCGGAGCTGACGAACATTCCCCGGCCACTGCGCCGCGACCAGCCGCTGCATCGCTTCCTGCGTGATACCAGGAAAGGTGCGGTCGTGCAGCACCGCGAACTCGCGCACGAAACGCTTGAGCAGCAGCGGAATATCTTCGCGCCGCTCGCGCAGTGGCGGCAGGTAGATGCTCAAGACGTTGAGGCGGTAGTACAAATCGTCGCGGAACTCTCTGAGTGCCACCTGTTCTTTCAGCGCGCGATTCGTCGCGGCGACGACACGCACATCCACCTTGATTGGTGCGACGCCGCCGAGTCGGAAGAAGGAGCGCGTCTCGAGTACGCGGAGCAGTTTGACCTGCACCGACGCGGGAATCTCGCCGATTTCGTCGAGGAAGATTGTGCCGGTGTCGGCAAGTTCGAAGCGACCAAGACGCCGTTCGGCGGCGCCGGTGAAGGCGCCCTTCTCGTGACCGAAGAGTTCACTCTCCAGCAGCGTCTCGGGGAGTGCGGCGCAGTTGATCGCGATGAACGGCTTGCCGCGGCGCGGCGAGAGATCGTGGATCGCCTTTGCTACCAGTTCCTTGCCGGTGCCGCTCTCGCCCTGGATCAGCACGGTACTCGACACCGGCGCCATCTGTTCGATCTTGACCAGCACTTCCTGGATCGCGGCGCTCTCGCCGAAGATCCCGGTACGACGCTGCAGCTCGCGGCGCTCGACCAGTCGACGCACCGTCGCGACCAGATCATCGGTGGCCACGGGCTTCATCATCACTTCGGTCGCGCCGATGCGCATCGCACGTTCGGTGCGGTCGGAATCCGTGGGCTCGAGCAGGGCGAGCACGGCGATTTCGTGATCGCGCGCGTAGGCGGCGAGTTGCAGCGCCTGCGGATCGTGGACACCGCCGCTCAATACCAACAGCGCGGGATGATCGCGGCGCATCGCGTGGCGCCCTTCGTCGGCGCCATTCACGAGGGCGCAGCTCACGCCGGCGGCTTCGAGCGCGCGATCGAGCGGGACGGCGGTCTCGAGATCGGCGAGGGTGATGACGACTTGTGATGCCATATATCAGTGCTCCGTGTCGCCCTGGAGGAGCTGCGCGATGTGGGGCACCAGTGAGGTCATCACTGCGAGCCCGTCGCGGACGCCGCCGAGGGAGCCGGGGAGGTTCACGATCAGGGAGGCGGCGCGGGTCCCCGCGATGGCGCGGGAGAGGGCGGCCTTTGGTGTGGTTGGAAACGCCGCGGCGCGAATCGCCTCGGGGATTCCGGGAGCGTCACGAGTAATGACGGCTCTGGTGGCCTCCGGAGTCACATCGCGGGGGCCGAAGCCGGTGCCGCCGGTAGTGAGGATGACATCGGCGATGTTGCCATCGGCCCAGGCGCAGAGCTGCGAGATGATCGCTCCGACTTCATCGGGCACGACAGCCTGCGCCGTGACCCGGAAGTCGTGCACGCCGGCCCACGCGACTATTGCCGCACCGGATTTGTCGGTCCGTTCACCGCTCGTGACCGAGTCGGAGATGATCAGCACGGCGATGCGTGGCGTCATTGTTCGGTGCCGGCCCGGTTCACAAATGGGCGGCGGGCGACTTCGCCGTGCCACGTTTGCGCGCCCGACTCGAAGAGCAGCGGCGTGCCGGGAGTGCCGGCCGAGGTGGGGAGGGCGGTCATCCCGATGATGCCGACGCGCGGCGAGCGACCGACGGAGCGGATCCGGTCGATGAGCAGGCCCGCGACCGTAACGCGGGCACCGACGGGCGGGATGTCGTCGCCCTGTACCCGGAAGCCGACGATCCGCTTCATCGCACCGGAGCGGCGACGTGACGCAAGCGCCGTCTCGCCCGGGAATGGTGCGCCCTTCATTTCGGCGACCAGCGATTCGAGGCCAGCTTCGACCGGTGTGTCGATCGAGTCGATCTCGATGCCGACGCGTGCGACACCCCACTCGAGTCGGAGGAGTTCCCACGCTTCGCGCGACACTGGATAGATGCCGGCGTGACCGAGTCCGCTCTCGAGTGAATCGCGATCGCGACGGCGGCAGAACAAGTCCACACCATCGGGACCATCAAGCGTGGCGCGGCCTGCGAAGACATCGACGCCGGCGAAGCGCGCGGTCTCGACGTCGCCTGGCTCCATCGGAATCGGATCCATCAACGATTGCAATCGCGTCGCCGACGCTGGGCCGCGCACCGTGACCAGCCCGACATCTTCGGAGATATCGCGCAAACGAACATTGCCGCGTTTGCGACTGACGATGTAATCCCACGCCGGATGACGGAACTGCGCATCGACGAGCAGCATGATCCGATCGGGAAAGCGATAGACCGTGACGCGATCGAGAATCGCGGCATCATCGCGCAGGATCAGCGCGTGGGCGAAGCGCCCCGGCGGCAGCAGCGACACATCCAATGTCGCGACACGATTGACGAACGCGTGCGCATCGACACCGGTGACCTCGAACTGCCCCAGCCCTGCCGGGGTATAGCTCCCGGCCCCGGTCACCAACGTGCGATGCTCCTCGAGCAGCGTGCTCATCCCATCACCAGCGCCAGCAGCGCTTTCTGCGCGTGCAACCGATTCTCGGCCTGATCCCACACGCGCGACCGCGGGCCTTCGAGCACACCTTCGGAGATCTCCTCGCCGCGATGCGCCGGCAGACAGTGCAGCACGATGGCATTCACCTCGGCCGCGCGCATCAGCGCCTCATCGACGATGTAGCCCTTGAACGCTTGCCGCCGCGCGAGCGATTCCTCTTCCTGCCCCATCGAGGCCCAGACATCGGTGTTCACGACATCGGCACCGGCGACCGCTTCTTCGGGATCTTCGGTGATGGTGATCTTGGTCTTGCGGCTGTTGGCGTCGAACAGCGCACGATCGGGTTCGTATCCCTCGGGACAGGCCAGCCGCAGCTCGAAGCCGAGCAGGCCGGCGGCCTCGATCCAGGAGTTTGCCATGTTGTTGCCGTCGCCGATCCAGGCGACGACGCGCCCTTCGAGCGTCCCGAACTCTTCCTTCACGGTGAGCAGGTCGGCGAGCAGCTGGCAGGGGTGGAGCAGGTCGGTGAGGCCGTTGATGATCGGGATGGTGGCGTACTGGGCCAGCTCGAAGAGTTCGGCCTGGCCGTAGGTGCGGATCATGATCCCCTGGACGAAGCGCGAGAGCACCCGGGCAGTGTCCTTGAGTGGCTCGCCCCGCCCCAGCTGAATGTCCTTGTGCGAGAGAAAAATGGGCTCGCCGCCGAGCTGGCGGGTGCCGACTTCAAAGGAGACGCGGGTCCGGGTGCTGCTCTTGGCGAAGATGAGCGCGAGCGACTTTCCCAGGAGCGGCTTCTCGCGATAGGCGCCGCTCTTCATCGCGACGGCAGTATCGAGCAGCGCGAGGCATTCGTCGCGGCTGAAGTCGGCAAAGGAGAGGAAGTCGCGCTTGGTCATTACCGGTCCGGAGGGTGGGGTCGGCCAATATGGCAGAAAGATACCTGAAAAGCGGGGAGGGAGGAGGTGTGTCACCCTGAGCGTAGCGAGGGGGCGAAGTCCGGAAAGTTGTCATCCTGAGCGAAGCACCCGAAGGGTGCGAAGTCGAGGGAGCGATACTCACCTGAAAAGCTGTCGCCCCGGGCCATCGGGCAGGCGGGCGCTCCGACACGCGACGCCTGGGGCCTCCGAAGTCGGATGGGCAGGACCGCAGAGGGAACGCACGTGACCGTCTCCGCAGGGGCTCAGTCGGGGGGAAGCCGTTCTCATCGTGCCGGAACTCGCTCGCTGCGCTCGCTCAGACAGCCGGCTCTCTTCGAACGGCCCCCCCGCACCTCGCCCCGATCCTCTCGGCGCGCGGCGGAGATTGCCATGACAGTCCGTCGCCCCGGGCCGTCGAATAACCGGGAGCTCGGACGCGCGACGCCTGGGGCCTCCGAAGTCGCGCAGTCCCCGACCTCAATGACGCGCGAGCAGTTCGCCATGACGATCCACCCGGTTCGAATGACGCGACGCCCTGTCCGCATGACGAAACACCCGGTCGTGTTAGCGCGGCACCCTGATTTGTTAGCGCGAGGCCCTGATTGTAAAACGGACGGGGTGGTCGCTCTGACGGAGCGCCCTGTCGCCGTGACGAAACGGTCGGATCGCTTGACGAAACGGTCGGTTCGCATGACGCGAGGCCCGGTCATGTTAGCGCGGCACCCTGAATTGTTAGCGCGAGGCCCGGTTCGGAAAACGGAGGGCCTGGTCGCGATGACGAAGTGGCCTGTTCGCCTGACGGACGAGGGTGGCAGCGTGACGGACGGCCCTGTTCGCGTGACGCGAGAGGGTGGCAGCGTGACGGACGGCCTGATTTCCTGACGGAGGAGGCGGTTCGCGTGACGGACGAGGGTGGCGGCGTGACGGAGGGGGTGTTTTGCCCAACGGAGCACCCTGCGCATCTGCCGGAGGGGTCGTACTATATAGCTATCTCCCTCATCGAGCCGACTGACGATGCTGCTGAACGTTTTGGCGCTGCTGACGACGATTGTGGCGGGTTCTTCGCGTGGCGGAGTGGGTGTTCCTGCGGCGGAGGGCTCTGGCCCCCTCGCTTCGCTCAGGGTGACAACCTTGGCGGGCTCTGGCCCCCTCGCTGCGCTCAGGGTGACAACCTTGGTGGGCTCTGGCCCCCTCGCTTCGCTCAGGGTGACGACCGTGGTGGGCTCTGGCCCCCTCGCTGCGCTCAGGGTGACAACTCTTGCGCACGCTGCGCTCAGGGTGACACCGCTCCCTCCCGTCGTCATCCGCGCGGCGCGGATGCTCGACGTCCGCTCGGGCCGGATCACCGACAACGCCCTGGTGGTGGTGCAGGACGGCAAGATCATCCAGGTGGGTGGCGCGGCGCCGGCCGGGGCCGAGGTGATCAATCTGGGCGATGTGACCCTGATGCCGGGGTTGATCGATGCGCATGTGCACCTCACCGACGAGATCCGCCCCGGTTTCGAGATGATCGCGGTGCGGGAGACCCTCGCCGACCAGGCGCTGCACGGCGCCTTCAATGCCCGGAAGACCCTGCTGGCCGGCTTCACCACCGTCCGCAACCTGGGAGCCCCCGGCTTCGCCGACATCTCGCTGATGCACGCGATCGAGCGCGGCGAGACCGACGGCCCGCGGATTATTCCGGCCGGCAACGCGATTGGGATCACCGGCGGTCACTGCGACATCACCGGTTTCGCGCCGGGGCTCCTCCCGCTTGGGCCCATTGATGGTGTGGCGAATGGCGCCGACCAGATGGTCGAGGCGGTTCGGCTGCAGGCGAAGTACGGCGCCAAGGTGATCAAGGTCTGCGCGACCGCAGGCGTGCTCTCGTTTGATGCCACCGTGGGCGCGCAGCAGATGAGTGATGCCGAATTGCGTGCGGTGGTCGAGGAAGCGAACCGGCACGGGCTCAAGGTCGCGGCGCACGCGCACGGCACGGCCGGGATCAAGGCCGCGATCCGCGCCGGGGTCGCGAGCATCGAGCACGGGTCGATGCTCGACGACGAGGCGATCGCGATGATGAAGGAGCGCGGAACCTACCTGGTGCCGACGCGTGCGCTCGCGGGGCTGCTCGACCGCAACGTGCTGCCGCCGCCGATCCGCGCCAAGATGGATGAGGTGATGCCGCTCGCTGATGCGTCATTCCGGAAGGCCGTCGCGGCCGGCGTGAAGATCGCGCTCGGCACCGATGCCGCGGTGATGCCGCACGGGATGAATGCCAAGGAGTTCGCGGCGATGGTCGCGGCGGGGATGAGTCCGATCGACGCGATCCGCGCCGGGACGCTGAATGGCGCCGACCTGCTTGGTACTCCTGATCGCGGCGAGATCGCCGTCGGCAAGCTCGCCGATCTCGTCGCCGTGCCGGGGAATCCGCTCAGCGATGTGACGGTGATGGAGAAGGTGAGTTTTGTGATGATTGGGGGGAGGCGGGTCAAGTAGAATGATCGCGATCTCACCGACGCGACCGGTGGTGCCGCGCTTGCGCGGCACGGGTCTCCGCGACGACTGAAATCCTGTCGCCCCGGGCCGCCGACTTGACGGGAACATCGGGCGGCGACGCCTGGGGCCTCCGAAGCCGGGGTGGGCAGGACAATCGCTTAGCGTTGAGAACTGCGTTTCGAGCATTGTCGCGTTCTCTCTGCGGTCCTGCCCATCCGACCTCGGAGGCCCCAGGCGTCGCGGCATTGAGCACCCGCCTGCCCAGTGGCCCGGGGCGACAGGGACCGCGTCACCCTGAGCGAAGCGAGGGGGCGGAGTTTGGAACCGCAGCGATGCCTTGCCCCCTCACTTCCCTTCGACAAGCTCAGGGCAGGCCGTTCAGGGCGACAACCCGCAGGGCGCCTATTTCCCCGCCACACGATAGAAGCTCTTGTTCACGATCTTCCACCCCTCCGGCAGCTTCAGCAGCGTCATGTAGTCGTTGAATTTGAACTCGCCGAGATCCATGTCGATGCGCGCGACGGCGACGGTGCCGTGGATGTCGAGCATGGCGATGGTGCGTGGCTTGCCATCGGGCGGCCGCTTCGTGCCAGCACGCATCCGCGCGACGTATTCGGTGATCGGGATGATGACCAGGCCGGTGTCGCTCATGAAGGTCATTCGGGCGCCTGGCGCGAACGCGGTGGCCATCACGTCGGCGTCGCCGGTGCCGTGCGCGGTGATGTAGGCCTCGAGGGGGATGCGCGCGGCCTTTTCCTCGGCGCTCTGGGCGAGCGTGGGTGCAGTGAGAGCGGCGGTGGCGAGGGCGGCGAGGAACAGTGAATTGATGCGGATGGACATGTAGTGCTCCGTGTTGTGGATGTATGTGGATCCCGTCACCCTGAGCGCAGCGAGGGGGCGGAGCGTGGAACCGGCGCGATGCCTTGCCCCCTCACTTCGTTCAGGGCGACAGCCTTGTTTGTCACCCTGAGCGCAGCGAGGGGGCGGAGTATGGAACCGCAGCGATGTCTTGCCCCCTCACTTCGTTCAGGGCGACGGCCTGGTTTGTCACCCTGAGCGCAGCGAGGGGGCGGAGCGTTGAACCGGCGCGATGCCTTGTCCCCTCGCTGCGCTCAGGGTGACAACCCTTTCTCGCCTCTCGCTTCTCGTCTATCCCGGCGTCCACCACCAGCTCAGCTTCACCGCGAGCAGGTTCCGCGTCGGTGCGCTCGCGAGATCGGAGAAGGCATTCCCCGCGCTGTAGAAGCCGTCGGTTCGCTGCTGGTTGCGCTCCTGCTGCCAGACGACGAAGAGCGCCGACGACGGCCGGAACTCCCAGCGCAGCACCAGGTTCGAGCGGAGTGAAGAGGTGGTGAGGTCGGGCTCGCTGAGGTCGACATCGTTGCTGCCGTCGCCGTCGAGATCGCCACGCAACCGGCCATCGGCACGGGTGACGCGCGCATCCACCGATTCGAAACGATCACGCTCATCGGTTGCGCGCGGGTTGGTGACCATCCTGAGATCGCGGTAGCTCCCCGAGGTCGTGAACGGTTCGGCCCAGAGCTGCAGCGAGAGTCGCGGCGAGAAGATCAGTGAACTGCGCATGGTGATGCCGGCCGTGCGCTGCGTCGCCTCGCCCACGAGATAGCGCGTGGCACCGGCGAGTGTGGTGGTGCCGATGTACTGCCGGTCTTCGACCTGCGTGCGACGCTGCACACCGACGCTGAGTTCGCTGCGCGGGTTTGGCCGCCAGGTGACGGTGGGGTTGAGCGCGAAGGCGTGGCGGTTGCCGGCCCAGTAGTTCCACTCCTCACCCTGGAGTGCCACGCGGAACGGCCGAGCGGGGTCGCTCTCGATGCGCCAGAAGGAGTAGATGTTGCCGGCAAAGGCGAGTGCGGGGCCGCCGCGGAGCGCGGTCGGGTCGACACCGCCAGGGCGCACGACGTATTCGCCGTAGAGGAACCAGTTGTTGCGCAGCGTCATCCGGCCCACGGCACTCACCGCCTGATTGATCCGGTCGCCATCGGTGGTGCGGTAGTCGTTGGCATTGAGCCGCAGCTCGGCGTTCTGCGCAAACGATGAACGAGTCCACCGCTTGGTGAGCGACGCATCGGTGGCCTGCCGCCCCGACCAGAAGTGGATGCCGAGATCATTGGCCTCGAAGCCCGGAGTGCGCAGGGTGCTCTGCACCTTGAAGCGCCAGTCACCGGTGCGCTTCTCGACCGCGAGCAGCGCGTTGGCGCCGCTGAGCGATGTGCGGGTCGAGTCGAAGCTCGCGGCCCCGTTATCTGCGCGCTGGAAGTAGCGCACCGGTGAGCGCTGCGTCGCCGCCATCGCGGCCTCGCTCCCTTCAACCAGCGAGCCGGTGAATCCCGCACGGAGCTGATAGCCATCGCCGCGCCCCCAGCGATGGGCGAGATCCAGCCCGGTGGTGAAGGCATCACTGCGCAGCGTGGTCGCGCTCACGGAATCGAGCGAGCGATGCACCACCGTGGCGACGGCACCGAGCACCGTGCGGCCATTGCGCAGGTCGCGCGCGAGCCGACCCACGCCGTAGAGCGTGCGCGGTTCGGTGAGGTCGGAGAAGCGGCCGCCGTCGGGAGTTGCGACGCGCGCGCGTTCTTCATCGGTCACTGCCGCGAGGCCGCCGATGGTCCAGCCACCACTCGACTTCCCCACCAGCTTCGCCGCACCGAGGATGGTGGTCTCGCGCGGGGCATCGACCCAGCCGCCGCGGCTGTCGGCCGCAACCTGCGGTGCTCGGCCGATTCGCCGCGAGTAGAGTACGCTCTCGAAACCGCTCGCTCCGGTGAGCGAGACGCGGAAGACGTCGCTCGACTCGGAGAAGAAGGGGCGGCGTTCCGGGTAGAAGAGTTCGGTGGGGCCGAGGTTCACTTCGGAGGGGTCGCCATCGATCTGGCCGTAGTCGGGATTGATCGCGGCAGTGAGCGTCATCGCGGCACCGAGGCCGAGGCGGATGTCTGCGCCGGCCGTACCGGTCCCGACGTTGGCGGACCTGAGCGGATTGCCGCGGACGGTGCCATCGAGGGTTCCCTTCCCCAGCACGTATGGAATCACCTCGACGCGACGCGGCGCGGCGATGTTGCTGATGCCGGCGAGGTCACCGAAGCGCGAGACGAACTGCGACAGGTCTTGCGGCACGATCTGCCAGAGCTGCACTTCGTTCTTGCGCGCGATGGAGCGCATCACGTTGAAGCCGAAGAGTGGCGCGGCATTGCTGCCGAAGCGCAGCTGCGAGAACGGAATTCGGAACTCGGCGCTCCAGCCGGTATTGTCGCGCGAGACTTCGACCTCCCAGGTCGCATCCCACGAGGGGTCAAAGTTGAAGTCGTCGTAGACATACTGATCGATCTTGACGCCGGCAGGATTTACCGAAAAGGCGAAGGCGGTGCGGCGGTCGTGCCAGGAGTCGATGTAGAGCGTGATCCGATCGCTGGCGCTCGGCTCATCGCGACGAGTGAGGGGCGCGAGGATCTTGTCGGGCTCGCGATCAAAGGCGCGCACGCCGACGTAGAGCGCATCGGGGCCGTAGAGGACGCGGGCCTCGGTTCGTTCGGTGCCCGGCTGATTCCAGTCGGGAGTGCGCTGCACGAAGCCGGTGATCGGGGTGGCTTGGGCCCACGCCGCGTCATCAAGTCGGCCATCGAGGCGCGGGAGTGGCCGGGCGGGGGCGGCGCGCGCGGTATCGAAGGCGGCGCTCACGATCACGACTGCTGCGGTTAGCCACATTCGCACGATTCCCGGGTAGCGGACAGCGACCGTACCGGGCGGCAGTGTGGGGAGTTGCGGGCGATGGGGCGAGTGGCGGCACGACGGGATGAATCCCGGGTTTTCGCGATCAGAACTCCGGGCCGAGGCGGCCCTTGAGGCGATCGCGGTAGGAGCGGGAGAGCGGGAGCTTGCGGCCGTCGAGGAGCTTCACGGTGTAGTCGCCGTGGAGGTCGGGCTCGAGTTCGGCGATGCGATCGAGGTTGATGATCGCCGAGCGATGAATGCGGGCGAACTGCGCCGGATCGAGCTGGCTCTCGACTCGCGCCATCGTCTCGCGCAGCAGGTGCGAGCTCCCCTTGCTGTGGAGGCGGACGTAGTTGCCCGAGGCCTCCACGTAATCGACTTCGGCCGCGACCACGATCCGGATCTTGCCACCACTGCGGACCGCGATGCGCGTGAGGTAGCGCGAGCCGGTGCGCAGCTCTTCCACCAGTGCGGTGAGTCGCTGATCGGTGGCGCCGCCGAGTCGGGCGAGGGCCTGACGAGCGCGCTCGACGCATTGGGCAAAGCGATCGCGATCGAACGGCTTGAGCAGATAGTCGAGCGCGTGGACTTCGAAGGCGCGGAGGGCGTAGTCGTCGTACGCGGTGGTGAAGACCACCACGGGTGGCGGCACCTCGAGCGCCGCGAGGACGGCGAAGCCATCGCGTTCGGGCATCTGGACATCGAGGAAGACGACATCAGGCGCGTGCAGCACGATCTGGCGCACGGCCTCGTCGCCGTCGCCGGCTTCACCCACAATCACGATATCGGCTTCGCGTTCGAGCAGCTCGCGGATGCGGGCACGGGCGTGGGGTTCGTCGTCGATGATGAGCGCGCGGAGTGCAGTCACGCCTCGCTCCCGGTGCTGTTCCACGGCAACGAGACGCGGGCGACGGTGCCGCCACCTTCGGCGGGGCCGATCGAGAAGGCGCTCTTTCCTTCGCCGTAGAGTTCCTGCAGGCGCATTCGCGTGTTGCGCAGGCCTACGCCGCAACCGCTGGTGTCGTGGCCATTGCAGCCGTCGGGCCCGATGCCGACGCCGTCATCATGCACCTCGAGTTCGAGGCGGTCGCCGTTGCGGCGTGCGGTCACGCGCACAGTGCCTTTCGCGGCGCGCGGCTCGATGCCGTGGCGAATGGCGTTCTCGACGAGTGGCTGCAGAATCAGCGACGGCACCAGGGCATCGAGGGCATCAGCCGGTACATCGACCTCGACCGAGAGGCGATCGGCGAAGCGGGTCTGCTGGATCTCGGCGTAGCGTTCGAGGAAGGTGAGTTCTCGGCGCAACGGCACTTCGGTTTCGCCGTCGTCCTGCAATGTCTCGCGCAGCAGGTCGCCGAGGCGTGAGGTCACCCGTTCGGCGCCATCGGGGTCGCTATGCACCAGGGCGGCGATGGTGTTGAGCGTGTTGAACAGAAAGTGCGGATGGAGCTGACCGCGGAGCGCCTGCAGCCTGCTCTGCGCGAGATCGGCGCGGAGCTGCGCGGCGCGGCGTTCGCGATCGCGGGCCTGGCTGTAGAGATCGCCGAGGTGCTGGACGAGGGCCATCCCCGAGAAGACGACGGCGGTGAATGCTGCCTTCTTGAGGAGGAACATCAGGATGTGGCGCGGGAAGGCCATGGCGCCGGTGAAGTCGCCGAACAGAAAGGTGCGTTCGAGCAGCACATAGCCCAGTTGCACCGCGCAATGAAAAACGAGCCAGGTGATGAAGAGCCGTGGCAGGGATTTCGGCAGCGAGGCGCGATCGAGTGGCGTGGTGCGCAGCACCGCAAAGACCAGCGGTGAGGCGAGGCCATAGAGCAGAAACTCGGCGCCCATCCACCAGAAGATCTGATCGGGCCTCACGGGGGAGCCTTTCACGGCGTAGAGGCCGATCCCTGACACCGTGAAGACGGCGGCGAGTCCGATCCAGATCGCGGCGCCCAGCTGGGGCGAGATCAGGCGTGGTCGCGGGGCGGCGGTCATCGGGGAAAAGTAGGGCAGGACGCGGCGGGGAGGGTGTGGGGGTGGGATGAGTGCCGTGGGGGTGGGGTGAGGGCCGGGAGAGGGGAGAGCAGTCACCCTGAGCGCAGCGAGGGGGCGGAGCGCAGATCAAAGGTTGTCACCCTGAGCGAAGCGAGGGGGCGGAGCGCTGATCAAAGGTTGTCACCCTGAGCGAAGCGAGGGGGCGGAGTCTGGAGCCGTACCGATGCCTTGCCCCCTCGCTGCGCTCAGGGCGACAGACCCGGCGGCACCACCGCCGCCCTCCTCTCGTAGGAGATCCCCATGCCCTTCCGCCGCTTCCTTCGCGCCGCCTCCAGCATCGCCTTCACCTGGGGCGTGAGCTGGGGAATCCTCGGCACCGCCATGGCGTTCTACACGCTGCTGAAGTTCTTCCTCGAGAATGACACCCTCGGCAAATTCGGCCCCGTATTCATTCTGGGCCAGGGCGTCGTCGCCGCGACCGTGGGCACGATGGCCGGTTACCTCTTCACATTGGT
Organism: Gemmatimonadota bacterium; assembly: GCA_040388535.1. Taxonomy (NCBI): domain Bacteria; kingdom Pseudomonadati; phylum Gemmatimonadota; species Gemmatimonadota bacterium. The sequence continues at coordinate 1,160,946 of JAZKBR010000002.1, read as the reverse complement.
GTTTGCGCGCAACGGCAGCGAGAAACGTTCGCGCAAGCTGGTGAAGATCCTGGGGTCGGTCGCGGCGGTCGCGTTCGTGCCGTTGTTCGGTGGAATACGATTGCTACTCGGCGCACCGCTCGAACTTGAGACGTTGCTGTGGGCGGCAGTGTGGTTCATCGGACTCGGGGCCGATTCGAGCGTGGCGGCGATCGGGTTGGTGCGGCGGGGGGAGGTGTTGGGGCTATCGGCCTGACAGGGGTGCGTGTGTCCTCCTCATTGCTCGCACTCGTAGGTCAGTACTACCCTCGAACGCGCCCTGGTCACGCCGAGGTGGCGACGAAGAATTGACGTCGTCTCTGTGGATGGCGTGCACTTCGGCGTCATGTTTGTCCAGAACAGCCTCACCGTGGTCCACTCCTCCTTCCCTTCCCAGGTTGCCACCTTCATTCCTGTACACGGCCCGGACTCGGTGCACCCGCTACCGGCGACACCGAGGGCGCCGCGGCCGGCCAATGCCGTACCAATCGCGATAAGGTCGGCATCCTCCATTCCGGCGACTCGTCGCAGTGAGGCGCTGTCGATCACGACTTTCGCGTAGCGCAGGGTGTCCAGGTCGTGCCGGTAGACCTCCACGAAAATGGCACCCCTTTCGGAGAGTCGTGAGGGAGGGTCCGCGGGGCGCGCGCCCGAAGTCGGGGCCATAGTGCGAGCGCAGGCGAGCAGGAATGCAGTACCGAGCGCGGAAAGCACGGAGTTGCGCATTGCTACCGCGCCCCTAACAGAATCGCGATGACGGTAATTGGTATCGCCACTCCCGCCCCGCCGAGAAACGTGAGCACCAACTTCTCACCGAGGGTGTGGGGACTTCCCTCGTGTGGACTGAAGGCGATGGCGCCGACCAGCGCAACACCGATGGCGTAGGCGATGATGACAGGACGCGCGGTCGCCTTTCCCGATCCGTGCGCGACGGCGAATTCCCTGGTCAACGCGACGGGCGGACGGCGTGGTGCGACGAGGCCGACGGGTGCGGGGCGTTGGGCCTGCAGTGGCGTAACCGTCGCCGCCCCGACAAGCACAAGCGCCAACAGCAGTCCGAAACGGCTCATCGTCATTCTCCTTGCTTCGCTCGCGTGGACGGCCGCGGACCGCGCGGCAGGCAGGCGCCGTCGATCCCTCCGACGACTCGCTCGAGAACGAGGCGATCAGTGAAGAAATAATGCGCGACCCCGTGGCCCCGTGTGCTCGAGTTGGAGGAGCGATAAGGCGGCTTGCCTCGGCGCTACTCCTTGTGAAAGAGCGACCCGATGAACGCACCAGGGATCATGCCGAACAGGAAGCCCATGATCGTCACCTGAAGTTTTCGCCCGACGGAGGTGTCTACCTCCAACTCATGTAGGAAAAGCGGGATCGCGAGCAGGCTCCCCCCGATCATTGCTCCAGTGAACCAGTACGACTGCCGAGATTCAGAGCGGACGACAGGAAGTGCGGCCGCTTCAGTGTGCCGTGCCGACATCCCGGCCCGCACCTGGGATGCGCGCTGCGCCTCTACCCGCTCTGCGGAGAGCAATGCGACAACCACACACAGTACGACCGCTCTGGCAAGTGTTCTGCCTGCATTTCTCACCACGTCACCACCCCCGCAACAATCAACGTATTCGATCTGGTATCCAGCGGACCCTGCATCTGGACCAGACGCGTCTCCAGGGCGAGTTCGTGGGTCGCGACTCCTCGCCGCAAACCGACGACTGCGTCGATGCCGAGGACGCTGCCACTGTCCCGGTCATCCGGCAGACCGGGGCTCTGCGTCCGCGAAGTGACGCCATAGCCACCGATGCCAAAGTTGCTGTACAACGACCAGACTCCCCGCACCATAGCGAAGCCGAAGGAGAGCCGACCACCCGTCATTCCGATGTGATTCCGGGTCGCCGCCGAACGCGAGTTGCGACCGATGTGCACCACGGCCGCACTCAGCTCCCATGGAGAGGCACCGACGCGGCGCCGGACGCCGGCGGCGAGGTAGGCACCGAACGGCGAGCCAGGTGCATCATCTCCCAGGAGGTCGGCGCCAGCCGCGACTTCAAGACGCAGGGGCGCTTGCGCGGCAGCGACGCTCGGGGCGAGGACGAGGAGGAGTGCAGCGAGACTGGAACGCGGAGAGTTCAATCGGCGCTCAGGAAGGGGGTGCCTGTGGCCTGCCCGAGGAAGCTAGCCCCTCGGCTAACTTTGTTCTAGCGGTACGCGCCACCTGGCGCTTCCTGATTTAACCGGGCGACCACTCATTGGTGAAGCATGCGAAAGATGCCGCCAGCCTGCCTGACAATCGCTTTTGCCGCGCTTGCCGCATACGTCGGGCAAGCATCCGCCCAGGCGAATGGTCCATCCCTTGTTCCTGGCTCAGGGTACGCCCTTCGCATTCCCCCGGCTCTCTTCGCGCCCTTCCCCGTGCGAGCGAGCGATGGGGAACAGTTTTCCACCGCGTTTCTCCAACTCGCCCCCGATGGCAGTGCCATTGTGAATGGGAGCAAGCGCTGGATGGGCACCGGCTATGTCCTGAGCGAACCGGCGACCGTTGAGTCCGCGGTCAAGGATCCGGCACGCGGAACGATATCGATTCGGTTCAAGACGGAGCACCATGGCCGCATTCAACTAGTTGCTCCTGCGGCGGAGGCCAGCCGCGTGCTTCGCCTTGTGCTCTCGCCTGCAGCGGATACGACGAAGGTTCTCGAGGAGAACCACCAGGCCATCTCGAATCGGATATTCGGAGAGACATCGAACCTGGTCTCTGCAGAGGATCGTATGCAGCTGGTGAAGCTGCTTCAGCCAGTGATCCACTTCGATAGCGTCGCCATCGTGAACGGCAGCGGCACAGAATACCTGCTGCTCCTGGACAGAGAGTCGACCTACACCTGTGCCGTCCGCGACGAGCGAGCCCGCTGGTCGGAGCTCATCGACGAAGTTGTCCCTGCTCGAATTGACAGGCTTCGGCGGTCGCACTTGGCGCTTCAGCAGCGGGGCCTCGGACTCGCCGTCAGGGTCACGCTGAAGAGCCCTCGTGGAACTGCGGGATCGGACGCTTCGTGTATCCAGCCTCAGTTCAGTGAGACCGGCACGGTATTCATCCGTCCAGTCGCGATTACCGCATACTTCAACGGGAGTGTGTCACGCGACGCACTCGCCAGGAGCGCTTCGGTTCTGGCCGGAGATACCTGGATCGAGGCCAGGCAGCCGATCGGCGGTCCGTAGCGACGACCTCTCACCCCCCGCTCACCTTCAGCACCACGACGCTCGGCACATCATCTTCGTCGACCGAGCTGGCCCAGAGCATGTCGCGCGCGACAGTGCGGATGGTCACGTTCGCCGGCACGTCGAGGACGCCGATGACGTGGCCATCCTTCGGGTCGATCGTCGCCCACCGGTGCCCAGGCGACTCGCCGAAGAGTTCGAGCCAGATGCTGCCATCGCGGCCCAGAATGGCTCGGCGGACAGGTGGATAGGTAGCGAGGCGTTCGACGCGCTTCCTCGCATCACGGTAGGCCTTGGGGGGTGGACCGAGGCGCGGATCGAAAAGCCGCCCGGCCTCCTCGGCCTTCCAGGCGGAGTCGCTGATCCGTTGCGGGACATAGGCGATGTCTCGATGCAGCAGCGTCTCGCCTCGCGTGGAGAGGACGAGCAGGTTGAACGTACCTGTCTTCCCGGTCTCGTTGCGCTGCCTCACGAACAGGATCCGCGCACCATCGGGGGAGAACGCCTTGGTTGGTGCGGCGCAGAAGGGTGCGGCGATCGCACCGCTCACTGCCCCCGCCTGCCAGCTCTGCACGCACGTGGCGGGTGTCCGCAGGACGGGGATCCGGGCGAGCACTCCCTTCAACTCGCCCCGAGCGGAGACACGCACCACATTTTCCGAATCAGATGGAGTGGTGGTCGAGGGCGCCGCTCGCCGAGCTGGGAGCCTGATGCCGGGGAGCGGTACGAAACTGCCGTCGGAAAAGATCGCGCCGGGAGCAATGCCACCGAGCGCGTCCGGGAGATTTTGTGGATTGGGTCCGGGGAGGTAGAGCGACGGGGGCCAGGTCCAGGTGCGAACCAGCTCACCACGTGGTGTGAGCAGTGTGGTGCGATGGAGTCGAGCATCGAGAATCCACAGCGTGTCGCCGACCCAGCCACTCGCACCGACCACGCGAAACTCGCCGGGGCCTTCGCCACCTTTTCCGAAGGAGCCGATCGGGCGCCCTTCGGCGGTGAAGAGGAGGACCTTGAAATCCTGCATCTGCCACACGGCCATGGTGCCGTCGCGCGCGACGGCGATCTGACTGATCGGGACGAAGGAATGTTGTGTGCCGTCGAGGCGGAGGGATTCGGTGTAGTGGAGCGGCGGGCCGGCGAGTTGGGCAGGCAATCGCATCACGCCGAAGGCAATGCAGCAGAGCGCCGTGAGATGGTGTGTGCGCGGTATCGGCGGGAAGTGCATTCGGCGCTCAGGAAGGGGGTGCCTGTGGCCTGCTGATTGAAGCTAACGTGGATACGAACCAGCCGCCCTCCTGGCGGGGGGGGCGGCTGGTTCGTGCGTTTACTCGATTGTCCTGCCCATTCGACTTCGGAGGCCCCGCGAGCTGTCACCCTGAACGAAGTGAGGGGGCGGAGCAACGTTTCCGCACTTGGCTCCGCCCCCTCGCTTCGCTCAGGGTGACAGCCCTTCCCAACTCAGGATGACAGCCTTTTAGGAGAACTCCGCCCCCTCGCTTCGCTCAGGGTGACAGCCACCAGGCTTAGTGCTTCACCCCGAAATCGGCGATGTGCAGATCGAGGTTGTGATTCAGCCGCATCCCGACCAGGCCATCGGTGCTTGCGCCATCGAGCTCCGACTTCTTCAGCGACTTCACTTCCTTGTCGTTGACCATGAAGCTCACGACATCGCCCGAGACCTTGATCGAGAGCTTGTTGGTCGCGGAGCCGTCGGTCGGCGAGTCCTTGTTGATCGCGTCGGAGGCGGTGTAGGCGACGACCGACTTCGGCTTGCCATCAGAGGTGCGATGGTTGATCAGGAAGGTGCCGTCGACCGGCTTCACGATGAAGTAGAGATAGTTCTGCGTGGCGGTCTGGAGGTCCTTGCCGCCGATGAAGAGGCCGTACGCTTCGTGCTGCGAGCTCTTCCGCTGCCCGAAGGTGGCGCTGACGGTGTAGTTGCCCTTGGAGGCGTCGGCTTCCTTGTAGTAGATGCCGGCCGGACCAGAGGTGTGATGGAAGCCCGGGCCCATCACGCGGAAATTCACGTCGGCCACCGTCGGCGTCGGACGACCCGGGTACGCGGGGTCGAAGCGAACCATCCAGCCGGCCGGAAGACCGGTTCCCTTCACGGCCGTCGTCGGGTCGTGATCCTGTGCGCCGAGCGGCGACACCGCGGCAAAGGCGATGGCAGCCATCAGGGCAATGCGCGAGACGTTCATGGTGACTCCTCGAAGTGGAAAAGAAAACAGGTCATGTTGCGTCCATCAGGTCGTGCTGACATACCCGCATCCGGCCTGCTGCGCCGCAACCACAGCAAACAAGCCGGTCGGTTGCAGGATCACGCCGGGAATGAGGAACTGCTTTGCCGCGGCCGTCGCTTCGTCGCGCGTGGAGTTGTCGGCCCGGCGGAACTTCGCCACAACCATCGAGAAGGCGCGATTGCAGCCGAGCACCACGCCACCACTCGCGAGGAACGATGCGAAGTTCGCGGTGCCGATCGGATTGGTGGTGTAGTAGGCGCCGCTGTCGCGCCCCTGCCCCATCTTGAGTTCCTCGCCAATCTTGAACCGCTCCCAGTAGGCGTCGTTCATCACCAGCGGAATCGCCATATGCCGGAAGACCATCACCAGTGAGGCCTCTTCGGCCTTGATGCCGTAGACTGCCATCGCGTCGGAGCGCCAGCCGGTCGCGCGAGAAAAGGCCATCTCTTCGCCGACCTGCGGGATGTCGAAGACTGCGCGTATCTTGCCGTTGACGCGGTCGGTCCAGGACATGTCCCAGTCGGTGCTCACGGGGGTGAGCTTCTGTTCCGGCGGGGCCGAGGCCGAGAGCGGGGCAAAGGCGCCACCGGTGGCCGCGAGCGCGCTGCCGGCCACCAGTTTGCCCAGGAAATCGCGTCGTGCGTGAGACATCAGGAGATCCGGAAATCGAGTGTTGGCAATATACGACTAGCGTTGGGCTTTGGTTCCGGGGGTGTCACCCTGAACGAAGTGAGGGGGCAAGGCATCGCGTCGGCTCCACACTCCGCCCCCTCGCTGCGCTCAGGGTGACAATCCTCGGGTGAGCTTCGCCCTCTCACTTCGCTCAGGGTGACAATCCTCGGGTGAGCTTCGCCCCCTCGCTTCGCTCAGGGTGACAACTCCCCCATCGCCCATCGCCCATCGCCCATCGTTACAAGATATAGCGCCTCAAATCGTCATCCTGGACGACTCTCGCCAGCCGCTCCTTGACCGCCGCCGCGTCGAGCGTGAGCTCCTTGGTCTTGCCATCGGGCAAGTCAAAGAGAATATCCTCGAGCAGCGTACTCATCACCGTGTGCAGCCGCCGGGCGCCAATATTTTCCATCCGGTCGTTCGCGATCCACGCCGTCCTGGCAATCTCGGCGACCGCATCTGCTCCGAAAACAAGCTTGCACCCCTCGGCCGCGACCAGCGCCTCGTACTGCTTGGTGAGCGCATTCTCGGGCTCGGTCAGGATCCTGACAAAGTCACCCTCGGTCAGCGGCTCGAGTTCCACCCGGATCGGGAAACGACCCTGCAATTCCGGAATCAGGTCGCTCGGCTTGCTGACATGAAATGCGCCCGCCGCGACGAAGAGAATGTGATCCGTGCGCACGTGACCATAACGCGTCTGCACCGTGGAGCCTTCGACGATCGGCAACAGGTCGCGCTGCACGCCCTCGCGTGAGACATCCGGGCCGGTGGTGCTCTTCTCGCCGGCGATCTTGTCGATCTCGTCGATGAAGATGATGCCGTGGTTCTCGACCCGGTCGAGCGCCTCGTTCACGGTCTCGTCCATATCGACGAGCTTGCGCAGCTCCTCGTCTTCGAGCAGCCGCCGCGCATCGGGCACCTTCACCGTGCGACGCTTCGGCTTCTTCGGCAGCATGTCCATCAGCCAGTCGGTGAAGGAACTCTCGGGTGAGTCCATTCCCTCAGGCGCACGCATCGCATCGGTGTTGGGATAATTCTGCGGCGTGACCTCGACCTCGACCTCGCGCTCGTCGAGCTTCCCTTCGGCGAGCATCACCTTGAGCTTCTCGCGCGACGCCGCCTGACGCTTCTTGAGCGCTTCATCTTCCGGATCGCCATCGGCAGCCGGGAGGAGCAGGTCGAGCAGTCGCTCGATGGTGCGCTCTTCGGCCTGCGGCCAGACTTCATCCTCGCGCTCGAGCCGGACCAGCGAGATCGCAGCGTCGACGAGGTCGCGCACCATCGACTCGACATCGCGACCGACGTAACCGACCTCGGTGAACTTCGATGCCTCGACCTTGATGAACGGCGCGCCCGCGAGACGCGCGAGCCGCCGGGCGATTTCGGTCTTGCCGACACCGGTCGGGCCGATCAGGATGATGTTGCTCGGCGTGATCTCGTCGCGAATTCCTTCGGGTGCCTGACCGCGGCGCCAGCGATTGCGGATCGCGATGGCAATCGCCTTCTTCGCGGCCGCCTGCCCTACGATGTAGCGATCAAGCTCGCTGACGATCTGGCGCGGCGGGAGCTCCTCGAGCCAGGGGCGCGGGGCGTTCGGATCGGTGGCATCGGGCGCAGCAACAGGCGTGGTCAAGCGGGCAACTCCAGCACGGTCAGGTGACGATTGGTGTAGACGCAGATGTCGGCAGCGATCTCGAGCGAACGCTGGACGATCTCCTTGGCACTGAGGCGCTCATCGGGCAGCAACGCGCGCGCGGCAGCGAGTGCGAAGGTGCCGCCGGAGCCAATGCCCAGCACGCCATCATCGGGCTCGATCAGCTCGCCGGTGCCGCTGAGCAGGAAGACGTGATCGATGTCGGCGACGATCAGCAGCGCCTCGAGCCGGCGCAGGTAGCGATCGCCACGCCAGTCCTTCGCGAGTTCGGTCGCGGCCCGCGTGAGGTTGCCGGGGTAGCGATCGAACTTTTCCTCAAAGCGCTCGAAGAGTGTCAGCGCATCGGCAACCGACCCGGCGAAGCCGGCGAGGATGCGACCGCCCTTGAGCGCGCGCACCTTGGTCGCCTGCGACTTCATGATGGTGTCGCCGATGCTGACCTGGCCGTCGCCGCCGAGGGCGACGCGGCCGTTCTTGCGGACGGCGAGGATGGTGGTGCCGTGGAATTCAACGCTCATTGCGATCCTGCCTCGTTCGATGGTGGTGCCGCGCTTGCGCGGCACCGGTGCTCGCGAAACGGGGAGCCAGAGCTTCGATTATTCGGAGAGACCGGTGCCGCGCAAGCGCGGCACCACCGGTCTCGGCCCGGGCATCACGATGAATCGGTTACTTCGCCCTCGGATGCGCATCCCGATACACCTGCTTCAGCCGCTCGACACTCGTATGCGTGTAGATCTGCGTCGTGCTCAACGATGCATGCCCCAACAGCTCCTGCACCGCCCGCAAATCTGCTCCGGCATCGAGCAGGTGCGTCGCGAAGGTGTGGCGCATCGAGTGGGTGCGCATCTCCTTGGCGCCAATGGCATCGTAGAGCTTGTGCATCCGTCGCTGGACGGTGACCGCACTGAGCCGCTTGCCGCGACGGCCAATGAAGACCGCCCGCCGCTCGGCCCCCGGCAGCCCCGCCAGCGGCTCCCTCGCCTGAAGGTACTTCCGGAGCGCAATCGACGCCCGGGTCCCCACCGGGACGATCCGCTCCTTCCGCCCCTTCCCCAGCACCTTCACCTGGTCACTCAGCAGATCGAGGTTGCCGACGTCGAGCATCCGCAATTCCGAGAGACGGAGCCCCGACGAATAGAAGAGCTCCAGCATCGCGAGGTCGCGCATCGCATCGACCTCTCCCGTCTCGGCGAGCCCCTCGGCGACCTTGAAAAGCGCCGTGACCTGCTCGGTGAGGAGGTAGGTCGGCAGACGCTTTTCGAGTCGCGGCAACCGCGCCGCGCGGATTGCCGGGATATCGACGTCGTGATGCACGTGCAGCCACTTGTAGAACGACCGCACCGCCGACAACGTCCGCGCCGCGCTCCGCTTCGCCAGCCCGCGCCGATCCATCTCGGCGAGGAAGCCGCGCAGCGCGAGTCGGTCGACGGTGGTGAAGCTCCAGGTGGCGCCACCGTGCCGCCGGTCGAGAAAGTCGGCGAAGGCGTCGAGGTCGCGGCGATAGGCCGAGATGGTGTGGGGCGAGTTGTCGCGCGCCTTCTCGAGGTGGGTGAGGAATTCGGTGATCCGCTCGCGCGTCACACCGTTGCTCGCCACGCCGCGAAATCGCGCCGTGCGCGCTCCACCAGCAACGCCTTCTTCTGATCCTTCTTGACGCGCCCCTCGAGCGGCTCCACCAGGCCGAAGTTCGCATTCATCGGCTGGAAGTGCTTCGGGTCGGCCTCGCGCAAGTAGCGCAACAGCGCGCCGAGCATCGTGGTCGGCGGTGGCGCCACCACTGCTTCGCCATTCATCACTCGCGCGAGGTTGATTCCCGCGAGGAGGCCGGTGCCGAGCGACTCGGTGTACCCCTCCACACCAGTCAGCTGCCCCGCGAAGAAGAGCGGCGCGCCATCGCGTGCCTGCAACGATGGCCCCAGCGATCCGGGCGAGTTGATGTACGAGTTGCGATGGATGGAGCCGTAGCGCAGGAACTCGGCGTTGGCCAATCCCGGAATGCTCCGCAGCACGCGAATCTGTTCGGGAATGCGCAAGCGGGTCTGGAAGCCGACGAGGTTCCACATCTGCGCGGCCTTGTCTTCGCGGCGGAGCTGCACGGCCGCGTAGGGCTCGAGGTTCGTCACCGGGTGATGCAGGCCGATCGGCTTCATCGGGCCGAAGCGCAGCGTCTCGCGGCCACGCTTCGCCATCTCCTCCACCGGCAGGCACCCTTCGAAGTACGGCACCGCATCGAACTCGTGGCCGTGGAACTGATCGGCCGCAGTGAGGGCGTCGATGAAGGCCTCGTACTGCTCCTTGTCCATCGGCGCGTTGAGATAGTCATCGCCGTCGCCCTTGCCCCAGCGCGACTTGGCGTAGAGCACGTCCATGTCGAGCGATTCGGCACTCATGATCGGCGCGATGGCATCGTAGAAGGCGAGGGCGCCGGTGCCGAGGCGCTCGGCGATCGCAGCGGCGAGCGCGTCGCTCGTCAGCGGGCCGGTGGCGACGATGCCCGGCGATGGCAGCGCGACCGACTCTTCACGCGCGATGGTGATCAGCGGATGCGACTGGATCTTCTCGTTGACGAGCGTGGAGAAGACTTCGCGATCGACGGCGAGCGCCGCACCACCCGGCACGCGGGCGAGATCGGCGATCGGCAGCAGGATGGAGCCCAAGTCACGCAGCTCGGCCTTGAGCAGCCCGTGCGCGTTCTCGAGTTCGACTGACTTGAAGGAGTTGCTGCAGACGAGTTCGCCGATCCGGTCGGTCTGGTGCGCCTGGGTCTTCACAACCGGGCGCATCTCGACCAGCGTGACGCTGATGCCGCGCTCGGCGAGCGCCCAGGCGGCTTCGGATCCTGCGAGTCCGCCGCCAACCACCGTGGCGTGGCGGGTGGTGCCGCTCACGATGTGACGGAGCGCCGCTTGCCCGCTGCGCCCCGCTTCGCCTTGGGCGCCTTCCCCTTGTCGGCGAGCAGTGCGACGGCCGACTCGAGCGGGAAGGTCATCGGATCAGTTCCCTTAGGGACCGAGGCGTTGAGCTCGCCGTGCTTCACGTACGGACCATACTTGCCATCGAAGAGCTGCACCGGCTTGCCATCGGACGGATGCGCGCCGATCTCGCGCAGCGGCGTGGCATTCGCGCCGCGCCCGCGACGTGCGGCCTTCGGCTCCGCGAGCAATGCCACCGCGCGATCGAGTTGCACGGTGAGCACATCATCACCGGCCTTGAGCGAGCGGAACTCGACTTCACCCTTGCCGAGATCGTGCAGGATGTACGGACCGAAGCGACCGAGGCCGGCCTTCACCGGGCGCTTGCTCTCGGGATGCTCACCGAGGAGGCGCGGCAACGAGAGCAGGCCGATCGCCATCTCGAGTGTCACCGCATCGGGCTTCACACCCTTGGGGAGAGACGAGCGCTTCGGCTTGACCTTGCTTCCCTCTTCCTGCTGACCGAGCTGCACGTACGGGCCGTATTGGCCATCGAGCACGTAGATCGCTTCGCCACTCTCCGGATGGGTGCCGACCGACGCGGGCCCTTCGGCGCGCTGACGGAGCAATGCTTCGACGCGCTCCGGATCGAGATCGGCGGGCGTGGCATCCTTCGGGAGCGAGGCGCGTAGCGGCTCATCACCTTCGCGCTCGACATACGGCCCGAAGCGACCGATGCGCACGGTGGCGCCGAGGCCGTCGATGGCGACCTGACGCGCCTCGTTCGGCTTGATGTCGCGCTCGCCATTGGCGGTCTGCTGCTGGAGGCCTTCCTCACCAAGGTAGAACTCCTTGAGGTAGGCGAGCATATCGCGCTGCCCTTCGGAGATCTCGTCGAGGCGGTCTTCCATTCCCTTGGTGAACTCCACGTCGACCAGGTGGCCGAAGTGGCGAATCAGCAGGTCGGTGACCGCGAAGGCCGTGAACGTGGGGACCAGAGCCTGGCCCTGGCGCACGACATAGCCGCGATCGACGATGGTGCCGATGATGGACGCGTACGTTGACGGACGACCGACGCCGTTCTCTTCGAGCGCCTTCACCAGCGACGCTTCGGTGAAGCGCGCGGGCGGCTTGGTCTCGTGGCCAACCGGTTCGAGCGCGGAACACTTCGGCGTGTCGCCACTCTTCAGCGGCGGCAGCGGTGTGTCGCGATCTTCGAGCGCCGCTTCCGGGTCGTCGGAGCCTTCGACGTAGGCGCGAAGGAAGCCGGCGAAATCGGTGCGCAAGCCGCTGGCACGGAAGGTCGCGTTCATCACCGCGATTTCGGCGGTGGTCGAGGTCTTCTTCGCGTCCTTCATCTGCGACGCGACGGTGCGCTTCCAGATCAGGTCGTAGAGGGCGAGTTCGTTGCCCTCGAGGTCGGTCTCTTCTGGCGTACGGAAGTGCGAGCCCGCGGGACGAATCGCCTCGTGTGCTTCCTGCGCGTTGGCGACCTTGTTGGCGTAGCGACGCGGCGAGTCCGGGAGATACTCGGCGCCGTAGAGCCGGCCGACGAGTTCACGCGACGCGGTGATCGCCTGATCGGAGAGCGACACCGAGTCGGTACGCATGTAGGTGATGTAGCCGCGCTCGTAGAGCTTCTGCGCCGTCTGCATCGTCTGCTTCGCGCTGTAGCGGAGCTTGCGGTTGGCTTCCTGCTGCAGCGTCGAGGTCGTGAACGGCGCGTAGGGCCGCATGGTGCGCGGCGACTCTTCGACGCTGGTGATCTTCCACGGCGCGCCCTGCAGGGTATCGACCAGCTTGCGCGCGGTGGTCTCGTCGAGCAGTAGCACGTCCTTGTCGGCGGCGACCTTGCCGGTGTTCTCGTCGAAGTCCTTGCCGGTCGCGAGGCGCTTGCCGTCGAGGGCGACCATCCCCGCTTCGAACTCGGCCCCTGCGTGCGCGAGGGTCGCCGAGAGATCCCAGTAGGAACCGGTGCGGAACGCCATCCGCTCGCGCTCGCGATCGACCACGAGGCGCGTCGCCACACTCTGCACTCGGCCAGCACTCAACCCGAAGGCGACCTTCTTCCAGAGCAGCGGCGAGAGCGTGTAGCCCACGAGGCGATCAAGGATGCGTCGCGCTTCCTGCGCGCGCACCATGTCGTTGTCGACATCGCGCGTGTGCAGCAGCGCCTCGCGAATCGCTTCCTTGGTGATTTCGTGGAAGACCATCCGCTTGACGGTGACCTTCGGCTGCAGCACTTCGAGCAGATGCCAGGAGATGCTCTCACCCTCGCGGTCTTCGTCGGTCGCGAGGTAGAGGGTGTCGACGCCCTTGAGCAGTTCCTTCAGTTCCTTCACGACCGACTTCTTGTCGCTCGGCACGATGTAGAGCGGCGCGAAGTCGTTGGCAACATCGACGCCGAAGCGGGCCCACTCCTCGCCCTTGTACTTCGCCGGAATTTCCTTGGCGTCGCCGGGGAGGTCGCGGATGTGGCCCATCGAGGCTGCCACGGTGAAGCCGTCGGGGAGGAAGGCGCGGATGGTGCGCGCCTTGGTGGGCGACTCCACGATGACCAGCGACGTGCCGAGGCCCCCGCCCTGCGACGTTGCCGACGCTCGGGTGCGGGGGGACTTGGACGCCGCGGCCTTCTTCTTCGTGGTAGTCGCCATCACGCTCTCATATATAGGAGGGGCTGCGCCCTCGTCTGCGGCGAATAAGGTAGCGCGAGCCCCACTTTGGGAAGGGGGCGAAAAACCCCGCCGCGGCACCGCCGCACTGCTCAGGAAAACGGAAGTCGTTTCCGGGTAACGCTTTACCAGCCGCCGTAGTGCTTCGCGGCAGCGGCCACCGCGACGGCGGCGCGCTCCGGCGAAAGGGAGCCGACCGCGATTTCGACCCCGGCGAGCCGGTAATACTTCTCCCGGGCCGCGAGGAGCTCCGTCAGCCGCGCCTCGAGAGGAGCATCGGAGAGGAGCGGGCGATCGGTAGAGCCGGCGAGCCGGGCTGCGGCCACCTCGGCCGGCAGCGACAGATAGACGATCAGCGCCCGGGTCTCAACCGACTCGAGGTTCCCCGGTTCCGCCGCCCAGCCGCCCCCGGCCGCGATGATCTGCGTTGTCTCAAGCGCCAGGTCCATCGCCGCCCGTTCGAGCGCCCGGAAATGCGGCTCTCCCTGGTCGGCGAAGATCTCCTTCACGCTCTTCCCGGCCGTGGTGACGATCGAGGAGTCGAGATCGTGCCACCCGGCGCCCAGAATCGTCGCCGCGCGTTCGGCCACGGTGGTCTTCCCCGCGCCGGGCAAGCCGATCAGGACAATCGGTCGCGGGCCGCTCAGCCTTCCTCCGCCGCCGGCTCTGCGTCGGCCTGGATCACTGCCCAGCGCTGCCCCGCCGCCGCGAGATAGCTGTCGCGATTGCGCCGTGTCTCGGCGAGTGAATCGCCGCCGAACTTTTCCATCATCGCCTCGGCCAGCACGAGCGCCACCAACGCTTCCGCAATCACACCCATCGCCGGCACCGCGGTGACATCGGAACGTTCGCTCTGCGCATTCGCTTCCGCACCGGTCGCAAGATTCACGGTCTTGAGCGGCGACATCAGCGTCGCGATCGGCTTCATCGCGACGCGGACGACGAGGGGCTCGCCGGTGGTCATGCCACCTTCCAGACCTCCAGCATTGTTGCCAACACGACGGAACCCGGCGCGCGGGTCGTGTAGGGGCGCGGCTTGCTGCGCCCCTGCGCCGTCGCTCCCCGTCACAATAGGATCGTGCACGGCGGACCCCGGCCTGCGCGCGGCTTCGAAGCCCATCCCGATCTCGACGCCCTTCACGGCGGGGATCGACATCAGCATTCCGGCGAGGCGACCATCGAGTTTGCGATCCCAGCTCACGTGACTGCCGAGCCCGACGGGAATGCCACGCGCGATGACTTCCATCTCGCCACCGAGTGTGTCGCCATCCTTCTTCGCCTGGTCGATGCGGGTGATCATCGCTGCTTCGGCGGCGGGGTCGAGCGTGCGCACGGCCGAGGCGTCGCTGGCGTCATTGAGTGGCGTCGGCAAGACGGCAGGGAGCTGCGCACGAATGCCGCCGAGCGACACGAGGTGCGAGCCGATCTCGATCCCCATTTCGGCGAGGAAGCGCCGTGCCACGGCGCCGGCCGCGACGCGCGCCGCGGTTTCACGAGCAGAAGCGCGTTCGAGGATGTCGCGCGCATCGAGGCGATCGTATTTGAGCACGCCCACCAGATCCGCGTGACCGGGGCGCGGGCGTGTCACGCGACGACGGCGCAGCTCACCGGCGCCTTCGGCCGCCATCACATCTTCCCAGTTGGCCCAGTCGCGATTGTGAATCAGCATCGCGATGGGAGAGCCGAGTGTTTCGCCAGCGCGCACACCGGCGAGCCACTCAATGCGATCCTGTTCGATCTTCATCCGGGCGCCGCGGCCGTAGCCCTGCATCCGTCGGCCGAGATCCTTGTCGATCGCTTCGGCGCCGATGGGGATACCGGCAGGGAGACCCTCGACGATGACGACGAGGCCTTTGCCGTGTGATTCGCCGGCTGTGGTGAAACGGAACGGCATTGCGTTCTCCTCGCGCGCTCGCGGCTGAAGCCGCGGCTCGGCTGCCGCGGCTGAAGCCGCACAAATATTTCCGCGGCTTTAGCCGCCTGATTGCCGAGCCGTGGCTTTAGCCACGAGCTCGGGATCGCGATGCTACCATCCCAATATGTACGCCCGCCCATAAAATGCGAGGCGCCCGACTTTCGTCGGGCGCCCGCATCGTTGTGCCGAGCCGCGACTTCAGTCGCGGTCCGTTGAAATCACGGAGGCGTCGGGTCGTCGAGGATCCGCGGCATCACGAGGATGATGAGGTCCTTGCGATTCTCGCGATTCTCCGTGAAGGAGAAGAGGTTGCCGACGAACGGCAGCGACGAGAGCAGCGGGATCCCTGAGCGGTTGCGGGTCACGGTGGTGACCGTGAGGCCGCCGATGACTGCGGTTTCGCCGTCATTGACCAGCAGGTGGTTCTCGGCCCGCTGCTTCGGGATGGTGAAGCCGAGGTCGACTGCGGCCAGCGCCTGAATGGAGGAGCGCTCGACTTCGAGATCGAGCAGGATCTGGCGGTTGTTGGTCACGTGCGGCGTGGCGACCAGCTTGATGCCGGTCTCCTTGAAGGTCACGTTGGCGCGCGGCGCCTGGTTGACCTGGCCGAACGACGAGGCGTCGATGACTCGCACCGGCGTTTCTTCGCCGGAGAGAATGTTCGCCTTGCGATTGTCGAGCGTGTTGATGATCGGCACGGCCTGCACGTCGGTGAGTTCGACCCGCTCCAGTGCGGAGAGGAAGGAGGTCACCGAGAAGCCGCCGATCGCCGTGCTGAACACCAGGTCGAGCGCCGAACCGGAGATGAGTGCGTCGGCGTTGGAGATGCCGGAGACCGCATTACCACCGAGGTTCACGATGTTGGTGTTCGGATTGTAGGGCTGGCCGGTGCTCGGGTCAGTCCGCTGGATCAGCTTGTTGTTGAACTGCTGGCCGGTACCGATGTCGTACTTGAGGCCGAGCTGCTGCAGGTCGGTCCGGTCAACGAAGATCAGCTTCGCCTGGATCGACACGGTCGGCGTGCGGATGTCGAGCGAGTGCACGAAGTCGACGATGTTCTCGATGCGCGTGCGCGAATCGGTGATGATCAGCGAGTTGCTCGAGGTGTCGGGAATGATCTTGCCACGATTCTTCGTGATCATCCCTTCGACCGACTTCGCCATTTCGCCGGCCTTGGCGTAGTTCAGGCGCACCTGGCGCGTCTCCAGCACTTCGATCGAGTCGAGGCGCGAGAGTTCACCCGGGGCGTCGACGCGAATGATGCCGCCCTTCATCACCACGGCCGAGAGGCCCTGGGTTGCGAGGAAGGCTTCGAACGCATCCGACCAGGTCTGGTCTTCGAGCGTCATCGAGACGGTGCCGCTGATTCCCTTGCCGGTCACGATGGAGCGCTTGCCGGCCTTGGCGAACGAGTAGATCACGTCCTCGATCGGCGTCTTGTCGTAGGTGACCGAGATCCGTGGATCGTCGGCACGCGGTGCCATCGGACCGACCCGGAGGCCGTTCCGCGAGGGAGCCGTCGAGGCCTCGGCACGCGCTTCCTGCGCCCGCGGTTCCGGGGCACGCACGTCGGAGGCGATCGCCTTGGCGCCGCCATTGCTGGCCGACCAGGTGTCGAACGGCGAGTCGGCGAACGCGACGGTCACGATCCCCGGCGTCGAGCGATCGATCTGGAACTCGGGCAGGCGATCGAATTCGAGCACCACGCGGACGACGTTCGGCAGATGCTGCCGCTGACGCACCGAGGTCACGATGCCGCGCTGGCGGCCATCGTAGCCGGTGAGGTCGGCGAGCGTCGCGCCCTCGAGGTCGAGCACGAGGCGATCGGGATCGTGGTAGACCACGTCCTTGACCGTGACCTTGCCGGTGACGGCGATCGCGAGTCGGGCGGTACCGCCGCTACTCGTGAGCGACATCGCGGTGACTTGCGCTTCGGGAGCAGGGCGCAGTGTGGCGGCTGGCGTGCCAAGGAACATCGGCACCAGCATCCAGGAGAGTGATCGGGTCATCATGGCGTCTCGTCCTCCGCCTTACGGAGCGAGTAGGTCTGTTCACGGACGGTGCCGAAGTCGTCCAGGCGCAGCGTGACATCCTTGCGAGTCACACTGGCCACATAGATCCGACCAAGGCGCTGGCCGGGGTGCACGTCATAGCGGCGGTTACTGCCAATATCCCGGAAGATGGCAACACTGTTTCCCGGGTCCCTGGTGTCGTACATGATGGCCGTGAGCTTGAGGTCGGGCAGCTCGGGGCCGCGCTGCGCGGTGGCGAGCACCGAGCGGAACGGGTCGCGTGCTGCACCTTCGTAGGAATAGGTCTCACGCAGCAGCGGACGGCCACCGGCTGCGGCAACAGTATCGATCGCGAGCTTGCTCATCTTGGCGGCCTGGGCGTTGGTCGCGGCCTTGCGGCGTGCGGCACCGGCAGCCATCGCCGAATCGGACTTGAGTGCGGCCAGCGAATCGGCAGGCGACAGCGCGGGCTTGCCGCCACCGCAGCCGACGAGTGCCACGAACGCGAGCGCGGCGAGAGACTCACGGCGCATTGGTGGAGTCCTCCAGCTGACGGGCCTTCACGTAGGTCTTGATCGAGAAGCGGGCTTCGATCATCGCCGTGGTGTCGCCGAGGGCGCGCGCCTGCGCCTGGTTGGCCGCACCGATCGCGACTTCACCCGGCACGATGATCCGGCGGAGTGAGGCGATGTCGGTGAGGAACTGGCCCACCTGATGGTAGTGCCCGATGACCGAGAGCTTGTAGGTGTAGGTGTCGTACGGCGCGGGGCCGGGCTCGGGCGCGACCGGCGCGAAGCCGGAGAACGTCACGCCGCGGACCTTCGCGCGAATCTGGATATCGTCGAGGAGGTTGTTGACCTCGCGCTGCTCCGGCACCAGGGTGCGCAGCACGCCGAGCGACGCCTTGTAGGCCTCGACCCGCTTGCGCAGATCCTCGACCGAACCGTGCGCCAGGTCACGCTTGGCGGTGTCGATCTCGGCGGTGAGCCGGGTGAGCGTATCGGTGAGGAGCACGACGCGCTGCTGCCGCGACTGCAACCCCTTCACTCCGAGCTGGTCGATGCCGGCACCGGTGTAGCCAACGTAGCCCACCAGGAGGGCAATCACGGTGAGCATCACCGGCGTGGACTTGGACATGTCCGCCATGGTTACCTCACCACCGATTCAATGACGGGCACAGTGCGGATGTGCGCCGGGTCGGCCCGGGTATACGAGGCCTGGATGATGAATGACGTGAGCGCGCGGTTGCCTTCGACCACCGTCTTCGCTTCGACCGGGAGGACGTTGGTAAGCCACGGGCTTTCTTCGAGCCGCCGCAGGAAGGCGGTGTAGTTCTGGAGGTCGCTGGTGCGACCGATGATGCGCAGGTTCACCGGCGCAACGACTCCGGTTTCGACGGCGGCAGCGGCGTTGTTGGCGCCGGCACCGGCAGGCGCCAGCATCGAGACTTCGGTCAGCCAGGTGAAATCGGGGAGCGCCGAGCCGATGTCATCGAGAATGTGCGGCCAGGTGTAGCGCTCCTGGTCGACACTCGTGATGGTGCCGATCTGGGCCAGAATCGAGTCGCGGACATTCTCTTCGCGCCGCTTCTGCTTCACGAAGTCGGTGTAGCGCGAATACTCGGTGCGGGCCGCATCGAGCTGCGGCTCCAGCGTCGAGAGCTTGGTCGCGGTGGAGATGTAGACCGCGCCGAGGAAGATGACGACGCCGACCCACGCGGTGAGCGCGGCGGCGAGCCAGGGTTCCTTCACCTTGGAGGTGATGACGACGATCCGGGCACCGAGGCCGGCGAAGGCGGGACCGCTCTTCGTCTGACGCCGCGCACCGGGCCGGAGGTTGATTGTAATCATCGCGTAGGCCTCCTCACGCCGCCGACCGCAGGGCGAGTCCGACTGGGAGCATCAGCAGCGGAGCAATCTCATCGACCTTGAGTTCCCCGAAAGCATCGGGTGATGCATCGAGCCGCTCAAGCGGATGGGCCTGGGTGACCGGCACGCGGAGACGATCGGCGAGCACCCCGGCGAGGCCGGGCACGCGCGAACCGCCACCGGTGAGGTAGAGTCGCGCGAGTGCGCCGACCGGGCGATTCGAGGTCTGGAGGAAGGCGGCCGCGCGTTCGATGCCGAGGGCCATTTCCTCGCCGCGGGCGGCGACGTGCGGGGCCAGCGCGGGATCGAGATCGGAGCCACGCACCACGCGATCGGCGGCATCGGCCGCGAGTCCGCGTTCACGCTGGAGGTCTTCGCGGAGCCGCCGGACACCGACCGCGAGATCGCGGGTGAGGACCGGGACGCCGTCTTCGAGCAGGTTCACCGTGGTGGTCTCGTGACCGATGTTGGCCAGGGCGACCACGCCGCGCATCGCTTCGGGGTAGTTCACCTCGAAGGCGTTGTGGAGGGCGAACGCTTCGACATCGATCACGCTGGCATCGAGGCCGATTTCGGCCAGGAGCGCCAGCTTGGACTCGACCAGTTCCCGCTTCGCGGCGACCAGGAGGACCTGCATCTGCAGGCCATCGGCGTCGGGATCGAGAATCTGGAAGTCGAGTTCGACGTTTTCGGGATCGAAGGGGACGTGCTGATCGGCTTCCCAGCGGATGACCTCGCGGGCCTCCGCTTCTTTCATCCGATCCATCGTGATCTTCTTGATGATCACGTCACGGCCACCGACGGCCACGACCACATCGCGAGTCTTGATCTGGAGGCGAGCGAGCAGATCACGGACGGCGTGGGCCACCAGGGTGGGATCCATCACTTCGCCTTCGACGATGGCGTCGTCGGCTACGGCCTGGATGGCGACCCGCTCGAGGACAGGATGCCCCGAACTGTGGTTCACCACCGCAACCTTGATGAATCCGCTGCCGATGTCGAGACCGACCGTCGATCGCGCGCGGGGGAAGAGCGCCATAGGAGCCCGGATTGTGCGAGGAGGGTTGCTGTAAGGTATCGCCGCCCCGACCGAGAGGTCAAGCGAGGTACCCTATTTCAACCCGTTGTCCGAGGGCCACTTACGCCAACCGCCCCCGGCACGGAACCGGGCTGTTACCCCCGGCAGACAGTCATCAGGTTAGCACTCCCCGTGCCACGGCTACATCAATAGCGGGAGCGATACCCTGACACCCGGAGAGTATCGGCGGCGACGACGCCGATAAGCAGGGTCGCGCGACGCGCACCGACCAGCTGCAGGCGGTCGTTCCGCAGGGTCACCTCGGTCGACAATTGCACCAAGGTTCCCGTGCGCCACGCGATGCTGTGCGCCCACCAGCCGCTGCCGACGGCGGCTGTGCCGAAGTCGATCCGGTCGCCATCAGTCAGCGCAACCAGCACGGAATCGGCATTCACTCGCCGTTCGGCGAGGGCGCTGGCTGCCTGCAGGTCGCCCTCGATGGCGATGCGCAGATCGCCGGCGAGCCGGAGCCGCGCGCTCGCCGCGACCAGGGCGACGGCCGCGAAACCGCCAAGGAGGATCACGGCGAGGAGGGCGAGCGCCAGTGCGAAACCGCAGTCACGCCGGGTGGCGGTGGGTGGCTGGGTTCTGGTCACGGCGGCGGCAGGGGCGCGAAGAACTCGGCGGCACGGCGCGCGGCGGGCTGCACGAAGATGTGCACTCCGCCGCTGTCCATCGCGAAGCGCGACCCCGCCGGATCGAACGGCCCGGCGATCGGCTGCACCGGTGAGGAACCGTCGGCCGGGGCCATCCCGACCCACCAGCGAGAACCCGAGCGGTAGAGTCGCAATTGGACCGGCTCGACGGCCCGGACCAGGAGGACCGGTGCGACGGCGACGCCCAGAGTGAGGTGCAAAGCCGCGCTACCGTCGGGGCAGGTCGAGGTGCCGACAGCAACGAAGGGCGGCTCATCCCACGCGGGGGTGGTCGCGCTGGTGAGGAGCCAGAGTTCGTCGCGGCCTGGCTCCGGGTCACGAGTCGCGCGCCAGCTGGCGCGACTGATATAGAGCTCCGCGCCGCTCACCCGACAGGGCGCCCCTGCCCCGACCGGATGGTGCGCGACCAGGCGATCAGCGGCCGGGACCGCGACATCACCCGGCTCGCCGTCGCGCAGGTCGGCGCGCGACCAGGCGGCGACCGCGGCGAGACTCCGTTGCTCGTCGAGGGCGAGCGACTGACGCTGCGCTGATTTCGCCGATGCGACCACCACCGTGGTCACCAGCGCCGCGAGGATCGCCGCGACCACGAGCACCAGCATCAGCTCGAGCAGCGTGACCCCCGCGCGCGTCAGCGACCGCATCGCACGACCAGCCGCAGCGAATCACGATCGGCTGACTCGGGGAGCAGCAACGACGTGGCGCGTGGTGCCGCCGCATTCCGGCAACTCGCCGCCGTCTCGGCCGCGCGATAGCGCTCCCAGCGATCGGCATCGGTAGCGCTGGCACTCTGCGCACGTCGGCCGAGGCGATCGGCGGTGAGTGCGGCGGCGAGGGCAGCGGCTCCGGCGAGTTCGAGCAGGAGGAGGGCGACGACGAGTTCGACCAGCGAACTCCCTTTGCGAGGTACCACGAGACGCTCCGGCGAGGGGAGTGGCTACGATGGCACAGGGTGCGGTGGCAACGGCGACCAAAACGACGCGAGCCGGTGGCGCATTGTGCGCGACCGGCTCGTCGTGGAAGCTGCGTGGTACGGGCGCTAGCGCGCCGACCTGCTCAGCTGCAGCTGATCACCCCATCCGTGGCCGCTCCCGACCCGACCGTTACGGTGCACTGCTTCGGGTTGGTGCTGATCGACGCGTTGGTGACGGTCGCCGTGAAGGACGTGGCGTTCGCCGAAGCGTTCGCCGTGTTGCCCTGGGAAGCCTGGAAGATCGTGTTCGGCAGCGTGTTGGTGTAGGTCGCGTAATCGGCGAAATACGCTTCCTGTCCGGTGATGATATTCCGGATGTCAGTCTTCACCGACGCCAGCTTCGCCTTGTCCTTGGTGGCAGCGAACTTCGGAATGGCGATCGACGCAAGAATGCCGATGATCACCACAACAATCAGCAATTCAATGAGCGTGAAGCCCTTCCGATTATTGACCGACATCGCTGTGCTCCTCCGGCTTGCTGTGAACCCGATGCTGCTCTGCTGCCCTGTGATTCCGCTCTGACCTTCGATCGACGGCGTTGCGCCGCCGATCGAGGCCGGAGAGAAGACTACACCAGCATTCAGCTGCAGGCGATCTGGCCGTCGGTCGCCGTGCCCGAGCCAACCGTCACGGTGCACTGCTTCGGGTTGGTCGTGATGCTGCTGTTCGTCACGGTCGAGGTGAAGGACGACGCCGTGCCGCTGTGCGACGCGGTGTTGCCGGTCGACGGGGCGAACAGCGTGGTCGGCACCGTGCCGGTGTAGGTGGCGTAGTCAGAGAAGTACGCTTCCTGCGCGGTCATGATGTTGCGCAGGTCGGTCTTCACCGACGCCAGCTTC
The DNA here is from genome assembly GCA_040388535.1 of Gemmatimonadota bacterium. Taxonomy (NCBI): domain Bacteria; kingdom Pseudomonadati; phylum Gemmatimonadota; species Gemmatimonadota bacterium. The sequence continues at coordinate 1,138,227 of JAZKBR010000002.1, read as the reverse complement.
GCCTTGTCCTTGGTGGCGGCGAACTTCGGGATCGCGATCGCGGCCAGAATGCCGATGATCACGACGACGATGAGGAGCTCGATCAGGGTGAAGCCCTTCTTGTTGTTGGCCAGCATGGTGTCTCTCTCCGGTGCGAAAAGTTGTCTCGGTATCCGCGTGGTGACTCCCGCGCGACCGGAGCCATGGATAGGCACATCCAGTGCCAGCCAATGTGTGGCATTCCAAATCATTGATTTGCAATGAGATAGCGCCTCAACACCGGGGTCACCCCGGGAGGTTGTCGGTCGGTCGCCACAGCGGATTGCAAGGGGGAAAACAGAACGGGAGCCCCCGAAGGAGCTCCCGTTGAGCGGCTGTGGAGGCAGCCAGGCTACTTCAGCTGCAGGCGATCTGGCCGTCGGTCGCCGTGCCCGAGCCAACCGTCACGGTGCACTGCTTCGGGTTGGTCGTGATGCTGCTGTTCGTCACGGTCGAGGTGAAGGACGACGCCGTGCCGCTGTGCGACGCGGTGTTGCCGGTCGACGGGGCGAACAGCGTGGTCGGCACCGTGCCGGTGTAGGTGGCGTAGTCAGAGAAGTACGCTTCCTGCGCGGTCATGATGTTGCGCAGGTCGGTCTTCACCGACGCCAGCTTCGCCTTGTCCTTGGTGGCGGCGAACTTCGGGATCGCGATCGCGGCCAGAATGCCGATGATCACGACGACGATGAGGAGCTCGATCAGGGTGAAGCCCTTCTTGTTGTTGGACAGCATGGTGGTGGATCTCCGTTTTGGTGGTGGCGCGTTACGGCGCGCTCGGCCGATTCGGCCCCACAACCGCTGGCCGTCTGACGACAGACCAGAGAGCAGGAGTGATGCCAAAGCCAGATGGCATTCCGGAAGGCATTGTCAGATAAGGAGTTACTGCGTCACTCTGCGGCCCGCTGCCCCCTTTCCCGGCTTCCCCCGCGCCGGTAGTTTGCAAGGGACCGGAGGGAGGTCGCTTCGCGTCTCACCACATTCAGTCAGGTCGAATGCTCCGTCACCGACTCCGCGGTACCCGCAATCTCCTCGCGGGCGTGCTGGTTGCCACGGTCGCCGCCGTGAGTGGCGGAACGACGCTTCTCAACTTCTTCGCGCAGGACGACGTCCCCCTCATTATCGAGGACGATCGGGCCCAGGACCTGGGGAAGTTCAAGCGGATCTTTACCGAGGCCTACTGGCCGGCTCCCTACCAGCGCGACCTCTACCGCCCACTGACCTCCCTGCTCATTGCCACCGAATGGAAGCTCGGCCGCGGGGTTCCCTTCTCCTTCAAGTGTGTCCAGCTCGCCATCTATAGTGCGTCGGCGATCGCGGTCCTGATCCTCGCGCTGCAGCTCCTCCCCTGGTGGGGGGCGCTGGTCGCCGCACTTTTCTTTGCCGTCCACCCGGTCCATGTGGAGGCAGTCGCGCTCGCGGTGAATCAGGCCGAGGTGATGGTCGGGCTGATCTGCGCCCTGGCCGTTGCGTGGTATGTCAATCGACGGCGGGAAGGGCCGCTGGGGTGGGGCGCCGCCGTCGGGCTGGGGCTCACCACCCTGATTGCGGCACATTTCAAGGAAACCGGACTGATGCTCGCGCCGCTGCTGGTGGCGGCCGAGCTCTTCGTGATGCCGGCGTCGCCGGGACGCTGGCGGATGGTGCGACCGGTCTGGCTGGTGCAGTTCCTCGCAGCTGAAGTGGTGGTGGTGATCCGCTCCTTCATCCAGACCGACCGGCTCAGCGGGACCTTCACGGCCGAGGTCTTCGAGAAGAGCACTCTCTTCAACCGCTTCGAGACGATGCTCGCGGTGGTGCCAGAATGGCTTCGGCTCCACCTCTGGCCCGCCACCTTGCAGGCCGATTACTCCCCCCGGGTGATCGTGCAGGCCACCGGCTGGGGCTACGACCAGTGGCTCGGCCTCGCGATCATCGGGCTCATCGGAGTGCTCGCGGTCCGGCTGCGGCAGCGCGCGCCGATGATTCTCTTCGGGATGGCGTGGGTCACGATCGGCCTCTTCCCGGTGAGCAACGTGCTGATCCCGACCGGGATCGCGATGGCGGAGCGGACCCTCTTCCTCTCGAGCATCGGAGCAATGATCGCGATCGTGGCCTTCGCTCTCGAGGGAGTGCGGGTCGTGGCGCCGGAACGCCGGGTGCTGGTGCAACGGGCGCTGGCGGTGGTGGTCGTGATGGTCACGGTACTGGGTGCTTCTCGCAGCTGGTCGCGTCACAAGATCTGGCGCAATTCGATGTCGATGTGGGGCCAGACGATTATCGATGCGCCCGAGAGCTACCGGGCCTGGGTGGCCTTCGGGACCCTGGTCTATCGGCGGGAGTCGACCGAGCGGGGGATCCTCGCCTACCGGATTGCCCTCAAGCTTTACGACAAGTCCGAAGGGCCGATGATCCAGCTCGCCGAGTGGTACCGACAGGCAGAGAAGTGCCCCGAGGCAATTCCGCTCTATCGCCAGGCCCTCGCCCTCCGGGATTTCGCTCCGGCGATGGCGAGTCTGGCGGCGTGCCTCACCTGGGAGGGCCGGTACCGTGAGGCCCAGCAGGTGGCGCTGACGGGGATGAAGACCGGGATGTATGGCGGGATCTTCCATATCTGGTTCCGGACCGCGCTCGAGGCGGAACGGCAGCACACCCCGGCTCACACCCTGCGATTCCCGAAGGGGCACGAATACCTGTTCGACAAGCCGACACCGAACGCGGCGGGCGAGCAGATGGGGGGCAAGCTCCTCCCCTGAGAAGTTTGCGCCCACTTCTTGCCCATAGTGGAACGGTCCCCTATCCACTGAGAGTGTTCGTTTTGTTGACGGTTCGACGGAAGTACCTGCGACGCGCAGCCAGCTGCTTCGGTTTGCTGGTGATCTGGCACCTGGCGGCCCCCGCTCCCGCGGCGGCCTATGTCGACCCGATGTCGGGGAGCATCGTCGTGCAGGTCGTCGTGGCCGGTATTCTCGGAGCCACCGTCGGCATTCGTCGTTCCTGGCAGGCGATCGTCGGATTCTTTCGTCGATTGACGCGTCGCCGGCTGCTATGACCAGCGCGCGGGTCGGCGCATCGTTCCGGGATCCGGACGGCGTCTTCTATCTCCTGGATGGCGCCCCGCGCCGGCAACTCCACGCGAGTTACGCCAGCGACTGGGCGTTGCTGCATTCGTCCGGACTACTCGATGCGCTCTGGCGCGCCGACCTGCTGATTCCGCATCGCGAAGTCTCGCTCTACGACCGGCTCGACGAGCGCGCCGTTGCGGTCATCGCGCCCGATCAGATCCCCTTCATCTCCTATCCGTACGAGTGGAGCCAGAGCCAGTTGCTGGCCGCGGCGCAACTCACCTTGCAGGTGCAACTGCTCGCCTTGCAGCATGGGATGGCGCTGAAGGATGCCTCGGCGTTCAACGTGCAGTTCATCGGCGCCGGCGCGCTTTTTATTGACACCCTCTCGTTCGCGGCGTACGTACCTGGCACGCCGTGGGCGGCGTACCGCCAGTTCTGTCAGCACTTTCTCGGTCCGCTCGCCCTGATGCGTCACACCGATGTGCGGCTGCGAGACTTGTCGCGTACTCACATCGATGGTCCGCCACTCGATCTGGTGAGTCGCCTGCTGCCGCGCAGCACCTGGCTGCAGCCATCATTGCTCGCCCACATTCATCTGCACGCACGCGGTATCGCGCAACACGCCGAGTCGCCCCGCCCTGCCGCGGCGGGGCGCGGCGTCACCCGCGACGGATTGCAGGCGCTGCTCGAACATCTGCAGTCGAGCGTGGCGGCGCTGACCTGGCAGGGACGCCGCACCGAATGGGGCGGTTATGGCGCGTCCGACGGCTACAGTGCGGCAGCGCAGCAAGCCAAGGAAGCGTTCGTGCGCACGACCGCGACGCAGCACCGGCCGCGCACCGCCTTCGACCTCGGCGCCAACACCGGTCGGTACAGCGAACTCGTTGCCGACAGTGGCGCTCAGGTGACGGCGATTGACGGCGACGCTGGCGCGATTGAGGCACTGCTGACGCGGCTGCAGGCGGCGGGGCGTACCGATATCCTGCCGCTCTGGGTCGACCTCACCAATCCCTCGCCCTCGCAGGGGTGGGCGCACGACGAGCGGATGTCACTTGAGGCGCGCGGCCCGGCCGATCTGGTGCTCGCGCTGGCGCTGGTGCATCACCTTGCCATCGGCAACAACCTGCCACTCGATGCTATCCTCGCATTCCTGATGCGACTCGGTCACCGGGTGGTGATCGAGTGGGTGCCCAAGAGCGATCCGCAGGCGCAGCGGTTGCTGGTGAGCCGCGAGGACATCTTCACGGACTATACCGAGGCGCGGTTCGTTGCCGCCTGCGAGCAGCACGGCCGGATCGAAGCGCGCGAAGCGTTGCCGGAGAGTGCGCGCATCCTGTTCACGGTCGTGCCACGATGAGCTGGCGGGCGCGGCTCCCTGCCCCGGCGCCATTTCTCGCGGCGTGGTATCTGGCGTTGAGTCTGTTGGGGGAGTTCGCGACGACTCGCGAACGCTGGCTCGACGTCGTTGGGACGCTTCTGCTTGCGACTCTCACCGCTGCTTTGGCATGGTTGATTGGCAAGCTGCTCAGGCGTGATCGGCCTCGAGCGACGATGATAGCCGTCATCCTGGTGCTTTGGTTCGCACTCTTCGGCACGGTGCGATTGCTCCTGACGCCGCATTTGAGGCCGCCGTGGACCTCCGCCGGATTGCTTCTGTTGTGCTGGAGCATCCCGATGGTGGTTGGAGTCGTTCTGACGATGCGAACCCCAACGATCTCCACCGGGGCGATCCGCGGGATGAACACCGCACTGAGCGTGCTCATCCTGATGGCGGCGTTCACGCTGTTGCGGCCGCGAGAACCGGAGGCCGTGCCGCCACCGACGTCCGTACTTGGCCATCGTGCGGGTGGCAGGCCGGACATTTACATCATCATTGTCGACAAGCTCTCGAGCGTCAGGACATTCGATGAGAGCTATCACATCAGTTTGCATCCTTTCGCCGATTCTTTGCGGGCGCTCGGCTTTGTCGTACCAGAGCGCGCCCGCACGAATTACGTCCAGACACAGTTGTCGCTCGCATCGATGCTGAATTGGAGTTACCTGCCTCCACTCATCAACGCCGATGCCCCAAAACCATGGGAACGAACCCGGGAGTTGATCGAGAACGCCAAGGCTTGGGCGTTTCTCCAGGCGCTAGGCTACCGCTTTGCCTTCTTCCCGACCGGATTTCCGGGTACCAACCACAATCGGCATGCGCAATTGAATCTGGAGTCGCCGGTGGCGCCGGTAGTCACACTCGGTCAGACCTGGATCCGAAATTCGCCGTTTGAGCCGCTCTGGGGGCGGACCTGCGGTTCCGCCAATTGTGCGACCGCATCAAACTTTCCATATCCAGTTGAATCGCCCGAGGCGCTGAGGTGGAAGCTCGAGACCGTCGCCACTTTGCCGGACAGCGCTGGCCCGATCGTGGCGTTCCTGCATTTCCTGGGAACGCATGAGCCGTACGTATTCGATGGGCAGTGCAAGGATCGGACAGCGTGGTGGCCGAAGACCGATGTTGGAGACGATTCACTGGAGGTGCGTGAGGCCTACGCAGCGCAAGCGGAATGTTCGACCCGCCTGGTACTCGCCTCAGTGCGCGAGATTCTCAAGCGATCGCGAGTACGGCCGGTGATCATCATTCAGGCGGACCACGGGCACGGACGAATCGGGATGACACCGCTGCTCGGAAACTCGATCGCACCGACCGACGCGACCGAGCTGCAGCGTCGGGAACGACTCGGTGTGTTTGCCGCGTACCTCTTTCCGGGCGCCGCCGAGGCCGTCTACGACACCATTACGCCGGTAAATGTCCTGCCGATGGCATTCAATAGCGTATTCGGTACCAGCCTTCCGCAGCAGCCGGACCGTTCGTGGTGGTCGACCTGGCAGCAACCCGTCAATTTCACGGAGATGCGGTGGATTGGCGATTCGATTGCTACGGTGTCGACTCGCTCGACCGTCCGCCGGACGGCGCAGGTCGCTTCCAGGCCACCGTCAGATAACGATTAGCAGACGCGACGGGCCTTCTCAGGGAGTCGGATGTGAGTTTCCGCTCAACGACTCCACAGAGTTCGTGGCTTCGTCCCACCTGAAGGCCATTCGATCGGGGAACGCTTTCCGTATCGTGTCTGTTTCCGCATCGCCCAGGTCGAACGCAATGATCACCCGTGCACGATTGGGGTCGGCAACATTCCGGACAAAGCTTCCATGAGGGTCGTGATCGGCCCGCTCTCTGACAAAGACAAGGATCCTGTCGCCAGGGATTTCCGCCAGCATCCGCCGGAAGACCAGGAACTTGCGCTGAGAATCCTGATTCGCGTCGCGCCAACGGATCAGGTCCGGTCGGGCCCAGAACAGGAGGCCCGCGCCGATGATCACGCCGAGGGCTGTGGTGCGCTGCGGTGCCCTGGATTCGATCAGGAGCCACGCTACTCCCATCGCGAGCACTGCGGCCCAGACTGGATTTGCCTCTGCGTAATAGAGCGTCCAGTACGGCTGATGCGCATAGAGCAGGTACGAAATGTACAGCAAGACTCCAGAGGCCACCGGAACCCAGACCACGACCGGCATAACGATCAAACCGAGAATCAGTATCGGGGCAAGCAGTTTCCTCCAGAGCGAGAAATTGGCGACCCACCAGAATTTCAAGCGCTGTGCCAGAACTTGCGGTAACGCCGCGGGTTGATGCTCGCGATGTCGCAACGCAAAGTCGGCATTCGATGCGGCGATGAACGGGGGCACCTTCAGTAATGGCGCCGTGGAGTCGAGACCGAATCCCATCTTGTCGAATGGAACATATTGTCGAGTATACAGCCCGAGCGGAGTCGCATTCCAGGAACCGAGTACCATCGAGTTCTGGAGGGGAATGGCGAGCAGCGGCAGCATTCCAATGCCGACGGCCGCCAGCAACGGCCCCCATTGTCTTGACCGAAGCGTATCGGCAATTACGACGATGGCGACGGGAATCGTGAAGGCAATCATCGTCAATGGTCGGGTGATCGCTCCCCACCCCGTAACAATTCCAAGCAGGATCAGCCACCCGCTATGGCGAGTCGCACGCCACTTCAGAAGCGCATACCAGCCAAGGAGGCACAGTGCGGTCGTCGTATTCTCCGAGAAGTAGGAGGCGCGCCATCGAGCCTGGCCTGCCTGGGTCAGCCACAGCGCGACGGCAATAGTGCCCGCTCCCGCTCCCGCAACTTTGCGGACAAGGAGCAGCAGCAATGCCCCGGTGAGTCCGACAAGGATCACAGGAACCAGGCCCGGAGCGTGCAATAGCAGTCCTGGGACCAAGGCTAGAGCGTGCCCTGGGGGCATTTTGGGAGCAAGGACTGGAGTGACCAGCACCGCCGATTGCGTAAACGCCTCATGCACGGGGGGGGAGGGGAGAGCCCAATGCCCCGCAGCGAGCAGTTCCGCTTGGAGCAGGTAGGCGCTTTCGTCGTACACCACAGCTTCCGCGTGAAGCCCGCCCCATTGCCACAGGGTGAGGGATGCCGCGAGAATCCCCGCAAGGATCGGGAGCGCCGGGCCATCGCTCCACGCCGCGATTCGTGCCAGTCGTGCCGGCACGATCCGACGCGCGAGCAACGCGACGAGCACGATCAGCAGCAGCAGGACCCACGATTGCCGACCCGGGAAACTCACGATGGCTACCAGCTTATTGGTGAGGTGAAGTGAGCGTTACGTCGCAGGAAGCTGTCACGCCTGATGCATTGGCGGCAACCGTGATCGTGGTCCCGGCCTTCCGCGAGGCCACGATGGTGGCACAGGTCGTCACCGCCCTGCGGCACCTCGGGTGGCGCGTCTGCGTCGTCGACGACGGCTCTCCCGATGCCACAGCTACCGCCGCAGCGGCCGCCGGTGCCACGGTACTGCGACACCCTGTGAATCTTGGCCAGGGCGCCGCGCTCCGCACCGGCTTCGCCTGGGCGCTCGCCCAACCCGCGTGCCGGTATGTGGTGACCTTCGATGCCGACGGACAGCACGACACCGCCGCGGTGGCCACACTCATCGCGCCGATTGCTGCGGGCGAGGCCGATGTCGTCCTCGGTTCGCGCTTTCTCGATGCGACTACTCGCGCCGAAGTGCCACCACTCCGCCGGCTGTTGCTGCGCGCGGCCACCTGGGTGAGTCGCACGACCACGGGGCTTGCCCTCACCGATTCGCACAACGGGCTGCGCGCGTTCTCCACCATTGCGCTGCGACAGTTGCGACTCGAGCAGGACCGGATGGCGCACGCGTCGGAAATCCAGGCCGAGATTGCCCGCTGCGGGCTTCGCTGTGTCGAGCGACCGGTTCACGTGAGCTATACCGAGTATTCCATCGCCAAGGGCCAGCGGTTCGTGGATGCCATCAGCATCCTCTGGGACCTGCTGCTCACACCCCGGAGATCCCGATCATGAAGGGTTCGCAGATTGCCCTGCTCGCCTCGCTGGCGCTCTTCGCCTTCTACACCATCCGGCTCCGCTCTACCGCGATGGACCGACTCACCTACCTCAGCCTCGCCTGTGCCGGCGTGGTGCTGATCGTCTATCCCGAATGGACCAACATGCTCGCGAAGCTGCTCGGGATCGGCCGCGGCGCCGACCTGATGTTCTACTTCTTCATCGTCTTCTGCCTCTTCCACTTCGCCACCAGCGCGGCGACGATGCGGCGCATGCAGCGCGACCTCACCACACTGGCGCAGCACGTGGCGCTGCGCGATGAGGGCGTTCAGCGCGGCGGATAGCGGCGGCGAATTCGCCAGAGCTCGAGCGGGGCGCGCAGGAAATCGCGCAAGCGGAGGCTTGAGCCACCGGGATCCTGCCACACCGGCAACGGCACCTCGCGCATCGTGGCATCCGCATCGCGCAGCCGCGCAAGCAGCTCCACATCAAAGAGCCATCGCGACAGGAAGGGCGCGCCGAGCGCGGCATCGGCCGCCGCCCCGCTGCGCAGCGCCTTGGCGCCGCACTGGGTGTCGTACACGGCGAGCCCGAGCACCAGTGAAGCGCAGGTCGCGAAGATACGACCGAGGTAGTGGCGTCGCTCCGATCGGGTGATATGCCAGCCGAGCAGCTTGATGCGCGAGCCGAGCGCGAGCGTGAGCGCGGGGTCGGCGATGAGTGCTCCACGGAGAAGGAGTGCGCTGTCGAGCGGCGCCGCGAGATCGGCGTCGAGATAGCCGACCAGCGAGTAGCCCGCTGACAAGGCGTCGCGCAGTCCACGTCGCACTGCCTCGCCCTTGCCGCCGTTACGCGGCAAGTGGAGCACCTGGATTCGTTCAGGAGCCTGGGCAGCGAGGGCATCGAGCTGCGCGGCCGTGTCATCGGTGGAGCCGTCGTCGACGAAACGGAGGTCGACCGCATCCTGCGCCGCTACAAACGCGAGGAACGCTTCCGCGTGCAGTCGCTTCGCCTCGTTGAAGGCAGGGATCACCAGGGCGAACCGCGAACTGTTCATTGTTCGGCCCACGCCGTGCGTGCCGAATCGATGCTGATCGGAGTGAAGCGCAAGACGCCGCCGGTGACGCCCTCCTGGGTCAGCAGGAAGAGAGGCTTTCCCGGATGTTCGGCGATGGCGATGCTGTCGAGGTCATGCAGGTCGCGCAGATAGATGTTTCCACTCTTCCCTGCGAGCAGCAGCGGCGAATAGACGGTGAAGCCAGCGCGATCTTCCATGATCCGCCGGATGCAGGCGGGCGCGAGCGTGGAGCCGGGGAGGACGTGCGCCGTGGTGTCGGGCGAACCGTGCAGCGCTACCAGCTTCGAGGAATCGGCCCGGAACGGGGCGAGTCGTTGCACGAGCATCAGTGAATCACCGTGCACCCGCTCGACGGCGGTGAGGGTCTCCTCGAGTCGACAGGCGTCGCTGGTGCGATAGAGCTGCTCGGCCCCCACGCGCGTGACGCCGAGCGCCCACATCCGAACGACCAGTTGCGCGCCCCAGCTCTCTCGTGCAAAGACGACGGCATTGCGCACCCCCGCCTGCTCGGCCAGTGCGTCGACATCGAACCGCATCGAGAGCATGCCGTTGCGATACTGCTCCGCCCGGAGCGGCAGCAGCATCGTGGCGCCCATGACCAACGCGACCAGCCCGCCGGTGAGTACTCCCCGCTGCACGGGGAGCGACGCGCCGCGCTCACGCAGCACGGCGGGGAGGCGCACGGTCCAGAGCGCGAGCCACGGCGCCAGCGGCAGGACAAAGCGGGGCCCGAGGTAGAAACCGTCGTGCCAGTACGCGAAATAGGAGAGCAGCAGGAGTGCACTCCCGGCGAGGATCCAGCGATCGAACGCCGACAGCACGCGAGTGAGGGCGAGCGCGCCAGTGGCGAAGAGTAGCGCCGGCACTGGTGTCTCGAGGAAATAGCTCTGCAGGCGGAGCAGGTAGAGGTTCACCAGCTCGACACCGCGCGCGGGCGTATGCGGAAATCCCCAGGGCGCTTCGTGGAAGCCCAGCTCGTGGGACTTACCCCACATCGCGATGTAGCCGAACTCGAACGGGTTGCCGGTCTGCGACTTGTTCACGAGCAGCAGGAGCGCGATTGGAATCGCGACGCCGATCCCGCTCGCGAGGAAGGCCAGGAGTTCCCGGCGGCCGCCGCGCAGCGCGCGCCAGCCGAGCCAGGCCGCTGCGGGAATCGCGAAGCTCGCCGCATCGAGCGGCCGGATCGTCGCGGCGATGCCGAAACATCCGCCCATGAGGAATCCCGCTGCGGCGGTGCCTCGCGCCGCCGTCGAACCTGAATCCGTCGCGCGGGCGAGCCAATACCCCGCCGCAATCAGCCACGTCGTCTCGGTCACGTGATTCATCATCGAGGCGTCGAGAAAGACGGAGAACGGCGCGAAGGCGAGCATCAGGACGGCGGCGAGCGCGACGCCGTGGCGCGGCTCGAGGACCCGGAGCAATCGGGCAAAGAGGTAAACGCCGATCGCGGCGGAGACAGGCCCGACCAGCCATTCGGCGTGGAGCAGTGTCCCGATCGCGAGCATCGCCGGTCCGCCCGCCGGGAACTGCCCGTACACCTTGCCGCCCCAGTCGAGCAGGTGCATCGAGGAGGTGAACTCGGGGTGCGCGGCTGCCACTGCCCAGAGCCTGCCACCGGCGAAGACTCGCGCCTGGTAGAGCTGGATGACTTCGTCGATGAGCAACGGTTTGGCCGAGAGGACGACCTTTGAGACCACGGCGTAGAGCAGCGCAGCCAGCAGCGCGATGGCGCCGTCGGCTCGGCGATCTGCCGCGTGCCAGCGCTCGGCGAGTCGGGTCCAGCCGCCCACGGGCCACTTCGCCGGATAGCGGCGCGCCGCGATCCCGGCGATGAGCGCCACACCGACCACGATCGCACCGCCGCTCGCCCAGAGGCGCAGCCGCTCGTCATACCACGGCGCCGCGTGCCCGCCGGGGATCCAGTTGGCGAGCGGGAGCAACCCGAACACGATCAGGACGAGCGCCGCGAGCTGGGCCATTCAGCCCATCTCTGCGCGAAATGGTGCCGTTCGCCCAGCCGCCGGCCGCGTCAATTCCCGCCAGAACGGGGATCTTGCGGCGGCAATCGCGCCCAAATAGATATGGTAGTGTAAATCACTACTTTGTGAGGAAACGATGTCGATCTCCATCTCTGCGGCGGATGCGAACCGGGAATTCTCGCGGGTGCTGCGAGAAGTACGCGATGGCGCGAGCTACGTCGTGACGAGCCACGGGAAGCCAGTCGCGAAAATCGTTCCTATTCCCCTCGAGGACCGCGTGAAAGATGCTGCAATGACGGCCCTGCTCGCCCGGCTGCGAAACAACCCGGTCATGCATCTCGGCAAGATCACGCGCGACGACATGCACGACGACTGACGATGAAAGTCGCGATCGATACCAATGTGCTCCTCTACGCCGAGGGGCTCGATGACGCCCCCCGACGTGAGGCGGTGCTCGACTTGCTGCAGCGAATGCCGCGGGGCACGCTCTCGGTGCCCACCGTGGTACTGGGAGAGTTCTTTCACGTCCTGACCCACCGGGGCAATCGGTCGCGAGTTGAGGCGCGAGAGGCCGTAATCAGTCTCGGCGATGCCGTTCCCTTCGTTTCGACGACCGCCGGCGCGTTCGCCATGGCCCTCGACCTTGCAGTCGACCACCGACTCGGCATCTGGGACGCGCTGATTCTGGCGTCGGCAGCGGAGTCGGGATGTCGCCTGCTCCTGAGCGAAGACTATCAGGAGGGATTCACCTGGAATGGCGTGACGGTGACGTCGCCTTTCGCATCTCCCCGCCACCCATTGCTTGAGGCGATGCTTCTGAAAGACGGCGAATACTGATGTTCGAGTACCCTCAGTCTCGCGCGCGCCATTCGGCCACTGCCGAATCAATTGCGACCGGCAGCAACCGGAGCGGCGCCGTCGCCGTGGTGTCCCTGACCAGCAGATAGACCGGCTTCCCCGGGTGTTCACGCAGCAGCAGCGAGTCGAGCGCGTGGAGATCGCGCACGAAATGATTGCCAGCTTTCCCCGCGAGCAGGAGCGGTGCGAAGGTCGTGAAGCCCGCCTGATTCTCGCGGATGCGGCGGAGGCAGGCAGGCGATACCGTGGCGCCCGCCATCAGGTGCACCGCCGAGTCGCCGACGTTGCGCAACCGCACCAGGCGGTGTGATGCATCGGCGATCGGTCTGGCCCGGGCAAGAAAATCGGCCGCGGTGCCACCGCGTCCTTCGAACTCCTGCAGCAGAGCATCGAGCCGGCAGATATCCATGCGCGAGTAGATGTTGTGGGCGTCGATGCGCGACACCCCGAGCCCCCACATCCTCGCATACAGTTGCGCACCCCAACTCTCCCGCACCAGCACGATTGCATCGTGCACCCCGGCAGTTCGCGCCGCGTCATCCGCATCGAGCCGCATCACCGGCAACCCCGCGCGATATTGCTCGGCCCGGATCGGCAGCAACACCAGGCCGCCCAGGAGCAGCGCCGTGATCCCGGCCGTGAGTGTCATCCGTTGCGCGATCAGCGATGCTCCGCGTTCGGCCAGTGCCGACGGGAAGCGGGCGGTCCAGAGCGCGAGCCACGGAGCCAGCGGCAGGACGAAGCGGGGGCCGAGATAGAAGCCGTCGTGCCAGTAGGCGAAGTATGCCAGCAACAGGAGCCCGCACGAAGCGAGCACATAGCGGTCGAACGCAGTCAGCACGCGGGTCAGGGCGAGCGCGCCGGTGGCGAAGAGCAGCGCCGGCACGGGCGTCTCGAGGAACCAGGTCTGCAACCTCAGCAGGTAGAGATTGATCAGCTCGAGTCCGCGCGCCGGCGTGTGGGGCGGGCCCCAGGGGGCGTCGTGGAAGCCGAGTTCGTGCGACCGCCCCCACATGGTGATGTAGCCGAATTCGAGCGGATGGCCGGTCTGGGCGTTGTTGACCCAGAAGAGGGCCGCGAGCGGCAGCGCCACACCGATGCCGCTCGCGATCAACGCGATCCATTCGGCGCGACCACCCCGCAAGGCGCGCAGCAGGAGCCAGACTGCCGCGGGAAGCGCAAACGCGAGCCCGTCGAGCGGACGGATCGTCGCGGCGACACCGAGGGCTACGCCCAGGAGGAGTGCCGCGCGAGGCACGGCACCAGCACCGGCCGGGGCCGTCGCTCTGGTCGCGTGGGCAAGCGCGAGCGCGGCCCCGAGCAGCCACGCCAGCGTCGTCGTGTGGTTCATCATCGAACCACCGAGGAACATCGTGAACGGGGCCAGGGCGAAGAGCAGCAGCGCGGCGAGCGCAACACCAATGCGTGGCTCGACGATGCGGAGCAGCCGAGCGAAGCAGTAGACCCCGGCCGCCGCAGCGATCGGCCCGACCAGCCATTCGATGTGGAGCAGTGTGCCCAGTGCGAGCATCGCCGGTCCACCGGCGGGAAACTGTCCGTACACCTTGCCACCCCAGTCAATCAGGTTCATCGCTGACGTGAACTCGGGATGTGCGGGCGCGGGGAGCCAGAGGTGTCCGCTCGCGAAGATCCGCGCCTGATAGAGCTGGATGATTTCGTCGGTGAGGAGCGGCTTGGCGGAGAAGACGATACGGGCAATGCCGGCGTAGATCACACCAGCCGAGAGGGCGATGCCGGCATCGGCGCGCCTTCCGGCGCTGTGCCAGCGCGTGGATACCCTGCCCCACGCACCGTCGGCCCAGAGCGTCGGCCAGCGACGGATGGCCGCACCGACGGATATTGCTGCGGCGGCCACCAGCGCGCCGCCGATGCTCCAGAGCCGCAACCGCTCGTCGTACCACGGTGCCGCGTGCCCGCCGGCGATCCAGTTGGCGATCGGCAGCAATCCGAACAGCGCCAGCAGCAGTGCGGCGAGCTGCGCCACGCTACTTGACCTCGGTTCCCTCGTAACGCGACAGCTTGCGGTACAGTGTACTTGGATCGATGCCGAGGACTTCCGCGGCTCGCGTCTTGTTGCCGCCCTCGGCCTGCAGCACGAACATGATGTAGGAGCGTTCGATCAGGTCGAGCTGTGGATTGGGCTGCGCTCGATCGGCGACCAGCGGTTCCTTCTTCCGGCGGGTGATCCGGTCGGGGAGATGCTGCGCCTCGATCAGGCCACCACGCGAAAAGACCGTGGCGTGTTCCAGGGCGTTCTGCAGTTCACGCACGTTGCCCGGCCACTCGTAGACCATTACCGCGTCCATCGCTTCCGAATTGAGTGCCTTCGGCTCGATCCCGCGGTCTGCTGCGAGATCCTGAAGGAAGCGATCCATCAGCAGGATGAGATCGTCGCGACGCTCGCGCAGCGGTGGCAGTTCCATCGCGATGACGTTGAGGCGGTAGAAGAGGTCGGAGCGGAAGTTTCCGCGCCGCATCTCCTCCTCGAGATCACGGTTGGTGGCGGCGATGATGCGGACGTCGACCGGGATCGACTCCGTGGCGCCCACGGGAATCACTTCGCGCTGCTGCAGCACTCGCAACAGCTTCACCTGGAGCGATGCCGGCATCTCGCCGACTTCGTCCATGAAGAAGGTACCGCCCCGCGCGGCCGAGAAGAGCCCCTGCTTGTCGCGCACGGCACCGGTGAAGGAGCCCTTCACGTGGCCGAAGAGTTCCGACTCGAGCAGCGTCTCGGGAAGTGCGCCGCAGTTGATCGAGAGAAAGGGGCCATCAGCGCGCAACGAGGCTTCGTGGATGTAGCGCGCGAGCACCTCTTTCCCGGTGCCACTCTCGCCTCCGATCAGCACCGTGGAATCGGTGGGGGCGACCACGTCGGCGAGGCGGAGGACGTCGATGAATTTCCGCGATTTGCCGACCGGGCGCGACACCACCGGCCGCGCGCCACCGCCCGTTTTCCGGATCTCCTGCTTGAGCTGCTTGTTCTCGACCCGGATCTGGCGGAACTCGCACGCCCGGCGGAGAATCGCGACCAGTTCGTCATTCGCGAACGGCTTCTGCAGGTAATAGAAGGCGCCGGCATTGACGGCCTGGATCGCGCTCTGCAACGAGGCCTGCGCCGTCATCAGGATGACCGGCGTCATCGGGTCGTGTTCCTTGACGGCTTGCAGAATGTCGAGTCCGGTGACTTGCGGCATCCGCACGTCGGTGAGGACGATGTCGGCGCTGGCGGTGCGGATGGCATCGAGCCCCGCCTTGCCGCCCTGCGCCACCACGACTTCGAATCCTTCCTTCTTGAGGAGAATCCGCAGGGTATCGAGAATCCCTGATTCGTCGTCAATGATCAGCACCGAGGGCTGTACACTCATGCCCTGTCCTCCCTGTCCCAGGTCGCCGGCAGAAATATCGAGAATGTCGTGCCCGCCCGCGGGGCGGAATCCACCAGAATGATGCCACCGTGCGCCGCGACGGCGCGCTGCACAATAGCGAGTCCGAGTCCGGTTCCACCCTGGCGTCCGGTCACGAACGGTTCGAAGAGCCGCTCGCGAACCGGCTCGGGAATGCCGGGGCCATTGTCACGGATCACCAGCTTGGCCGGGTGTTCGCCCAGCGAAGCCGGCCCTTCCCCCGGTTCGGCACTGCCCACCGTCACGGCCACGAGCCCGCGACCATCGAGTGCCTGGGCTGCGTTGAGGATCAGGTTGCTCGCGATCCGGTGGAGCAGGTCGGCATCGGCCTCGAGTTCGGTGGAGCTCCCCGTGACGATGATCTCGACACCGCGGGCATCGGGGCGTTCCCCCACCACGCGGGCCGCATCCTGGGCCACGTCGAGCAGGTCGAGATGCTCGAACTTGGTGGCGCGCACCCGCGAGAAGTCGAGGAACTCGCTGAGGAGCCGATTGAGGCGTTCGCTTTCGCGCATCACCAGCCGGGCCAGCGTCTGCTCGTCTTCGTCGTCGGGGTCGACGCCCCGGGCCAGCTGCTCGACGGCACTCCGGATCGCGGCGAGCGGGTTCCGGATCTCGTGCGCCAGCGAAGCACTCAGTGCGGCCACTGCCTCAAGCCGCTCGGCCCGCAGCCGGAATTCCTGCAACTTCTTGAGTCCCGAAATGTCGGTGAAGATCGCCGTCACCACCGAGCCGGCATTCCCCGGACGCTGAAACGTCGTCGTGCTGAGGCCGACGGGGAAGAGCGAGCCGTCGCCCCGCCGCACCACGGCCTCGCCGCGCGCGACCCGGGCCCCGTCGACGATGCCGCGCTGGATGGCATCGTGCAGCTCGCGCGAGCGGGAGCGAAGCGTCTCCATCACCGGCTGCCCGGCGACGAAAGTGTCCCTGGTCGCGCCGAGCAGACGACGCGCACGCGGATTCACGAAGCCGAGCCGCCCTTCGCCGTCGACGCTGATCACGCCCGACTGAATGGTCGCGAGAATCTCGTCGGCCTCGAGTCGGGCCTGTTGCAGTGCGGCAGCGAGCGCGGCCTGCTCCACCGAGACGCCGGCGAGCCGGTTGCCCAGGACGGCGATGAGGCAACCGACGAAGGCGATGACGCCGAGCTGGGTCCAGAAGGTCGCACCAGGGGCGAGACCGGTGAAGCGAAGGGTGACCGCGACATAGCAGAGGGTCGCGAATGCCACCACGAGCAAGCCACGACGGACCGGCAGGAGCAGGGCGTAGAGGGTGACGAGCGCTACGTAGAGTGCGGCGACTGGTGTCGCTGCATCGCGATCCACCACCGACACCATCGCCGTGACCACCAGAGTGTCGATCGCAGCCTGGGCCACGATCGCCCACGGCCCGGGAAGCGACTCACCCCGGCGCAGCACGTGCGCCAGCCAGCCACTTCCCAGAATGGCGGCGATGGCCACGAGCACCACAAGCCAGCGTTCGTCGCGGGCCCATCCTGGTGCGAGCACCTGAACCAGCGCCAGGGTGACCAGCAACAGTCGGGCGACGAGAATCCCGGCGAGCAGCGGACGAGGTCCCGGCACGGCGAGCCGGTCGAGTCCTCGGAGCGGGCTCGGTATCGCGGGCTGGATCGCCGCAAATTCCCCGGTGCGCTGCTCCGGGTTCTCGGGTGACGTTGGGTTGGAATTCAAGAGACAGGTAATATGATCTGGTACAGGGGCTTTTCGCCCGGGGGGTACCAGCATGGCAGGCAAGGGATCGGAAGAGAGCGCGACGAAAGTCCGCCTCGACAAATGGCTCTGGGCGGCCCGTTTCTACAAGACGCGTTCAGCCGCGACGGAAGCCGTGGCCGGCGGAAAGGTCGAGGTCAACGGTGAACACCCCAAGCCGGCCAAGACCATCCAGCGCGGCGACCTGATCCGGGTCCGACTCGGGCCGTTCGAACACATCGTGCAGGTGACCGGGTTGGCGGAGCGACGCGGCAGCGCCACCCAGGCCGCGGCGCTCTTCGAGGAAACCGTCGCGTCCGTCGCGGCGCGGGCGCGTCACGCCGAAATGCTGCGTCTCGCGCCGGCGATGGAGTTCGACGAGGGCAAGCCGAGCAAGAAGGACAGACGCGCCCTCGATAAGTTGAGAGGGAGATAGACGAGAAGCGAGAAGGGTGAAGGGAGAAGGGAGCTGTCACCCTTCTCCCTTCACCTTCTCCCTTCTCGCTTCACCCTCCGTCACCCGTCTCCTCATCATGCAGCACCCGCAGCGCCGGCGTGTCGAGATCGTCGAACTGTCCGCTGCGCGACGACCAAAGGAAGGCGCCGACAGCGAGTGCCACGAGCACCAAGGCGAGTGGCACGACGAGAAAGAGGACACTCATGCGGCGACCTCGCGGGCCCGTGGCGCCGTTTCGACGAGCACGTGGCGTGGCTCCGGCCGCGAGCCGGTGAAGGTCGTGCCGAGCCAGCTGCGCAGCACGACGGTGAGCGAACTGAGCGGCATCATGATGGCCGCGATGAGCGGCGAGATCTTCCCGGTCATCGCCAGGGTGAGTCCGATCGCATTGTAGGCAAGCGCCCAGCCGATATTGCGGCGAATCACCCGGAGCGTCCGCTCCGATCCGGTCATCAGTCGCACCAGCGGCGCCAGCCCGGGTTCGGTGAGATAGACGTCGGCCGTGGCGAGACACGCCTCCGCGCCACCATGTACGCCGATTCCGACGTGCGCGGCCGCGATGGCCGCGGCGTCGTTGACGCCGTCACCGACCATCACCACGGTATTACCCGCCGCGCGCCACGCCGCTACCCGTGCCAGCTTTGCCTCTGGCGTCGCCCCGCCGATGACATCTGCCGGTTTGAAGCCGAGCTGCGACCCGACCGCACGCGCCACCGCCGGGTCATCGCCCGAGAGGAGGGTCGTGGTCCAGCCGCGGCTCCGCAGCGCGTCGAGCGCGCCGGCGACGCCGCTGCGAATCTGGTCGCCAAGTCCGGCGACCGCGAGCACCACGCCATCAATCGCGACCAGCACGGGAGTGAGCGTCGGATCCGCGAGGCGATCGAGCCAGGGCTCGACGCCCGTGGCGCGACGCTCGACAAATCGCGGCGAGCCGACCACCACCTCACTCCCGGCAATGCGACCGGTGATGCCACCCCCGACATGATGAGCGACCGCTTCGACCGCCGGCAGGGTGAGCCCAGGCCAGGCGCGACGAAAGCCATCGGCGATGGGATGCGATGAACCCGCCTCGAGACCGAGCACCATCGCGCGACTGCGCTCGTCACCATGCCATTCCGCAAGCGCGAGGCGTCCCTCGGTCAGGGTCCCGGTCTTGTCGAGCACCAGGTGCCCCGGCGTCGCGAGGAGTTCGAGGACATCGCCGCCCTTGATGTAGATGCCGCACCCGGCCGCACGGCCGACGGCGACCGACACCGCGAGCGGCGTCGCGAGTGCCAGCGCGCAGGGGCAGGTCACGATCAGCAGGGCGATGGCGTTGTCCCATGCGGCGGCCGGATTCCGCACGTGCCAGATCAGAAAAGTGATCGTCGCGAGCAGGAGCACCGCGGCGATGAACCATCCGGCCATCCGGTCGGCCGTGGCCACCACCGGAACCCGACGAAGTGCACTCTCCTCGACCTGGCGGAGCAGTCGCGCCAGCCGGCTCGCACTGCCAGCCTGATCGACGCGCACGGTCACTGGTGCGGCCACGTTGAGCGTGCCCGCGTGCACCGCCGCACCGGGGCCGATCGAGACGGGTCGGGACTCGCCAGTGAGCAGTGCCGTATTGACGGTCGTGGCGCCCTCGCACACCTCACCATCCGCCGGGAAATTCTCGCCCGCGCGCACCCGGATCTGCATGCCGGGGAGCAGCGCCGTCGCCGGTACCAGCCGCTCGGTTCCATCGGCATCGCAGACGCGCGCTGAATCGGGGGTGAGCGAATAGAGAAGTTCGGCTGCGTCGGCGGCGGCGCGCTGACCTCGCAGCTGGAGAAATCGCCCCGCCAGCAGCGCGAAGATCAGCACCGTGACACCATCGAAGTAGATCGGCCCGCTATCGGCAACGGTGTTGATCGCACCGCGCAGGAATCCGGCACCGAGGGCGAGAGCAATCGGGAGGTCCATATGGAGCCGTCGGGTGCGCAACGCCGCGAGGGCACCAGTGAAAAAGATTCGACCGGGAAAGAGAAGCGCCGGAATGGTGAGCAGCAGCGACACCCACCGGAAGAGACCGGTGTAGGCCACTTCCATCCCGTGGAACTCGCCGGAGTACAGGGCCAGCGCCGGGAGCATGACGTTGCCGGCGATCGCTCCGGCGACACCGATTCGCGCGAGCATGGCGCGGTCTTCACGACGGCGCATCGCATCGCGCGCGACACCCCGGAACGGATGCGGCGTGTAGCCCAGCTGATCGAGCGTGCGGGCGACCTGCGATAGCATCAGCTGGTGCGGATCCCATTCGATCCGCGCCAGCGACCGTCGCACATCAAGTTCGGCGCGCACGACCCCTGGCACCAGCAACGGGACGCGCTCAACCAGCCAGACGCACGACGCGCAGTGCACGCCCTCGAGGTAGAGCTCGGTCACCGCCCGGCCATCCGGCATGGGCTGCACGTAGAGCTCGGCGAACGCGGGGTGATCGAATTCCTCGAAGCTCCGCCCGCTGCTCCGCACCGCCGCACCGCGCCGCTCGCGAAAGCCGTAGTAGCGCGAGAGCCCGTGGTGCCGGAGGATCTCGAACACCGCCGCGCAGCCGTTGCAGCAGAAGGAGGGTCCGCCCGCGACGTCGAGCAGCGCCGGGGGGACCGCGAGTCCGCAGTGTGCACATGCGACCCCCAACTGGGTCGTGCTCACGGCTGTGGTCCGTGCGACATCCCGGCCATCGGGGTCGCCGGAAGGAGGGCATGGAGCCACTGCATCGGGAGGAGCCCCAGATGCGCCGCGAGCGAGAAGGTACCAAGCAGCAGGATGGTGGTCGCACTCAGGAGCGGCAATCGGGCGCGCACCGCGCCGTTGATTCGCTGCAGTCCCGCCGCCGCCGTGAGCATCAGGGGCAGCGTGCCGAGCCAGAAGACCGACATCAGGGCGGCCCCGCGCCACGGCGAACCACTGCCGCTCGCGACGACCACGAAGGCGTAGAGCCAGCCGCACGGCAGCACACTCGTGCAGAGGCCGGTCGCAGCCGCACGCACGATCGGCGTGGCGTCCCTGAACCGCTGCAGTACGCTCCCCATCGCGCGTTGCCACCCCGCCGGGGGCCGCACCACCACCGCGCGCTGCCCGAGCGCGACCAGCACGGCGTTTGCGCCCCACACCGTCAGCAACATGGCAGCAACAATTGCCGCGATGCCACTCACTCCCGCGAGTGCACCGGTCCGATCGAACCCCGCGCCGAGCAGGCCCGCGACGATGCCGAGGAGCAGATAGGCGATCAACCGGCCGAGATGATACGCGGTGTGCGCCGACCTGGTATCACGCCAGTTCGCACCGGCCGGGGCATAGAGGCAACTGAAGCCGCTGCACATCGCCACGCAATGGACGCTCCCGAGCAGCGATGCCACCAGCACGGCGAGCGCGAGGGTCATCGTGGGGCGTCACCGGGGCGCGAGACCACTACCTGTGCGGCTGCGGTTGTTGAAAGATCGAGGCGGAGGTTTGCCGTGAAGCGTTCCGTGCCGCGGAAGGCCGAGACCCGGTACTCCCAGAGCCCGGTATGTGCCATGTTCACGGGGGCGGCATAGTGTCCCGGCTGTGCGGTGGCCGGGAGGTCACGCTGCTCCGCGTCGTTGGCATAGGCGACCGCCATCGCGTCGACGGAGACCGTGGCACCCACCAGGGGCTCACCCGTGGCATCCCGGATCTCGAGCTCGAGCGGCGTGGTCCCTCGTGATGCGACCGGCCCGATGTGCGGAATCACCTGCCAACCGAGAGCATGGTTCCGGCTTCCTTGTGCCATGGTCGAATCCCAGCCGACTGCCTTGCGGTAGTAGTCCGGTTCGACGGCAAAATGACTGTCACTGTTGGCCACTCGCGCGAGCACGATGCCCAACACCACGTTCGCTCCCAGGACAGTGATGACGATCGTCGGCCAGATGCGATCCTTCCTGATCCACGCCATCAGGGCTTCCCGGGGCCGGCGGTCGGTCCCATCAGGTTGAAGGGGTATTCGGCAGAGAAGGTCTCACCGGCGCGAATGCGCACGGTGATGTCGCGCCGGCCGTTGCGGAACGCCGTGCGCGGCAGCAGTACGAAGAGCGACGTGGTCCGGAGATCGTTGGCATTGACCTGCACCGGATTCTCGGGCGCAATGACCTCGCCATCGTCCGCGCCGCGTACGTCGATCCGATATGCGTGTGGCACGCGGCTGCGATTGCCGATCCGGACGCGGATCTGGTTTGCGATCCGGCCATCCTGCTCGATCCGGAACGGCTCGGCCTGTGAGCGAAGCAGGGTGACATCCGCAGCAGGGCGCGTGCCCAGGGCGTACAGAAACCCGCCGAAGAACAGCGTGAGCGCGAGCGGGTAAAGCACCACACGCGGTCGGAGCAGGTGCCGCGGCTTGCCGGCCAGCGCATCGCCCGAGCTGTAGCGAATCAGGCCGCGCGGCTTCCCCACCTGGTCCATGATGGCATCACAGGCATCCATGCACTGGGTGCAGTGGACACACTCCATCTGCAGGCCGTTGCGGATATCGATGCCGGTCGGACAGGTCGTGACGCAGGCGTGGCAGTCGATGCAATCGCCTGCGTTTGTCGCGCGCTCCTTGCCGCGCGCCCGTGGTTCGCCGCGGTTGTAGTCGTAGGCCACGACCAGCGACTGTCGGTCGAGCAGGGCCGACTGCCACCGGCCGTAGGGGCAGGCGATCAGGCAGGTCTGCTCCCGGAACCAGGTGAAGTCGGTGAAGATGAGCGCGGTAGTCACTGCCATCACCAGGAACGGCGTGGGATGCTCCACCGGCGAGAGTCGCACCCAGCGTTCGAGCGCCTCGGTCCCGACGAAATACGCCAGGAAGGTGTGCGCCAGCAGGAGCGAAAGTGCGAGGTAAACAGCGTACTTGGCCAGCCGACGAGGATGCAGGTGCGCGCCACGCTTGTCGAGCTGGAGCGAGCCACTGCGCCCGCCCTCGAAGAGACGCTCGATCGGCCGGTAGAGAAACTCCAGATAGACCGTCTGCGGACAGGCCCAGCCACACCAGACCCGCCCGAAGAGCGCCGAGAAGAGGAAGATCGCGATCACGACGCTTGCCAGCAGCAGCATCAGCAGGAGCGTGTCGGTTGGCAGGAAGGTGCTGCCGAGGATGGTGAACTGCCGGCGCGGCACGTCGAGCAGGATTGCCGGCTTGCCGCGGATGGTCGCGTGCGGCAGGCCGATGAATACGATGACGAGGATATAGGCCACGATCCGCCGCCGGTTGAACCACGACCCGGTGGAGAGCTTCGGGCGCAACCAGTTGCGCGACCCGTCTTCGTTCAGGGTCGGCAACACGCGTCCGCGAGCGGCGGGGGCAGTCACCGGGCCATCACCTCGCCTTCCGGCGCCTTCGGCTTCGCCGGACGACTGCCATGCAGCGACCACACGTAGGCCGTCACCTCATCGATGTCTTTCGGCTTCAGGATCTGGCCCCACGCTGGCATCCCCTTGGCGAGCACGCCACCGTTGATGGTCGTGTGGATCTGCTCGATCCGGCCGCCGTGAATCCACGCGTCATCAGTGAGGTTAGGGCCGATGATTCCGCCGCCGTCCGTCGCATGACAGGCGCTGCAGTTCTTGGCGAAGATTTCCTGCCCTTCGTGTACGCGCTCCGGCGACGCGGCGAGCGCGAGCAGCTGCTCCGGCGTGATACTCGGTGCCTCGGGCGGGTGTGCCTTCCGCGCCGCGGCCATCTCGGCTTCGTATTCGGCGATCCGCCCCTTCCCCGCCCCGATCCCGAAGCGGTTGACGGCGTAGATCGCCGAGAAGATGATCGTCGCCCAGAAGATGGTGACCCACCACGCCGGCATCGGATTGTCGTACTCCTGAATCCCGTCGTAGCTGTGTTCGATGATCCGGTCCTGTTCACTCACGATCGCCTCCTGCACGACGAAGAGAGGACGGCTCCGCTTCATCATCCAGCGGGAGCCGGGCAGCACGCTGCCAGGTCGCGGCCGACGCCGGACGGAAGACCCAGTAGATGATCCCGCAGAACGCTGCCAGGAAGAGCACCAGCGCGACTTCGGCGTAGATCGAGAGTCCCGCATGACTCATGATGTCGGAGAGTTTCATGGGGTCCTCGTCGCGGCCGGGCGATTCATGGCGATGTCGTGGCCGAGGCGCTGGATGTAGGCGACGATGGCGATGATCTCCTTGTCCTCGAGACCGCGCGGACCACCGGAGGCCGCGACATCGGCGGCGAGAGCGCGGGCCTGTGCCTGCGCCATCGGAATCGCGTTGGTCACCGCCTCACCGTAGGGCACGCCGAGCATCGCCATCACGCCGACGCGCTTCGGAATTACGTCCCAGGGAATCACCGTGCTGGCGAACTGCGGGTAGTTCGGCATGATCGAACGCGCCGCGATCTCGCGCGGGTTCGCGAAGTGACGCACGTGCCAGAGGTTGGGATACTTCCCGCCCTCGCGGGCGAGATCGGGGCCGAGGCGCCGTGATCCCCAGAGGAAGGGGTGATCGTACACGAATTCGCCGGGCTTGGAATATTCGCCGTAGCGCTCGGTCTCATAGCGGAGCGGGCGGATCTGTTGCGAGTGGCAGTTGAAGCACCCCTCGCGGATGTACATGTCGCGGCCGTAGAGCTCGAGCGGTGTATAGGGCTTCACCGAGGCGATCGTCGGCACGTTGGAGCGAATCAGGAAGGTCGGCAGGATCTCGAAGAGCGAGGCCACCACGACCGCGAGAATCGTCAGCGCGGTGAAGAGGAGAGGCATCCGCTCCCAGCGACGGTGATAGCGCATCGCCCGGATCCGGCCGATGAATCCCTCGCCAGCCGGGACCGCGACGGGCGCCTCCATGAAGGCGGGGGCGAGCGGCGCGGCACGGATCACGGGGACTTCGTACTTCGCCGGACGCTTCCGCCAGGTCATCAGGATGTTGTAGCCGAACAGGAACATCCCGACGATATAGAGGGAGCCACCGGCGACCCGCACCCAGTACATCGGCATCAGTTTCGCGACGGTCTCGACAAAGTCCGGATACATCAGGCGACCGGTTTCATCGAAGGCACGCCACATCAGCCCCTGAGTGACCCCGGCGCTGTAGATCGCCACCACGTAGAGGATGATGCCGAAAGTCCCGACCCAGAAATGGGCTTCCGCCAGCTTCTTCGAGTGCAGCGGCGCCTGGAAGAGGCGCGGCAGCAGCCAGTAGATCATTCCGAAGGTGATGAACCCGTTCCATCCCAGCGCGCCGGTGTGGACGTGGGCAATGATCCAGTCGGTATAGTGGGCGAGGGCGTTGACGCTCTTGATCGAGAGCATCGGCCCTTCGAAGGTCGACATGCCGTACGCGGTGATGCCGACAACGAAGAATTTCAGGATCGGATCGTCGACCACCTTGGCCCAGCCGCCGCGCAGGGTGAGCAACCCGTTGATCATGCCGCCCCAGCTGGGCGCCCAGAGCATGATCGAGAAGAGCATCCCCACCGTCGAGGCCCATTCCGGCAGCGCGGTATAGTGGAGATGGTGCGGACCGGCCCAGATATAAAGGAAGACCAGCGACCAGAAGTGCAGGATCGAGAGCCGGTACGAGAAGACCGGTCCCTCGGCCGCCTTCGGCATGAAGTAGTACATCAGGCCGAGGAACGGCGTGGTCAGGAAGAACGCGACGGCGTTGTGGCCGTACCACCACTGCATGAACGCGTCTTGCACGCCGGCGTAGATCGAATAGCTCTTGAAGAGCCCCGCCGGGATCGACAAGTTGTTGAAGATGTGCAGCACGGCGACGGTGACGATGCTGGCAATGTAGAACCAGATCGCGACGTAGAGATGCCGTTCCCGGCGGCGCAGCAGCGTGCCGAAGAAGTTCACCGCGAAGATCACCCAGACCACCGCGATCGCGATGTCGATCGGCCATTCCAGCTCGGCGTACTCCTTGGCCTGCGTCAGGCCAAAGGGGAGCGTCAGCGCGGCACTCAGGATGATCGCCTGCCAGCCCCAGAAATGAACGCGGCTGAGGGTGTCGGAGAACATCCGTGTCTTCAAGAGGCGCTGCGAGGAGTAGTAGCAGCCACAGAAGAAGGCGTTCCCCGCGAACGCGAAGATCACCGCGTTGGTGTGGAGCGGCCGGAGGCGGCCGAACGAGGTGAACGGCAGCCCGAGATTGAAGCGATGATCGGCGAGTTGCAGCGCGATCAGCAGCCCGACCAGCATCCCGATGAGGCCCCAGGCGAAACACGCCACCAGGAACTTGCGGACGATATCATCGTCGTACGAAAACTCGTCGAGCACGACCCCTGGCGGGGTCCCGGCAGCTGCGGCCGTCGCGGTCATCCGGAAACCTCGGCGTGCGGTGAAATGCCAGGCGGACGCGCCCAGTGCGCCCACCACGAACAGGACCTGTGCCTGTCGATTGTCGGCATTGTATCCGCGCGACGGAACCACGTTCAAGCGACTATGAAGGCCTGCGGCGCAGCCCGACGCGAGCATCCCGGACACTCCGCCACTGCGGAGGTCCGGGATGAACACATCTTCACACTGCCTTTACCGGCCGCCGGCAACGAACGGGCCGGCGGGGGACTCAGGGCTTCTTCGGCTCGGGATGCTCGTGCTTCATGGTGGAGTCGTGCTTCATCATGGCGTCGTGCTTCGCCATCATCTCCTTGTCCATCATGGTCTTCATCCTGGCCTCGTGCTTCGCCATGGTTTCCTTGTCCAGCGTGCCCTTCATCATGGCCTCGTGCTCAGCCATCATCTTCTTGTCCATCTTGCCCTTCATCATGGCGTCATGCTTCGCCATCATCTCCTTGTCCATCTTGCCCTTCATCATCGAGTCGTGCTTCGCCATCATTCCGGCATCCATCTTCCCCATCATCATCGAGTCGTGCTTCATCATCTCGCCCTTGGGCTTGTCCATCGTCTGCGCGCTGAGCATCGCGGGAGCGTGCAACAGGGCGACGGCGGCGAGCACGGGCATCAGGGTACGCATTCGCATCGTGAAGTCCTCTTCATGGTGAAAGTACGGCGGTTACAGTTGCTGTCGGTACTAACGCGCAAGGACGGCAGAAAGATCCATCGACGCCGATGAACAGCAGGAGCAGGCGGCGACTTCCGACATCCGTGCCGCGCACGCGCGGCACGAACGGGTGTGGCGCCCGGATTGCGTGAGGACTACAGGCCCCCAAACCACGGATACCCCTGATCCTCCCAGTAGCCGCCGGGCTTCTCCGCGGTGAAAGTCACCCGGGTGAGATATTTCGTCAGCTTGTAGCCCAGCTTGATCGGCGAGTAGAGCCGCAGCGGGGCGCCGTGATCGGGACCAATCGGGCGATCGCCGAAGCCATCGGCGAGAATCGTCTGCGGGTGCATCGCGCTCGCGATATCCCAGCCATTCATGTAACCCTTGTCGAACGATTCGAATTTCACATACTGCGCGTTCGGCAACGGCTTGACGAGGTCGGCGAAGATGCTGAACGGGACCCCGCGCCAGGCGGCCACCGCGCTCCACCCTTCGACGCAATGATGCTCGACGCTGTAGTCGATGTGCGGCAGCGCGGAGATCATGGCAGGGGTGAACGAGGTCGGAGTCGTGACGAGCCCACCGACCTCGAGCCGCCACGCAGCCGGATCAGCGAGCACCGGCATCGTGTCGGAGATGAAGTACGACGGCATCCTGCCGGTGATCACCTGGTGCGGCGGCACCGTGGCGCCGCGCACCTGCAGCAGTTTCTCGCCCAGCTGATTGTTGAAGCCGATGACCCGGTCGAGGACCGGCTGCAGTCGGGGCCCACCATCCCAGCCGCACGCGGCCAGCGCGGCGGGCAGGAACGGCGCCGCCCGGAGAAGGAAGCCCCGGCGATCGAATGCGTCAGCCATGGTTCGGAAACCTCCCCCGATAGCGCCCGGTGATGATCGCCCGCATTGACGCCGGATCGGCGACGAAGACCATCACCACGTGCACGACCAGGAACGCGGTGAAGGTCCACACCGCGACGAAGTGCCAGTAGCGCGAGAGCTGGTAGCCGCCGAAGAGCGAAGTGAGGAAGCCAAGCTGCACCGGCTTGGCGATGGCAAAGCCGGTGAGGATCGAAATGATCGCGAGCAGCAGGATGAAGGTGTAGGCGCTCTTCTGGAGCGGGTTGTGCTTCCCCTGCGGCGGATGATCGGGGCGAAGCCGGAGATAGTATTTGAGCATTGCCACCGAGCCGGGCACGTCCCTGGGGCGAAAGAGCAACGCGCGCCACTCCCCCGACACAATCAGGAAGAGGAGATACGCCGCCCCCGTGAGCACGAACGGCCAGGCGAGGGCGAAGTGCCAGCGGAGCCCGCCGGCAAGCCAGCCCCCGAGGCGGATCGCGCCCGGGATGTGCAGCCGTGAAGCGTCGAAGGGATTAGGGAGCTGGTACACCGCGTCGTGCGGCCCGATGTGGGCGTAGGCGGTATAGATCTGCAGGCCGCTCGCGATCATTCCGGCGAGGAAGACCGCGTTGAGCCAGTGGGTCAGCCGCACGATGCCGCGGTGGCGGACCACGGCAGGCGGGGCCGAAGGCGCTAGCGAAGGCATCGTCATGCGGGATCTACTCCCCAGGGTGGCTGGTGGTTCCATCCCTTCTCCCTTCTCCCTTCTCCCTTCTCGATCAGTTCACCGCCGCGATCGCCTTCTCCCACGCCGCCATTGCGGCCTCGAGCTTGCGCCGTTCGGCGTCGCGCGCGGCGGTCAGGGTGCGAGCTGCCGTGGCCCCGTCTGGCTGGGCATACAGCGCGGGGTCGGCCAGCGACTCCTCCAGCTGGGCCAGCTCCGCCTCGTGCTTCGCCACCTGTGATTCGGCCTCCTCGATGGCGCGTTCGGCCGTGCGGCGCTGGGAGGCGGACATGGCGCCGTCGGCGCTGGGAGCAGCATGCTGCGCCCTCGGCTCGGCGCTCTTCCTGGGACCCGCGCTCGCGCGCGACGCTGCGATTTTCGCCGCTGCAGCAGCGGCCGCCTTGCGCGCCGTGGCCTCGAGTTCCCACTCGGCGAAGTTGCCGGGATAGTCGGTGAGGATGGCATCGTCGAACGACCAGATCCGGGTCGTGAGCGTCTCGAGCAGGGCCCGGTCGTGCGAGACCAGCAACACCGTGCCATCGTACTCGGCGATCGCATCTTCGAGCGCTTCGATTGATTCGACATCGAGATGGTTGGTCGGCTCGTCGAAGACCAGCACATTCGCCTCGGCGAGCATCATCAGCGCGAGCGCCACTCGGGCGCGCTCGCCACCCGACAGCGAACCGGCGCGACGCAGCACGCTGTCGCCCGAGAAGCCAAAGCGACCGAGATGCCCCTGGATCTGGCCGCGGGTCCAGAGCGCACGTCGGATCGCGATCAGATCGTAGAGCGTACTCGTCGGATCGACATCACTCAGGTCCTGACGGTAGTACGCCACCTGCGAGGCTGGCATCAGCCGTACCACACCACCTTCAGCCTTCCGTTCGCCAAGCAGTGTGCGCAACAGCGTCGACTTGCCGGCACCATTCGGTCCGATGAGACCGACCACATCGCCGCGGCGCAGGATGCCGCTCCACGGCTTGAGCAGTTCGCGCCCTTCCACCGAGACCGCCAGCTTCTCGGCCACGAGCACCTGATCACCACCGCGATCGCCGGCCGTGAAGGCGACCGACATGGTCCCTTCTTCACCGGGCGGCGGCGAGAGCCGGGCCACGCGATCGAGCCGCTTGCGGCGGCCCTTGGCCTGCGCGGAGTTGCCGCCGGCAATGTTGCGACGAATGAAATCCTCTTCGGCGGCAAGCTTGGAGTCCTGCTTGCGGAATGCGCGCTCTGCCGAAGCGCGACGTTCGGCGCGCTGCGCCACGAAGCCGGTGTAGCCCACATCGTAGGCCACCGCGGTGCCGGCCTCCAGGTGGAGCATATGATCGGCGACCGAGGTCAGGAACGCGCGATCGTGCGAGATGAGCAACACCGCTTCGTCGATGCTCTTGAGGTAGCCCTCGAGCCAGCGTGCCGTCGCAATGTCGAGGTGGTTCGTCGGTTCGTCGAGAATCAGCAGGTCGGCTGGAGCAGCGAGTTGCCCCGCGAGCGCGAGCCGCCCGCGCTCCCCGCCCGAGAGCGTCGCCACGTCGCGCGTGCGCGCATCGACCGGATCGAAGCCGAGACCTTCGAGCACAGCATCGACACGCGATGATGCCGCGTAGCCACCGGCGTGCTCGAAGCGCTCAAGATCGTGGGCATATTCGTCGAGCATCGCTTCGGTGACATTTTCGCCGGCGGCGCCCATCGCTTCAGTCTGCCGTGCGAGATCGCGCTCGAGTTCGAAGAGATGATCGAAGCCGCGGGCCGCCGCATCCCACACGGTCACCGCACTACCGAAATCGCGGTACTGATCCATGACGGCGATCTTGAGCCCCTGCGCCCGCGCGACCGAACCCTTGTCCGGTTGACGCACGCCGGTGATCAGGTGCATCAGGGTGCTCTTGCCGCTCCCGTTCCGCCCCACCACGCCCCAGCGATCGCCCGCCGCCACGGTGAAAGTGACATTCTCGATCAGGGTATCACTGCCGAATATCACGGCAAGCCCGGAGGCTGCAATCAACGTCACGCCTGGTACTCCCACACAGAAAAACGGGGCGCCGTCCAGCGGAAGAACCCGTCGGACGGCGCCCGCGACCCCCTAAAGTAACCCGCCGGCCGGGTTACGGCTTCTTGACCACCGGGGGCTTGGGCGGGTTCGTGACTTTGAGGTCCACCACCCGCTTCCCGTGGTCGCCATTGACGATCAGGCGCCCGCCGTTGGAGTCGAACTTCGACGAAATGACGCTCTTTCCATTGACCTTGAGATCGAAATTGCCACCAGCCGTGTCGATATCGACGTTGCTGCTGTCGCCCGCCTCGGCGCTGGAGTCGGCCTGCTCGTGCTGGAAGTCGCGCCGGGCCGATTCCGGAATGAGCAGGACGAACTCGCGGCCGGACGGCTGCAGCGTCATCGAGCCGAACGGCACCATCTGCTCCGACGTGCTGTCTTCGATCGTCGCGCAACGGAAGGAGGTGTGCTCGTCGATGTTCTTGGCGTTCGTCACCGTCAGGCGACAATCGTCAAACTTCGCGATCGCGACGGTATCGCTGAGCGTGGCATAGAGATGGAAGCCGGTCACCGTCTTCGGCGCGCTCCGCTCGATGCTGAGCCGCTGCAGGGAGCCGACCTTGGCACCCTCGAACTTGAAGGGCAAGCCGAGTAGCGGGATGTTGATGGTGCCGCTGCCGTCGGCGATCTCGTGAATGGCCCCGCGACCTTTCTGAACCCCGGCGCGGATGATCATGCCGACAGCAAAGATCGCGAGCATTCCGAAAATGATCCGGAACCAGTATTTCGGGGTCATCGGGCACCTCTGAGCGAGTGTCCCCCAGCCGTGCGGGGCGTTGCAAGAGTAAACGTAATCGAGTGGTCCGCGGTTTCATCCGGACGTTACAGCGGTGGAACAGCACGGGGGCCTTTACCTTATGGAGGTGTCGCGCCCTCTCGCCGCCCTTCGCTGGGATAACTCGTTCGCACGCCTCCCCGAGACGTTCCACCAGCGCGTCGCGCCCACACCCATCCCCGATCCGTATCTCGTCGCTTTCAGCCCCGACGCCGCTGCCTTGCTCGATCTCGACCCGGCTGCGGCAACGACGGCCGAGTTCCTGGCGGTGATGAGCGGGGGCGGGCGGATTTCGGCGATGGATCCGGTCGCGGCGATCTACGCCGGCCACCAGTTCGGTGTCTGGGTCCCCGAGCTCGGCGATGGCCGGGCGATTCTGCTCGGCGAAGTCCTCACCGACCGCCACGCGCGCTGGGAAGTGCAACTCAAGGGCGCCGGGATGACGCGCTTTTCGCGAATGGGTGACGGTCGTGCCGTGCTTCGGTCGGCGGTGCGCGAGTATCTCGCGAGCGAGGCCATGGCAGGGCTCGGAGTGCCCACCACGCGGGCACTCGCGATCACTGGCAGCGCCCTGCCGGTATACCGCGAACGGGTGGAGCAGGCGGCGGTACTCGTGCGGCTGGCGCCGAGTCACGTGCGATTCGGTTCATTCGAGCTCTTCGCATCACGCGGGATGCGCGCGGAGGTGCACCAGCTCGCCGACTACATCATCACGCTGCACTTTCCCGAGTTGCTTCCACTGCCGGCCGCCGAACGATACGCGGCGTGGTATCGCGAAGTCGTCAACCGTACCGCGCTGCTGATGGCACAGTGGACCGCCGTCGGTTTCGCACATGGCGTCATGAACAGCGACAACATGTCGATTCTCGGGCTGACCCTCGACTATGGGCCCTTCGGCTGGCTCGACAGCTACGATCCGGGCTTCATCTGCAATCACACCGATCACGCCGGGCGCTACGCCTTCGACCAGCAGCCGCGTGTCGGCCTCTGGAATTGTTCGCGGCTCGGGGAGGCCCTGTATCCGCTGCTTGAGGAAGAGGCGGCGCTCTCTGCGCTTGAATCGTACCGCGGCACCTTCGAGACCGCGATTGATGCGCTGATGCGCGCGAAGCTCGGACTGCAGAGCATCGAAGCTGCGGATCTCGCGCTGCAGGGCGAACTGTTCGGGTTGCTGGCCCGCACCGGAACTGACTACACCCGGTTCTTCCGTGCGCTCTCTCACTACGAAGCAAGCGATCCGGGCACGGTGGAGCCGTTGCGGGACGAAGTGGGCGATGAGCCCGCGCTCGACGCGTGGCTCTCCCGTTACGCCGGACGGCTCGAGGCCGAGGGGTCGCTGGTCGCGGATCGCCGGACGCGGATGCTCGCGGTCAATCCGAAATTCGTCCTGCGCAACTGGATCGCACAGGAGGCGATCGAGCGTGCCGAAGCCGGAGACTTTACGCGCATCGAGCGGGTGCGTGACGTGATGGCGCGGCCGTTCGATGAACATCCCGCCGACGAACGATTCGCGCAGGGGCCGCCGGCTGGCGCGGTGCCGATCGTGGTCTCCTGCTCTTCCTGATGACGAGTCCGATTCCGTCAGGCGGCGCGCCGGTTCCACCGCCGATCATATCACCACCCTTGTTGCTCCCGGTGCCCGACACTGGTGAGGCCGTTCTGCCGCCCGCGGCGGCCTCGATCGGCACCCTCGTCACGCCGCCTGCCGACTTCACTGATGAAGTGCTCTTCGCGATGATGCGCTCGCTCGAGACCACCACGGCGGCGGGGCGGCCACACGAAACGCTGCAGCTGCTCACGACGCTCCCACCGATGATCCGCCACGGCGAAGCGGCGAGCTATTTCGGCGGGATGGCACTGCTGCAACAGGGACGAGTGGACGATGCCGCCGCGATCGCGACCGCCGCACTCGAACAGATCCCCGATTCCGTGCCGCTGTTGCTCCTTGCCGCTGCCACCCGCCCGGCGTCGACGACGACTGCACCTCAACCGCCTCCCTCCGTCGTCACGCGCGAAGGGGAACTGGCTCCGGTTCCATTGCCACTGGCGACAACCCCACCGTTGATTCCCGGTCGGCTCCTCCTCGACCCCGCGATGCACGAGCCGCCACCGGCCACGCTGCTCGACGTGACGCTGCCGCGAGTGCCAGGCGCGCCAGTGACCCCAGCAGAGGTTGCGTCGACTTCGCTTACTCCGCTGCAGGGCGCACTGATCGCGGCAACTCCGGCGGCCGTTGCCGCAGCCGGGCTTTCCGCCGAGCCGGCCGCGTTGCCCGACATCACGGCGTTGCCGCTGAGTCCGGTCATCGTGATGCCGCCGTCACGCGCGATCCCGTTGCTGCTGCAGGCGGTCGACCTGGCACCGCGCGACCTGACAATTTTCGCGCGAATCGCGGCGGCGCTGATGGGGAGCCGCGAACGGCCATTGATGATGGCACTCTTCCGCGAACTCGAACGCGTCGCGCCGGCAAACCCGGCCATTCGTGCACTGGCGACGCTGCTCTCCGGGAACGCGCCGCCCGAATGGAATCCGTGGGCGCGACAAATCGCCGCCCCCGAGCTCTGGCAACACGAGAGCGTCGCACCGCGGGAAGCGCTCACGGCGGACCCACCGCGCTTCGCCCGGGTGGTGACGGACCTCCTCGCCAGCGGCGAACCAGCGCAGGCGCTGGTGTTGCTCGAGCTCCCTGCAGCGCCGCGTCATCCGCAGGTGGTGTTGCTCCGCGCCGAGGCACTGCTGCAGTTGCAACGACCCGAGGCGGCGCTCGCGGTGATTCGCGAGGCGCAGGTGCGCTTTCCCGAGGCCGCCCAGCCGCTCGCCGCAATGGCCGAGCGGCTGCTCGCCGCGCTCGCCCTCCCGCTCGGCGAGCGTGACGCCAGGGTGTCGGTGCTGATGCTTCGTGCCCTGGCCGTGCAACTCGGTGTCACGTCGCCCGACGCGGCGCCAGTGACCTCACTCGCCGATGCGGCGTTGCCGCTGCTCGATGCCGCCGTGGCGCAGCGGAGTCCGCTGATGATGGAAGCGCGCGTGCGGCTGCTGATCGCGAGTGGCCGCGGATCGGAGGCGCTGATCGAACTGCAGCAGGCGCGCGATCTCCAGCCGCACGTCACCAGCTTCGCGAAAATGCTGGAGCTCGTTGATCACGGCCTTGCCACACCGTTTCCGGTCCGGTCTCATCAGGAGGCCGCCGAGATCTTCGCACCGCTGCGTGGCAATCACGCTGATCTGCCGACGCTGCTTTCGCTGGCCCTCGTGGAGCGGCTCGTGCACTCGGGCGAGATGATGGCGCTGGTGGAGCAGGTCAATTCGCAGCGACCGACCGCGATGGTGGATTTCCGCGGGCCCGAGGGAACCGCGGCAGGCCAATGGCTCGGGCAGTTTGCGGTGCCAGTGCCACGCGGAAACGCG
Source organism: Gemmatimonadota bacterium (assembly GCA_040388535.1). Classification (NCBI taxonomy): domain Bacteria; kingdom Pseudomonadati; phylum Gemmatimonadota; species Gemmatimonadota bacterium. The sequence continues at coordinate 1,103,506 of JAZKBR010000002.1, read as the reverse complement.
GGCGGTGCGCTGTTGATTGTGGCGCTCGCGGGCGGATTCGTGCTGTGGATTGCCGGGCGCACAGGGCTCGTGATTCTGTGGACGGCGCTCTGTGTGCTCGTGGCACTGGCGTGGAGCCGGCTGCGTCGGTAGAGTGGGAGGATTTGGTGAGGTCGTAAATTTATTCCGGGCTCGCATGGAGCTGCAGGTTCGGAACTCCCTTGCCATACTCAGTGAGCGCCCAGAGTCCTCGAGATTCCGGCACCCAGGCATCCCGGCTCCCCTTGGACAAGGTGAGAGTGCCCCGAGGTTCTCCCTTCCGGCTGAACACCCGCCACTCGCGCGCTACCGTGTCGGACGGTGGGGTGAGTCCCAGCCAGATATCACCGTTGAGTGCAACCTTCAGATCGTAGACCACGGGCCAGTACGTCTGGGGTTTCCACTGGGCGTCAAGCCGGGAGAGCGGCGATTTCTGCGCGGACGAATCGGGTTCGGTCCGCCGTACGATTGGGGTAGCTCTGGTGGCCCGAGCGGAGATGGTTTTTTCGAAAAGCCTCGCCCCACTCCCCGTCAGCACGGTCAACTTGAATTTCGCGATCGAATCGAAGCCCGGCTTCAGCTTCACAAAGGCGATCGTGCTGCCGTCACGTGCCGCCGCAAAAAGAGTCGCGGGGCAATGCTGGAAGCGATGATCTTCCTCCTGGAAGTAGCTCGTCTGCCGGACGACGCATCCGTCCCGCGGAACCTTGGCGAGCATCGCCTCGCGCGAGCCGTCAACACCAATCCTCATCAGCCAGGTCTCGACTTCGCGGAAGGCTGCCGCTTCTCCCGGAAGTGCACGACCACTTCTCGTGGCCGACATCAGGAGATCGCCGTTGGGAAATCGCGCGGCGACCCACGGCACTCGAAGCTCACTCTTTGTTCTTGGCAACGCCCCCTGAATCGCCACCGGAATCGGGAGCGAACGCAGCACCACACCCGAACTGCTCAGCAGTGTGAGTCGCGCGAGGTAATGATCAGCCACCCAGAGGGTGTCGCCGTTCCACCCCATCGCGGTGATGAAGTGGAACTCACCGGGACCATCGCCTTTTCGCCCTGCCGTGGCGATGTGCACGCCTTGCGGCGAGAAGAAACGGATGGCATTGTCGTAAATTGGAGCGACTGCAAGCACACCGCTCGCAGAGACCGCCAGGTCGCTGTAGGAACCGAGTCCGTAGCTCGCGCGGTCTATCGTGACGAGCACTTGAGGCGCGGGACGAGCCGTGGCGGGAACTTGAGATGCAGCGGTGCTGAGCGCGCCACTCGAAAGCGCGGCCACGGCAGCGATGGGCAACACCAGTCGAGTGGCGAGTGACATCCAGCACTTCTCCGAGGGAGGGTGATCAAGCTTACCTCGGAGGTGCGGCAATGGTGAAGGGCGTTACGGCGCCGCGTCGAGGAACTCGAGCTTTCCCTTGACCCGTTCGAGCGTCGAACGCAGCGCCCACTCATCCTCGAAGAGCAGGATGCTGGATCCCTTCGAATCGAAGAGTCGCATCCGCGACCGCCCCTCCACCAGTTGATCGATCGCTTCTTCATCGCCGCGCACCCAGCGCGCGTGGCGGAACGGCAACGGCTCGAGCTTGCAGGGAACGCCATACTCGCCCTCGAGCCGGAAGAGCAGCACGTCGAATTGCAGCATGCCGACGGCGCCCACAATCGGGATCGGTCCGACGACCGAATCCTGGAAGAAGACCTGCACCGCGCCTTCTTCGGCGAGTTGCCGCAGGCCGGTGTCGAGATGCTTTCGTCGCAGCGGGTCGGAGACGAGGATGCGCGCAAAGAATTGCGGCGCGAAGCGCGGAATGCCGACGAACGCGACGTCGCCCTTTTCGGAGAGCGAATCGGACACTCGCAGCGATCCGCGATCGTGGATGCCCACCACGTCCCCGGGCCACGCCTCTTCGATCTCGGTCCGCTCGCGCGCGAGGAACTGCTGCGGCTGCGCCATCCGCAACACCTTCTTGGTACGCGCCAGCGTGACGTTCATCCCGGCCGCGAAACGTCCCGAGCAGATCCGCACGAAGGCGATCCGGTCGCGATGCTTCGGGTCCATGTTCGCCTGGATCTTGAACACGAAACCGGTGAACTCCTCGTCAGTCGGCGAGACGATCCGATCTTCCGCCTCGCGCGGCAGCGGGCCCGGTGCGAAGGAGAGGAAGTCGTGCAGGAACGGCTCGACGCCGAAATTGGTCAGCGCGGAGCCGAAGAACATCGGCGAGAGGGTGCCATTCAGGATCGCCGCCTCGTCCCAGGGCTGCCCCGCCATCTCGAGCAGATCAAGTTCATCGCGCAGCGTCGCGAGATTCTCGCTCCCCAGGATGTCGGCGAGGGACGCGCTGTCGAGCGGCACCCGGTGGGTCTCGACCAGCGAGGCGCCGTGATCGATCCCCTTGTCGAACATCAGGACTTCCTTGCGACGCCGGTCGGCCACTCCCACGAATCCGTTCGCCGTGGTGATCGGCCAGGTGACCGGATGAATCCCGAGCCCGAGGTCGGCCTCGACATCGCTCACCAGCTGCAGCGGATTGCCACCCGGACGATCGCACTTGTTCACGAACGAGAAGATCGGCATCCGGCGCATCTTGCAGACGTCGAAGAGCTGACGGGTGCGCTCTTCCACCCCCCGGCGATTGTCGAGCAGCATCACTGCGCTGTCGGCCGCCACCAGGGTCCGGTAAGTGTCCTCGGAGAAGTCAGCGTGCCCGGGAGTGTCGAGCAGGTTGACCTGATAGCCCAGGTACTCGAACTGCATCACCGAGGAGGTGACCGAGATGCCACGCTGGCGCTCGAGCGCCATCCAGTCGGAGGTGGCATGGCGAGCCGCCCGGCGCGCCTTCACCGACCCGGCAAGGTGGATCGCCCCGCCGTACAGCAGGAGCTTCTCGGTGAGGGTGGTCTTCCCGGCGTCGGGGTGCGAAATGATCGCAAAGGTGCGGCGGCGCGCGATCGCCGCAGCGAGCGCGCCAGTGATTTCGTCAGTCATCGGCGGTAAAGGTACACCGGCCTGCCGTTCCCTCCCGGGCGCTGCCGGGATAGAATCCCCGAATGACTGACACCGACAATGCGCCGCTGACCCCGCGCCACTGGATCGCCGTCACCGCCCTGATCTCGGGGCTGGTCGCCCTCTACCTGCACCTCTGGAAGCTCGGCCTGACCGGGCCCCTGGTCTGCAGCGCCAACCACGGCTGCGAGATCGCCCAGATGTCACCGTGGGGCTGGTTCCTGGGAGTCGATGTGGCCCTGATCGGCACCATCGGCTACACCCTGATTTTCGCCACGGCCATTGTCGGCATCCAGCCGCGCTGGATCAACGACCCCCGGATCACCCGGATCCTCGTGGCGCTGATCGTCCCCGCGATCCTCTTCACGATCCGGCTCAAATACGCCGAGTTCGTGATCCTCAAGACCTTCTGCCCCTGGTGCGCGATCTCGGCCGTGACGATCACGACGCACGGGATTGCCGTCCTGTTGGACCGCAGGCGACTGGGCACGAGACTAGAGACTAGAGACTAGAGACTAGCTGGGGGTTTGGTCACCCTGAACGAAGTGAGGGGGCGGAGCTTTCGGCGGGAACGAAGGTTTAGCCCCCTCGCTGCGCTCAGGGCGACAATCGCTCCCCATCTCTCATCTCTAGTCTCTAATCTCTAGTCTCTAATCTCTAGTCTCTCTTCCCACCTCATCCAGTCGTCCAACCGCTCTGAGCTCCGGCGCGAGCTTCGCCGTGACACCCACCACACCAAGCGTGAGCACTCCGCCGAGAAGCACGGCGGGTACCGCGCCGAAGAGTTTGGCCGTCAGGCCAGACTCGAAGCTGCCGATCTCGTTGCTCGATCCGATGAAGATCGCGTTCACAGATGTCACGCGCCCCATCAGGTGATCGGGCACCAGCAGCTGCAGCAGGGTCGATCGCACAACCACGCTCACCATGTCCACGGCACCGCCCAGAACCAGCGCTGCGAACGAGAGCCAGAGTGAGCGCGACAGGCCGAAGATGATCGTGAAGAACGCAAATGCGGTGATCGCGCGGAAGAGCGCGCGCCCGGCGTGCTGCATCGGAGGGCGCCACGCGAGCCAGAGCGACATCAGCACGGCACCGAGTGCCGGCGCTGAACGCAATACGCCGAGCCCCCACGCGCCGACGTGCAGGATATCGGCGGCAAAGATCGGCAGCAGCGCCACGGCGCCACCGAAGAGAACGCTGAAGAGATCGAGGGTCATCGCACCGAGCAGGATCTGCTGTCCGCGCAGATAGCGCACCCCGGCCTTGAGCGACTCCAGGATTGGCTCGCCACCCGTCGCCGCCGCTGGCACGGCGCGAAAGCGGATGGCCGCGAGGGCCACCAGCGCGATGGCGATCAATGCGGCATCGACGAGATAGCTGCCGCGCGCCCCGACCCAGGCATTGAGCAGGCCGCCCACCGCAGGACCGATCACCGCCCCCAGTTGCCACGCCGTGCTGCGCCAGGTCACCGCGTTGGCCTGCAACTCGCGCGGGATCATGGCGGCCGCGAGCGCCGTTCGCGCCGGCTGCAGGAATGCCCGCGCGACGCCACTCACGGCAATGACCGCGTAGGCACCGTAGATCCGGTAGTGCACGGCATCGCCAGGGAGTCCGGCGAGCAACGCAAGCGCCAAGGCGCACGCGAGCAGCACCACGGTCGAGATCAGCGCCAGCTTGCGACGATCCATCCGGTCGGCGACGTGCCCGCCGAAGAGCGACGACGCGATGTTCGGGAGCGCCTCGGCGAGACCGATAAGGCCGAGCGAGAGCGGATCGTGGGTGTCGAGATACATCTGCCACGCCACGACCACGCCCTGGATCTGGACACCCAGGGTCGTGGTGAAATGTGCGGCAAGGAAACGGCGGAAATCGGGAAGTCGGAGCGCGGCGCGCGGGTCGTGCATCCCCTAAGCTAAGGGGTCTTTGTCGCCTTTCCCGGCATCCGGAGTTCGATGGCATTTTTCACGAGGCGAGTGGTGGCCTCGGGTGGCATCGCCACCAGCAATTCCCGTCCGCCACCGGAAAGGACCGGGTACCGGCGGCCGTACTCCGACAGGGCTGGGGAGAGGAAGAAATCAGGAATCGATGTGCCACCCACAGTGACTCGCTGGAGCCGGAACTTCATCACGCCATTCGCGAATTGCGGCATCGAAATTTCGGCCACGAGTACGGCCGTCGAGTCGACGAACGAAAAGATCGGACCGAGCTCGGCACGCGCCTGCGCGGGGAAGTCCATCAGTCGGCCGCGAATGCGAATGCGAGCGGAATCCGACGAGACCCGGAAGGCCAGCGAATCATCGAGCCGCGGCACGCCAAGCCGGGCCAGCAAGTATCCCGTGAAATCGCCAACGTCGATCGTCTCGAGTTTCGTCCGCTTCTGCACGAACACGGAATCGACCGCGAGATTGGCACGCGCGACGCCAGCATTGGTGATCAGCGACCCTGGCATCGGCGCTGGCGATGGCGACGGCGAGGTCTGCCCGGCAGCCGACGACGCCGTGACCGGCGCATAGACCACGGTGGCCAGAACACAGAAGCGCAACAATTGACGCAAGACCACGAGCCTGCTCCCGCTGGGGTTCGACGTGTGGACGCCACCTCGTTGCCCGGAGACACACCGGGGCGCCGGAGCGGCAGACCGACTAAAATGGTGGCGTTCGGGCGCGCGTGCGCCCTCTACTGCCTCGAGACTGCCAATGCGCCCACTGCTCCGCTCTGCCCTGATCGCGGCCCTGACCCTCGGCGCCGTTCACCCTGCGCTCTCCGCGACCGTTCACGCTGGCAACGTTCGCCGTTGGGGCATCATGGGTCATCGCATCGTGGCGCGGGTGGCCGAGGGTCGCCTCACCCCGGCCGCCGCCGCCGAGGTGGCCCGGTTGCTCGATGGTGCCGGGATCCCGTCGGTCGCCAACTGGGCCGACTCCTTCCGGGTCAAGCATCCCGAGACGGGCGTCTGGCACTATGTCGATATCCCTACCTGGGAAAAGAGCTACGACTCGGTCCGCGACTGCAAGGACGGAGGCTGTGTCATTGCTGCCCTCAATACGAAGATCGCGATCCTGAGTGACAAACGTCGCTCAAAGGACGAGCGCGCCGAGGCATTGCGCTTCGTGGTGCATTTCGTGGGAGACATGCACCAGCCCCTCCACTCCGGCGAACGCGCCGACAAGGGGGGCAATGACGTGAAGCTCACCTTCGAGGGGCGCGCCACGAACCTGCATTCGGTCTGGGATAGCGGGATTCTGACGGCGATCGGCGAGAGCGAGGATGCCTTCGTGGAGCGGATCAATCAGCGACTCGCGACGCGCGGCGATCTGCGAATCATTGCGTCGGGAAGCATCACTGACTGGGCGATGGAATCGCACGATGTCGCGCGTGATGTGGTCTACAACTTCGTCCCGCCCTCGCTCGTGCTCGATGCGAGCTACCGCTCCGCCGTTCGCCCGGTGCTGGAAGACCGACTGCTGCGAGCCGGCGTGCGCCTCGCAGCAGTCCTGAATCGGGCCCTCGGCCAGTAACTACGCCGCGGTATCGTAGACGAAGCGCTCGTTGATGATCTTGCCACCCTTCCAGGTCTGGTGAGCCAGCTGGTCCATCGTGATCCGGTAGCCACCCTTGAGGGTGACATCGCCGATCCAGTGGATCACCACCTGGTCGCCGTCGACCAGCACATCGGGCGCGCTCATCGAATGCACCGCCTCGATCGAGTTCACGAACTCCACCTCACGCTCACGGTTGGCCGACTTCCCGATCATCGGTTCCTTGCGATTCTCCTGCATCACCACGCCCTCGTCGTAGTACTTCTCGAAGGCATCCAGCAGCTTGCCCGTCGTGACCAGATGCACGAGGTCGTGGGCAGCATCACGGTTTGACATAGCGATCATCCTCTCGGAAGTGGTTGTGATTGACGGATTCAGATGCTGGCTGGCGACGGCGTCGCCGAGCTGAGCCGGGGCATCGTGACATTGCTGATGGCCCTGTCGAGCGACCACCGACCACTGCCGCGAACCATCACGATCGATGCGAGCGCGAGCGCGAGGAGGTGGAACTCGAAGCCCTCGCCGCCCTGGGTGCCGGTCCAGTTCATGAAGAAGTGCCCGCGATGCACCATTAGCGCGGCGACAGTCATCACCGAGGCGACGCCGAACGAGGCCACCCGGCCAATGAGGCCGAGTACCAGGCCGAGGGATCCGGCGAGCTCAGCGACGATGGCGAGCACGGCGAAGGCCAGCGGAATTCCCTGCGACGTCATGAAGCCCACGGTCCCGTCGAAGCCGTAGCCCCCGAAGAGTCCTAGGGTCTTCTGTAGCGCGTGCGGGAGGATGACGAGCCCGAGGACGACCCGGGCGATGAGCGGGGTGATATCGTCGGTGGTGGCAAGCAAGCGGCGGAACATCTGGTACCTCCAGGGCATCGGTTGACCGTTGCGGGCCCTCTGGCCCGACGGCGATGGAGGTATCTTAGTACAATATGATTTACTAGTCAAGTATTACTCAGCAAACCGTCTCCCGGCAGAGTATGTTCCAGATTGAAAATGGCTATTCCAGGGCGTTTCTGATCTGATCCAGGGCGTGAATCAGCGCTTTCAGCTCGGCAGCGGGAAGTTCATGACCGACTTCCCCCTCGATGCGGGCCATGATCGGATCAAGCTCGGCGAGCAGCGCCAGCCCTTCCGGGGTAATCCGGCAGCGCACCTCGCGCCGGTCATCGGAGGCACGCGAGCGGCTGGCGAGTCCGGCTTCCTCGAGCTTGTCGACGAGTCGAGTGATGGCGGCCGAGGGGTCGATCATCCGGCAGCGAATGGCGAGGGTCGGCAGCCCGGCGCCGCCGGCGCCGCGAAGAATTCGCAGGACGTTGTACTGGGCCGGCGAAATCTTGGACGGCGCGAGCGCACGGGTGATCACGCGATCGAGGATCGAAGCGGTGTGCGAAATGCCGAGGAGCGCCTCCTGGGCAGCGCTCCCGAAGGGTCGGGTCTGGCCGATCTCCGCTTGCAGCTGCGAAGTCGACGGGGTCGCGGACTCGTCGGTCATCGACCCCAAGCTAACTCGTTTTTTCGAGTCAGTGACCCGCGTGGTCGTGCATGTCCATCGCCATTCCCTTCCCCATCCGGTTCAGGTCGGCCAGGTCGGCGATCATTCCTTTGTCGGTGAGGTCGAGCGCCGGCCACTTGCTTAGGTCGTCTGGCGCGAAGAGACCAACAATGTGCGCCATTGCACCAGCGCGCAGCAGTTTGCCCGTCGGATTGTCATAGACGCCAATGACCCGGTAGCGCGTCGCGGTCCTGAGCTTGATGCCGTCGCCGGTCACACCAGGAAGCGATCGCGAGACCGCGGTGACCTTGCCTTCGGCCGTCCGGCTCGCATCCACCTTCGCGATCACCTTGCCCGAGGCGACCTCCTCGAGCCGGACCGAGGTGCCGTAATCGTGCATGTGGCCGCCAAACGCGAGCAGGCGTCCTGACGCCGGAACCGTGAATTCAAAGGACTTCTCGCTGTGCCCAGGCACCACGTCGAAAGCATCTTCGCCGCCGACGGTGAGGTTGACATCGGCGTAGAACGGGAGGGCATCAACCGGTCGCGGACTCAGGTTCTCGGGCGAGTACGGCAGGCGCACGGTCACGGTGACGCAATCGAGATCCTTGCCGCTGGTGTTCTGCCAGGCGAGGTAGACACCAAGCTTCGCTCCCACCTTCATCGGCACCCCGATCGACTTCGGAACGAGTGCAGCCTCAGTCTCGGCGCCGGCGCCGAAGATTCGTTCGGCCGCCGGATACACCAGCTGCCGCCGATCGAAGTTGATACCGATGAGGTGATGAACCATTGCTGCGGGGAGTGGCTTGCCGTCGACGTCGGCGACCTCGATGCGAAAGCCACGAAGCCACCCGGCCACCGGCCAGACGAAGGGGAGCACCGGCGTGTTGTGATCGTTCATCATCGCCATGTCCGCGTGGTCCATTCCCGGCGGCATATTCGGCACGTGGAATGGCCCAAGCGTCACGACGACTTCCCTGCGGGCCTTGTCGATCTTTACCGTCGCAGTCGGATCATGACGGTACGGCAACGCGGGCGGGCCGGCCACAGTCAGGGCCCCGAGCGCAAACAGCAGTCCCAACATCGAAATCACCTCAGTTCCGGGATCTATCGGCAGCGTCACTCTGGAACGTGGCTGCAGAACCTACAACGTCCAATCCAAAGAACTAGTTCCGTCGACCGGCTCTTGCTCGAGTAGCTCCACGAAACTAGGATATGCGCACATATGAATAGACTTTCGGCTCCGTGATCCTCCTCGGCCTCCTCGGCTTCATCGCCGTCGGGATTTCCCTTGGCCTGCTCGGCGGCGGCGGATCGATCCTCGCTGTCCCTGTTCTCGTGCACCTCATGGGATTGCCCGCCAAAGTTGCCGTCCCGATGTCGCTGCCGGTGGTCGGCATTGCGGCGGCGGCCGGAGCCTGGGCTCGCTGGCGCAAGGGTCAGCTACAGCTCAAGACCGTGGCGCTCTTCGCGGCCTGTGCCATGACCGCGTCCTACCTCGCGGCGCGCATCGGCACCCAGATCGCCGACCGGCCGCGGCTGATCCTGTTCGCGCTGGTGATGCTGGTTGCTGCCTCGGCGATGTGGTACCGCTCTCGTCGGCAACCGACGCAGCCTGTTCCGGACGATGCGGTTCCTGTTGTCGCGGCACCCATGAGGGTGATCCCCGCGGCTGTCGCGGTCGGGTCGCTCACCGGCCTCGTCGGCGTGGGTGGTGGCTTCCTCATCGTCCCCGCCCTCGCTGGTGTCCTCGGCCTCCCGATGGCCGCTGCCACGGCCACCTCGCTCGCGGTGATCGCACTCAACACGGTCGCCGCCGGTGCCGGCTGGATTGGTCGCGTCTCGCTCGACTGGCGGACCACTGCGGCGGTGACCGCCGCGGCACTGGTCGGGATGGCGATCGGGACGCGATTCGCACCGCGCTTCGCGGCACGCACCCTGACCCGCGCGTTTGCGGTGCTGCTGCTGGCACTGGCGATCTTCATGTTGTGGCAGGAATTCCGAACGCCGACTCCCGTCTCGTGAGGCGCTGACATGCTCGTCCGTCGATTCTATGATGACCGCCTGGCGCAGGCGAGTTACCTGATTGCCTGTCAGCGCACGGGCGAAGGGATCGTGATCGACCCCGCGCGCGACATCACACCATATCTCGAGGCGGCTCGCGACGAAGGCGTGCGCATCACTCGCGTCACCGAGACGCATATCCACGCCGATTTCGTCTCCGGCGCTCGCGAGCTGGCCGCGCGCACTGGTGCGACGCCGCTCCTCTCTGCCGAAGGCGGCCCTGACTGGCAATACGGCTGGGCGGCCTCCGACGGAGCGACATTGCTGCACGATGGCGACGTGATCTCGCTCGGTGGCGTCCGTCTCGAAGTGTGGCACACGCCGGGTCATACACCCGAGCATCTCGCGTTCGTCGTGGTCGATAGTGCCCGCAGCGAAGAACCGGTCGCGCTCGTCTCGGGGGACTTCGTCTTCGTGGGTGATGTCGGCCGCCCCGACCTGCTCGAGAAGGCCGCTCACATCGCCGGCACGATGGCCGCCGGCGCGCGCGAACTCTTTGCCTCCCTCCAGCGGCTTGCGTCGCTTCCCGACCACGTGCAGATCTGGCCGGGGCACGGCGCGGGCTCGGCGTGTGGCAAGGCGCTCGGAGCGATGCCAACGAGCACGCTCGGCTACGAACGTCGTACCAACTGGGCCTTCGCGATTTCCGACGAGGCGACCTTCGTCGCCAGCGTGCTCGAAGGCCAGCCTGCTCCGCCCAGCTATTTCGGCACGATGAAGCGGATCAATCGCGACGGCCCGCGCGTGCTCGGTGCGCAGGGAGCCGTGGCTCAGCTCCCGGCAGAGCAGCTGGCGACAGCGCTGCTGGAAACAGCGGTCGTCGATCTGCGCCCATTTGCTCAATACGCCGAAGGCCACGTCCGCGGCACGCTGAATCTGCCGCTCATCAAGGCGTTCACGACCTGGGCCGGGTGGCTGCTTCGCTACGACCGCGACATCACCCTCATCTCCCCGGATGAGCGCAGCACCGCCGAGGCGCGCCGGGCGCTCGCTTCAATCGGGCTCGATCGCGTGCGCGGAGCGTTCGACACGACAGTAATCGACGTGGCCCGACACGACTCACGCGACGCGCGGGTAACGAAGGGTGATGTGACGACGGCCGAGTCATTGATGGATGCGGGCAGGACGGTGATCGACCTGCGCGAGGCAAGCGAGTGGAACGCCGGTCACATCCCGGGGGCAGAACATCACCCTCTCGGCACGCTCGCCGACGCGATGGCAGGGGTCGACCGTGATACGCCGCTCGCCATCCACTGCCAGAGCGGCACTCGATCGGCAATCGGTGCGTCGCTGCTCGATCAGCTCGGCTTCACCGATGTGATCGACCTGACCGGTGGCTGGACGGCGTGGTCCGCCGCGGCCAGGAAGGCAACGGCATGACGTCGCGACGGATGGCCACCGAGGCACTCGACGAAATCGCCGAGCGCTTTCGCGCCCTCGGCGAACCGGCGCGACTGGCGTTACTGGAGGCGTTACGGGATGGCGAGCGCACCGTGACGGAGCTGGTGGCGCTGAGCGGGCAGACCCAGGCGAACGTCTCGCGGCACCTGGCGATCCTGCACGCCGCCGGCCTGGTTACCCGGCGACGCGAAGGGGTTTACGTACACTATGTCGTCGCGGACGCCGAAGTGTGGCAGCTCTGTGACCTCGTCTGCAGTCGGCTCCTGCGCGGTGCCGATGCGATGCGTCGTGCGGTCGGCTGAGCGCTAGGGGCCCTCTGTCAGCAATGGCAGCGATGGGGTAAAGGTCCAGGGGTTGGTCAGTCGTGCCGACCCGTCAAAGAGCGTCGCCCCTCTGATCCGTTCGTAGACCGTGTGCCAGCTGTAGACCCCGCCGCTCCCGGCAGCGCCGGAAATCCAGAGCCGCAGGTTGTCAGTGGTTGCGTCGTACTGAAAGGAGGCGCGGTACACCACATCAGCAATCTGCTCGTTCATGCCTCGCACAACGACTGGTGCCTCGTTGACCACCCACGCCACGCCATCCGGCGAACGGGCGAACATCATTGCGGGGGGTGCGCAGCTCCCGCTCGGCTTCGCGCTATACATACCCCAGTACTCGTTGCGTGAGGGGATCCACTGCACGTCGAGGTGCCACGGCATCGGCGCGCCGGCCGAGAGGGTAACGTCCGTGGGAGGGCCCCAGCTGATGCCGTCCGAGGAACGACGGACCGTCATCTTCGTGCTGGTCGCCGAGCAGCCATAGGCCCCCGCATCAACCGCCCACATCAGCCATTCCGTGGCGCTGCGTCGCACGACGGCAGGCGACACCAGCTGATCTCGCGGGGCGTGTACGACGAGCACTGGCGGCGACCACTTCACCCCGGTCGTGCTGCGCACCAGATAGATGTCGTTGCCCTCGTCTACCTGTCGATAATAGAGCCAGATCTCACTCGTCGAGGCGTTGTAGACCAGATCGGGGTCGGAGAGATAGCTCGAGCCCGTCGGTTGGACGACCGGGTTTCGAAGTCCGCTGGGGGTGCGCCAGCGCCAGCTCCCGAGGCCGCCGTAGAACGACGGGTTCTCGAAGTTCCGGTTTCCCTGCGGATACGGCGTCACCACGAGGAAGCTGCCTCGCGGAGTATCGACATAGTCCGGATGCACGGTCTCGTTGGAGCCGTCGTAGGTGCGGAGATCGAGCGGCAAGAACGGGTCGAACGCAATCACCGGGTCAGCAGACGGATCGTGACGAGTCACAAAGTCGAGCATCACGGAGTCGGTCGCCGCCACGGGGCGGGCAATGAGCCGCGATGCGCCGGGCGTGTCGCCGAGCACGAAACGGACGGTGGTCCGCCCATACGGGTCGGTCTGGGTGGTGTCCTCCGTCGGGAGGCCATTCGCGCCCACCCAGACGATACGACGCGCGGCGAGCGGTGTGCCGCTCTCGTCCGTGACCCGGATATCGATCGGTAGCGCGAGTGAGTCACCCGGGTCCCCGACCTGGCCATTGCCACCCATCACCTCGATCCGGACGCGCGCAGGCGGCGGGACCACCGATTCGGTTGGCGCGACCGAGCATGCGACCAGTAATGACACAACAAGGCACCAGCCCCCGCGAGAGGGGTGTCTGACCAGGAGGGACATCGTGACTCGTGTGTTGAACACCGGACCACTCGGGGGGGACCTGAGCGGTGGCTTCCGGTGCTGGCGCTGGGGGAGCGGGTAAGGTCGGACCGAACGGCAATTACCGCAAGGGCTGCAGCGTTACCAGCGGGCTCGGACCCCGCGAACATCGACGTGCAGGAACGGGCCGTGGGCCTTCGTGGGCTTGTAGGCCGAGAGGCCCCCAATGAGATCGGGGTGTGCCAGCTCGATGCTCTCGGCCAGCGTGAGCAGCCATTGCGCGTCGGCACGGTTGACGCGGCCGTCGCGGTTGAGGTCATCCATACGGCCGTTGTCGTCGCCATCGACGAAGACGTCCGCGGCATTGCCATACATATGCTGCGAGTCCCTGGCCCGTCCGCCCAGGCGACCCACACCCTTGGCGTTGTACTGGGGGGTGCGGAAGCCGGACATCACAACCAGATGCGCCGAGCGACCCGCGGCCTCGAGCGCATCTGCAAGGAGCTCGAGCTTGTCGAGGAGGCGGGGCTCGAGCACCAGATACTTCGGCCAGACCGTCGGTTGGTCGTGGGTGACGAAGTCGGCAAGGTGGAATCGCTTGGAGACCGCGAGGTTCAGGTTGTCGAGCGTGACCGGGATGAAGCCATCCGGCACCGCTTCCTGGCCATTTCGCTCGCCGGGCCAGACGCCGAGGCGGTAGCCCCCCAGCAGCCCATGCTCCTTGGCCGCGAATGGCACCAGTGAGAGCAGGTGCACTGCTTCGCCGTCGGGGGCGGCCATCTCGGCGTCGTGGAAGCCGGGGTCGAGGTCGCTGCCGTGCGAAGCAAAGAGGCGTTCGAGCGCCGGCAGCCGGAGGACTCTGGCCGCCTGCGAGGGGATGATCCTGAGCTTACCGCTTTTCCCCAGGAAGGAGAGGAGCCCACGGGTGGTGTCCACGGGCTCCGCCGCCGCGCGGCCGATCAGGCCGACGAGGAGGAGCAGGCCGGACGCCAGGCGGCCGGTCGGGGCGAGGAGCGCTCGAATCGTCACGGGGCGGAAACTACTGCGGTGGACCGCTTCAGGTCAGTCACCCCCGCCGCCGGGTAGGGATAGCCCTTCCGGAGGACCTGATCGAGGGTACGGTCGTGACCGTAGACATCCCCGTAGAAGAAAGTCTCGCCCGCCTCGCTCACCGTCACCGTCTGATACACCAGGAAGACCGGTACCCGGGCCGTGAGCGGCACCCACCGGGTGACGGAATCGGTCGTCATCACGCTCTTCACCGAATCGGCGGGCCATTGCGCGCGATCGCGCAGCAGGAAGGCCGCCAGCGCCATCGGATCACTCACGCGGATGCAGCCGTGCGAGAAATCGCGGCGCGCGCGGGCAAAGAAGCCCTTCGAGGGCGTGTCGTGGAGGTAGATGTCTTCGGCGTTCGGCATCACGAATTTCACGCGTCCGAGCGCGTTCCAGCTCCCCGGCGTCTGGCGCACCTGCACCGTCGTCCCGATGCGCCGGATATTCGAATCGACCGCGGGCACCACAGTCCGGCCGCGCAGCAGTTCGTAGTGTTCCTTCGCGAGATAGCCCGGGTCCTTCCGCGCCTTGGGAAGGATCTCGTCCTTGGCGATCGACTTCGGAACATTCCACGACGGGTGAAACTGGACCGCGACGAGATCCACGGCGAGCAGCGGGGTGTCGTGCTTCACGGCTGCACCGACTACCACGTTCATCGCGAGCATGTCGGCCTCGACATCCTGCGCGGTGCTGAACGCGGTCAGCCGATAGCCCGGAATGTTGACGATGATCGGCGGCACATCGAAGCGTCGCGGCAGCCAGCGCCACCGTTCCAGCGTCAACTCGATCGAACGGACCCGCTCATCGAAAGGATGCAACAGGCGCGCACGGGTGGAATCGCCCACGACGCCATCGGCGGAGAAGCCCTGCCGGCGCTGAAAACGACGGATCGCCTGCTCGAGTGACTTGTCGTAGATCGAATCACCTTCTCCTGCGCGATGCACCGCCGAGCTGTCGCTGAGGTCGCCGATCAGCGTGAGCAGGCGGCGCAGTTGCGGCGCCCCGGCATACGTGGTGCCGACCTTGAGCTTGCGCGGCAATTCCGGCAACGACAGCAGCGTGGAGTCCTGCGCCAGGATCCGATAGGTCACCAGCGCGGCCTGCAGCCGGCGGTACTGATAGAACCGGGGCTCGAGCGCGCGAAAACTCGCGGCCGGCTGGGCGGCCTGACTTGCGTCGGCGAGAAACGCCGTCGCATCGAAGGCTTCGCGCTTGAGCATCAGCGTCGGATGCAGTGTGCGTGGATCGACACGGCCGCGGTCGAGCGCGAGCGCGTAGCGGACGACGGCGGCGCTCAGCGCGATATCGAAGCGCGCCGCCCGGCTGTCGTCTCGGCCCGTGAGTGAGTCGACTTCGGCGGCGAGTCGCGTGGCGTCATAATCGAGTGGATCGAGGCCGCGGTCCCGGGCGCTGCCGATTTCCTTGAGCACCAGGCGCGCGGCGGGCGTCGGCTTCCCCCCAACCAGCCAGTACGGCTCCCAGAGGTGCCCATCGTAGGCGGTCCGCAATGCAACGCGGACATCACCGAGGTCGCCCCAGCGCATCAGGGAGTTGGTCGGCGTATCGAGGGCGGTGTGCAGCTCCGCACTGCCGGTGTCAGCCGGTGGCGTGAGCAGCGCAATCATCAGGGCAGGAGCGAGCAGAAGCATTGGCATCAATCTAGGCAGGAATCGGACCCGCGACCGAAAAGGGTTCAAGACGGAGCACGGGAGTGCTTGTTAAGTGGCAATTTCCGCTGCAACCTGCGCCCCCTGTGGGCGCGTAGTACCTCCGAAGCACGTCACGACATACTGTTTCCGGAGGCACCGATGCGCACCACGACGCTGAGTCTGATCGCCGCCACATTCCTAGCCCTGCCGCTGGTCGCGCAGGACGCACCCAGGCCGCAGGCCGCGCCGCGTCGGGCCGCCGAGGCCGCAGCCGCTGCGGACCGGGCAGCGGATCGCCTCACCGAGGCCCAGCGCGACCGCCTCGAAGCCATCCGGAGCCGCTACAGCAAGGAAGCCCGCAGCGCCCGCGAAGCCTCGCGAGCCCGCCGCGAAAAGATGCGCGACGAGGTCCGCGGGGTCCTGACGGCGGAGCAGCGAGCCCGGCTCGATCGCCGTCGTGAAATGATGCAGGATCGCGGTCCCGGGATGCGGGCCCGGATGGCCCAGCCACGCGGAATGCGAGGGAACGGCAGGGGGCGCGGGATGCGTGGCATGGCCCCGATGCAGATGCGCGGCCGGATGGGTGCCGCTATGGAAGGCAGGATGGGAATGCGCGGCCGAATGGCCCCGGGGGTGGTGGGCGGGCGTGGCATGATGATGCCGATGCCGCGTCGGGCGATGGATGGCGCGCCCGAGGCCCCCGCGCGCCCTGCGATGCGCCGGGCCAGGCCGGCACCGCCGGCTCAGCCCGCCCGCCCTGCAGGGGACAACTAGGCCCGTCGGCCCCCCGCCATGTCGCGCCGCACGGTCAAGCGCTTTCCCTTGATCGTGCTGGCGCGCAACGCGGCGACCACCTTCTCGATCAATTCTTCCGGCAGTTCCACCAACGCAAACTTGTCGGTAATCTCGATGGTACCGATGGCACGTGCATCGACCTTCGCTTCATTGACAATCGCCCCCACCAGATCGGTGGGTCGCAGGTTGTTCTTCCGCCCGGCTCCGACATAGATCCGTGACATCCCGGCTGTCCGAGGCGGCCGCGGCTTCTTGGCGGAATCCTTGGGGCGTTCGGAGCGCTCCATCGGCGCCGGGATATCGGCGTCATCGGCCGCGCCGGCTCCGGCACCCGCTGCGTGCACCAGCTGCACCGCGGCCATCGCGATGTCCATGACATCAAATTCGTTGGAGAGCGACTCCACGACCACGCGATACCGATCCGTCTCGCCCGCGAGCAGTGCCTCGCGAATTGTCGCCGTGGTGACCTCGAGACGCCGCGCCTGCACATCCATCACGGTGGGGAGCTGCGCGGTGACGATCTTCTGCCGGGTCGCCGCTTCGATGTTGCGAAGCAGGCGATGTTCACGCGGCTCGATGAGCGTGATTGCGACGCCCTCACGCCCAGCGCGGCCGGTGCGGCCGATCCGGTGGACATACGCCGCCGGTGACTCCGGCACATTGAAGTTGACCACGTGCGAAAGGTGGTCGATGTCGAGCCCGCGCGCGGCGACATCGGTCGCCACCAGCAAATCGATCTTGCCGGCGCGAGTCTTCTTCATCACCCGATCGCGCTGATCCTGCGTCATGCCGCCGTGCAGCATCTCGACGCGCATCCCGTGTCCGCCCAGGGTCTCGCCGAGGGTATCGACCTCGGTCCGGGTACGACAGAACACCAGCGCCAGCGTCGGCGCCTCGAGATCGAGAATCCGCGCGAGCGCCTGCACCTTGTGGGCGCGGGCTACCACGTACGCCGTTTGCCGCACCCGTGGCTCGGCCCCGGCGACTGCTGCCTGACGCGCGACCAGGATCCGTTCAGGATTCTTGAGATGCCGTTCGGCAATCTTCGCGATCCGCGGCGCAAGGGTGGCCGAGAAGAGCGCCGTCTGGCGCACTTCGGGCACCGCCTCGAGAATGGTCTCGAGCTCGTCGGCAAAGCCCATGTCGAGCATCTCATCGGCTTCGTCGAGGACGACCGCCATCAGTCCGCTCAGATCGAGCGTGCTGCGACGGATATGATCGAGCGCACGACCCGGGGTCGCCACCACCACGTGAACGCCGCGTCGGAGCGCGCGAATCTGCTGATCGAAGGCCTGGCCGCCGTAGATCGGTACCACGATTGCGCCGAACGGCCGGCCGTAGCGATGGAACGCCTCGGCGACCTGCATTGCCAATTCGCGGGTCGGGACCAGCACCAGCACGGCCGGCTTCGACGCGCGCGCTGCCCCGGTCGGCAACCGCTGCAGCAGCGGCAACGCGAAGGCCGCCGTCTTGCCGGTGCCGGTCGCTGCCTGACCGAGCACATCCCGCCCCTGCAGCAGCGGCGGAATCGCCTCGACCTGGATCGGCGTCGGCTCTTCGTAGCCCAGGGCGGTAAGCGCCTCGGTGACGGCGGGCGCGAGCCCGAGTTCCGCGAAGGTGGTCACTACTGCTTGGTCCAGACGTTGTTGCTGCGGTCGATATCGAGCAGTCGCTTCTCGGGATCGAGCTCGACCTTCATGAGCTGCTTCCCCGTGACGGTATAGCGGCGGAGATATTTCACCGAATTGGTGCTCCAGACTTCGGCCGGGTAGCGGAAGTCCTGCGTGGTGCCGTCGGTGTAGGAGAAGCGGGCGATGATCGGCAGGACGCCGCGCTGCTTGTTGCCGTACACGACAGTGATCTGGGTGCTGTCTCCGACCGCGCGCGACGACACCAGGTCGACGCTCTGGTCGAAGCGGGCGTTCTCGATGAACCATTGACGGAAGAACCAGTCGAGTCGCCGGCCGCTGACGTCCATCATGGTGCGATAGAAGTCGGTTGGCGTCGGATGCTTGAAGGCCCAGCGCGCGGTGTAGGTGCGGAACGCGTCGTCGAACGCCTCCGGCCCGAGAATCTCCTGGCGCAACAGCTGCAGGCCGACACTCGGCTTGAGATACGCCGAGAAACCGAGGAACTGCGGATTGATCCGATCGGGATTGATGTCGACCGGCTTGTCGGCGCCGGCCTTCATCACCTGCTCGATGAGCCCTCGCTCCTCGGCCGCACGCGCCATCTGATCGCCCTTGGCGGGATAGCGGCGCCCTTCGGAGAAGGTGTTGATGAAGGTGTTGAAGCCTTCGTCCTGCCACATGTAGAGTCGCTCGTTGGAGCCGACGATCATCGGGAACCACATGTGCCCGATCTCGTGGGTGACGACGTTGTAGAGATCGAACACGTCATCGCCCTTCGCTTCCATCGCGATCATCGGGTATTCCATGCCGCTGATCGGGCCTTCGACGGCCGAGATGTGCGGCCAAGGGTACGGGAACCAGCGCTCGGAGTATTCCTGGATCGACATCCGCGACTGATCGGCGGCATCACTCCAGTTGGCCGACGCGCTTGGGCGGTAATAGCCCATCGCGAGGATTCCCTTGTAGCTCGAGGCATCCCACTGATAATCGGGTGACGCCGCGAAGACCGCGTCCCGAACATTCTTCGCCGCGAACTTCCAGGTCAGCGTGCCGCTGGTCCGCATCCGGGCCGTGCCATTCTTCAGCTCGTCCGCCGTGATGATGCGGATCACGCTGTCGGACTTGGCCGCGCGGGCGATGCGTGCCTGCTGCGCTGGCGTGAGAACTTCGGCGCCGTTCATCAGGGCACCAGTGGCCGCGACGATGTAGCCGGCCGGCACGGTGATGGCGAGGTTGTAGTCGCCGTAGTCGAGGTAGAACTCGCCTTGCCCAAGATACGGGTCAGTGTTCCAGCCCCGCACGTCGTCATACACCGCCATGCGCGGATACCACTGTGCCAGCTCGTAGAGCGGGCCATCGCGACCCATCCGGTCGGCACCATGTTCGGGAATCAGGAAGTGCCACGCGATATCGAAGGTGGCCGTCTTCCCGGGTGCGAGCGGTTCCGCGAGATCGACCTTCATCATCGTCTCGTTGGCGCGGCGCGCGACACTCACGCGCTTCGCCGGACTCTTCGCTGCACCACCCACGACTTGCTCGAAGCGATCGAAGACATCGCCGCCTTCGAAGCCGCGTGCGCCGAACCGGGAGTCCTGCGGAAAGATGAACGAGTTGAGCGAGTTCGCCTTGAAGGCATTCTGCTCGGTTTGCAACCAGACATAGCGGAGCGTGTCTGGCGAATGGTTGGTGTATCGCAGGGTGAGCTGTCCGCGCAGCGTCTTGCTCGCGGTATCGAGCGTCGCGCTGAGGTCGTAATCGGCGCGGTTTTGCCAGTAGGTCGAGCCGGGTGCGCCGGCAGCGTTGCGCACGGTGGTGGCCGTGGGCAGCAAGAGCGGCGCGAAAATGGACGTATCGGCCACCGGCAGCGGAGCAACGGCCCCGGGCTGTTGCGCCTGGGCGGCGGTGGACACGGAGAGAACGAGGGCGAGCAACGCAAGGCGAGACATCGGAAATCCGGGCGAAAAAGGTGGCTGAATATACCACGCGAGACGAGGGGTGACGGGTGACAACCTCCCCATCACCCATCACCCATGACCCGTCACCTCTCGTCACCCCCATGATTCCGTTTTGTCATCTGTTCGAGCGAGGGGCGTCAGTTGTGGGGGCGATTGTCGAGACAGGGTGATTTCCGCATCCGCAACATCACGGAGGAAGCCCATGTTTGCCCAGCTCACCGCCTCGGCGCCGAGCCACGACGCCACTGCCCGCCCGACCATCATCAGCGGGCTGGTCCATCTCGTCCTGATTGCACTGGCCATTCAGGTGACTCGGGGGCTCACGGCAGCCCCGTCCCCGCGCAATGCAGTGGCATCGGAACTCTATCTGGCACCACGACTCCCGGCGGCGGCCGCGTTGCCAGCGAGCGCCGGTGCTCCGGCAACTGCTGCTGTTGCCGCTCCGAACCTGCTCCCCACGCCGGCCCCGCTCGACATCGCGACCTCGCTTCCCGCGGTCAATCTGCCCGCGGCGCCGGGTCGTTACGGCGGCAGCGGATCGGGCGAGCGCATCACACTACCAACGACCGGTGACGGCGACGCCGGAGCTGGCGGTACGCCGTGGCGCGCCAGCGAGGTCGACGAAACCGTGAGTGACCAGCGCGGTCCGCAGCCGCTCTACCCCGCGGTGCTCGCCCGCAGCGGCATCAGTGGTGAAGCCACACTGCAGTACATCGTCGACAGCACCGGGCGGGTCGAGCCAGGGAGCATCATCGTGATCGGCGCCTCGCGCCCCGAGTTCGGAGCGGCGGCAACCGTAGCGATCAGCGCCGCGCGCTTCACGCCCGCGAAGCGCCGGGGCGTCGCCGTGCGTCAGCTGGTACGCCAGTTGATCCGCTTCTCGCTGAAGTCAGGAGGTTGACTGCTCCGAAGCGGGTGCGTGACGTACATTGCAGCATGACCTTCACTCGCTTCGCGCTCCTCGGTGCACTCGCGTGCTTCGCCCTCCCGGCGCAGGCACAATCTCCCCGTGCCGAAGCGCGCACGGCGCAACGAATGGAATCGCTCCGGGGCAACACCCCTGCCCTCTACGCCTTCCTGCGCCAGATGCCAAAGGGCGGGGACCTGCACAGTCACCTCGGCGGCGCTGTGTACTCCGAGAGCTTCCTGCGATGGGCAGCGGAGGATGGCGGTTGCGTAACCACACGCTCGCCGGGCGTGGTGGCACCGCCGTGCGCGCAGGATTCCACACGGGTTCGCGCGACTCGGGCACTCGACGACCAGGCACTCTACGATGCCGTGATCGACGCGACGTCGATGCGCAACTGGCCGCCAGCGAACGGGGCCGGACACGATCACTTCTTCGAGACGTTCGCGCATCTCGATGCGACGTCACGGCGCACCGGCGACATGGTGGCCGAGGTGGCGCAGCGCGCGGCCGACGGCAAGGTGGCGTATCTGGAATTGATGAACACCTTCGAGGGGAGGAGCGTCGGTGCCCTCGCCGCGGCCTCGGGCTATCGCGATGACTGGGCCGCGCTGCGCGACACGATGTTCACGCTCGGCCTGGAGCGCGTGGTGCAGCAGGCCCGCGCGCAGATCGACAGCATCGAGGCGCGTCGCGACACGGTGCTGCACTGCGGTACGGCGGCAGCGAGGCCGGGGTGCGCCGTGACCGTGCGCTGGATCTATCAGGTGCTGCGCGCAGGTGCGCCGGCACAGGTGTTCGGCCAGATGCTGCTTGGCCTGCGGCTCGCCGAGGTCGACAGCCGGGTGGTGAGCATCAACCTGGTGCAGCCCGAAGACTGGCGCGTCCCGATGCAGGACTACTCGCTGCATATGCGAATGCTCCAGTGGCTGCGCCAGCGGTACCCGAAGACGAAGCTCACGCTGCATGCGGGTGAGCTCGCGGCCGGACTGGTGCCGCCCGAGGGGCTCCGGTTTCACGTCCGTGAAGCGGTGGAAGTTGCCGGCGCCCAGCGAATCGGCCATGGCGTGAGCGTCATGTACGAGGATCACCCCGATGCGCTGCTCGCCGAGATGGCGAAGCGCCAGGTGATGGTCGAGATCAACCTCACCAGCAACGACGGCATCCTCGGTGTGCGCGGAGCCGATCACCCACTCAGGAGCTATCTCGCGGCAGGCGTGCCGGTCGCGCTCTCTACCGACGACGAAGGGGTCAACCGGTCGGAGATGACCCAGGAGTATCTCCGCGCGGTGCGGGACCAGGGCCTGAGCTACCAGGTGCTCAAGCGGATGGCGCGCACCTCGTTGCAGTTCGCCTTCGTGGAGGGTGCATCGCTCTGGCAGGACTTCGCCCGGTTGAAGTCGGTGGCCGCCTGTGGCGGAGTGCTCGGCGGAATGCAGAGCGCCCGGTGTGCCGCCTATGTGGCAGCGAACCCCCGGGCGCGGCTGCAGTGGCAGCTCGAGCGAGACTTCTCGACGTTCGAGTCGAGCGCGACGACTACGCGCTGAGCGACGCTACTTCGCTCCGCCGGGTGCGCGACCGATCCGGCGACCGAAGATCATCTTGAAGGCGAGGCGGTCGGTGTTGGGCGTGAGCGCGATGCCGGTACCGAGATTGAATTCCCAGTCGGGGCCGAAGTCGATGTTGATGGCGGGAATGAGCTGCTGATCGGTTTCGTTCGCCGGCAACAGGTTGTTGAGCTTGCCGAGGCCGCCGTAGTACTCCAGCGCGATATTGAGCCGGCGCGACACGTCGAGATTCACCTGCACATTGGGCGCGAACTCGATGCCCTTCCCTGCGTTCTCACCCTTGAGTGCGACTTCTACCGTGGGATTCACCGCCCAGTAGAAGCGGCCAATCTGCTGGTCAATGATCGGACGGATCTCCCAGCTCCAGGTATCCTCGGAGAAGGCGCGGCGCTGATAGCCGACTTCCTGCGACAGCGAGAGTCCCACCGGCCAGTTCCAGCGCTCTGGAACAGACACGCGGGGCCGGATGTGATTGCCGACGTATTCGAGTCCGCCGCCCTTCGGCACCGCGGCAAAGGCGTAGAAGCCGATCTCGAACCAGTCGGTGAAGCCGTGGGTGATCTCGAGGGTCTCGTGGAGCGCGTGATAACTTGGCGAGATGCCGCCCGTCGCGACCCGGCTTCCCTTGCTGGTGAAATTGCTGTGCAGCTCGAAGATCGTCCGGCCCACCGGCACCAGCTCGGCGCCGTAGACCTGCACCTCGTAGTTGTCCTGGGCGGCGGCCGGAATAGCCGCGAGCGAGAGCACCAGCAGGGGAAGCCAGCAGGTCCGTAGGGTCACCTGTTCTCCGAGTAGGGATTCGCGCAGATACGCTTCAGCCGCCCGTCTCGTTGCGGGCAGGGGTGCCAGCGGGGGCGGCCCGGAGGTACTGGGACGGCCAGGCGACGCTCTCACCGAGGGCCTGCGCCGCGTGCAGCGGCCAATACGGATCTCGCAGCAACTCGCGCGCGAGCAGGACCACGTCGGCCTCTCCGGCCGTCAACACCGCCTCGACCTGGTGGGGGTCGGTCAGCAAGCCGACGGCCCCGGTGGCGATCTCTGCGTAACGCCGGATCTGCGCCGCAAAGGGGACCTGATAGCCGGGGCCAACGGGAATCTTCACCTTGGCGACATTGCCGCCAGTGGTGACATCCACGAGGTCGACCGAAGCGGCCTTCATCATTCGTGACAGCGTCACCGACTCCTCGATGTCCCAGCCTCCTTCGGTCCAGTCGGTGGCCGAGAGACGGACCCAGAGCGGCAAGGTGTCGCCAATCGCCGCACGCACCGAAGCGATCACCTGCATCACCAGGCGGCTGCGGTTTTCGAGAGTGCCGCCGTAGGCATCGGTGCGAGCGTTGCTCAGCGGCGAGAGGAACTGGTGCAGCAGGTAGCCGTGCGCGGCATGGATCTCGATCACTTCGAAGCCCGCCCGCACGGCGCGAGTGGCCGCATCGACGAACGCCGTGATGACCCGGTCGATCCCCGCCTGATCGAGCGCGGTGACCAAGGGATAGTCGGACGAGAAGGCGATGGCACTCGGCCCCACCACTTCCCAGCCGCCGGCGTCAATCGGCACTGCGCCGTGCCCGCGCCACGGCGCAAAGGTGCTCGCCTTGCGCCCAGCGTGCGCCAGCTGGATCCCGGCCACGCTTCCCTGCGCCTTGATGAAGTCGGTGATTCGCCGGAGACCCGGGATGTGCGCCTCGCTCCAGATGCCGGCATCGTCCGGCGAGATCCGCCCCTCGGGGAGCACCGCAGTGGCCTCGGTAAAGACCAGCCCGGCGCCGCCAACGGCACGGGTTCCGAGATGGATGTATTGCCACTCGTTGCTGAGGCCATCGGTGTAGGAGTACTGGCACATCGGCGACACCACGATCCGGTTGGGAAGTGTGATGGCGCGCGTGGCGAGTGGGGTGAAAAGCTGGGACACGTGGAACTCCGAGGCGAGATCATCCATCAATCATCCATGATCCATCATCCATCATCCTCAACGCAACACCGTCCGGGGAACAGAGGTTCCCGAATGTCACGAAGCCCCCGATGTCGTCTGACATCGAGGGCTGCGTGGGAACCGAGCGGGGAATCGAGCGAAACCCCGTCCGGCGGTTACTGAATCGTCTGCATCATCCCGAAGATCGGCAGGTACATCGCGATGATCATCCCGCCGACGATGACGCCGAGGAAGAGAATCATCACCGGCTCCATCAGCGAGAGGAGGCCGCCGACGGCGACGTCCACCTCATCATCGTAGAAGTCGGCGATCTTGCTGAGCATTTCGTCGAGACCACCGGTCTGTTCACCGACGGCGATCATCGAAATCACCATCGGCGGGAAGACGCCCGACTTCTCGAGCGGCGCCGCGATGGTATCACCACCAGCGATCGACGACCGCGACGCCATGATGGCGTCCTGGATGACCGCGTTACCGGCGGTCTTTGCGGTGATCTCGAGGCCATCGAGAATCGAGACGCCCGATGAAATGAGCGTGCCGAGGGTACGGGTGAAGCGCGACACGGCCGACTTGCGGAGCACGTCGCCGAGTACCGGGAAGGCGAGCAGCAGGCCGTCGATACGCCGGCGCCCCTGCGTGGTGGCGTAGAACTGCTTGAGGCCAAAACCGGCGGCGCCAATGAACAGGATCAACGCCCACCAGAAGCTCTGCAGAAAGTCGGAGAGCCCGATCACGATGCGGGTCGGCAGCGGCAATTCCATCGACACCGAGGCGAACATGTCCTGGAAGACCGGGATGACGAAGACGAGCAGGATGACGATGGCGCCCATCGCCACGGTGAGAATGACGCCAGGATAGATCATGGCGCTCTTCACCTTGCGGATCAGCTTGTCGTTCTTCTCGAGGAAGGTCGCGAGGCGGAGCAGAATCGTGTCGAGAATACCGCCCGCTTCGCCGGCCGCGACCATGTTGACGTAGAGGGCCGGGAAGACCGTAGGGTGCTTGCCGAAGGCGTCGGCCAGGGTGTTGCCGGCCTCGACGTCGAAGACCACCGCCTTGGTGGTGTCTTTCAGCTTCTGGTTCTCGGTCTGCTGCGCCAGGATGTTCAGCGACTGCACGAGCGGCAGGCCGGAGTTGATCATCGTGGCGAACTGCCGCGTGAAGATCACGACGTCGCGGGTACCCACGCCGCCGCCTGGCAGCGAGATCTTGATGTCGCGCGACGCCTCGCGCAACGACACGAGGAGGAGCCGGTTCTTGCGCAGGTGACCGATGAGTTCGTCCCGGTTGGGGGCGTCATAGGTCCCTTTCAGGATCTGACCGGTCGTGGCGTTTTTCGCGGTATACTCGAACACTGGCATGCGGACTCTCCCTTAGCGCGAACCGGCGAGCTTGGACTCGCCGAAGGCCTGCTCTTCCATGGGCGTCTCGCCGATCGCCCGGAGAAACTCCGCCGGGTTGGGCGAGACGCGAAGACACTCTTCCTTCGCGACCTCCCGGCTCATGTAGAGCTGGTAGAGGCCGTCGTTCATCGTCTGCATCCCGTGCTTCTTGCCCGCCTGCATCAGCGAGTAGATCTGGTGCACCTTGTCGTCACGAATCACCGACCGGATCGCCGGCGTCGCCACCATGATCTCGGCGACCATCGCGCGGCCGCGACCACTGGCCTTCGGCAGCAGGGTCTGGGTGATGACTCCCTCGAGCACGAACGCGAGCTGGGCCCGCACCTGCGACTGCTGATTGCTCGGGAAGACGTCGATGATGCGGTTGATCGCCTCGGGCGCCGAATTGGTGTGCAGCGTCGCGAGCGCAAGGTGGCCCGTCTCGGCGATGGTGAGCGCGGAGGAGATGGTCTCGAGGTCGCGCATTTCGCCGACGAGGATGACGTCCGGATCTTCACGCAGGGCGTACTTCAGCGCCGAGGCGAAGGAGCGCGTGTCGGTACCGACCTCACGCTGGTTGACGATGCACTTCTGGTGGCGATGGATGAACTCGATCGGATCTTCGACCGTGATGATGTGCCCGCGCCGCTCGCGATTGATCTTGTCGATCATCGCGGCAAGCGTGGTGCTCTTGCCGGAGCCCGTGGGGCCGGTGACCAGCACCAGGCCGCGCGGCTTTTCGGCGAGCTTGGCCACGATCGGCGGCAGCTTCAGCTCCTCGAACGACTTGACCGAGAACGGGATCATCCGGATCGCCATCGAGATGCAGCCGCGCTGCTTGAACACGTTGCCGCGGAAGCGCGCGAGGTTCTGGATGCCGAAGGAGAAGTCGAGTTCGTCTTCCTGCTCGAACCGCTTCTTCTGGGCCTCGGTGAGAACCGAGTAGGCCAGCGAAAGGGTGTCCTTCGGCGAGAGGATGTCCTCGACCGAGGCGTCGACGATCTCGCCGTCGACACGAAGCTTGGGGCGCTCGCCGGCGGTGATATGCAGGTCGGACGCGTCGCGCGACAGCATCTCTTCCAGCAGTCCACGGAGGTTCAGGCTCATTCGGCAGTCTCCTTCACGACTTCCTCAAGGGTGGTGATACCCCGCTCCAGTTTCTTCATGCCATCCATTCGGAGCGTCAGCATCCCCTCCGACACCGCCTGCTCGCGCAGGTCGGCTACGGAGTCGCCGGTCAGGATCATTCGGCGCAATGTGGGGGACATTGCCATCACTTCATACAGACCTGCCCGGCCACGATAGCCGGTCCCGCCGCAGTTGTCGCAGCCGGTGCCCTTCTTGAAATCGATCTGGCGCAGCGTCGCGATGTCGGCGTGGAGTGCCGAAAGCTCGACGTCGGTGTAATGGTGCGACGCCTTGCACTGGGTGCAGACGCGCCGGACCAGTCGCTGGGCCACCACGAGATTCACCGCGCTGGCCACGTTGAAGGCCTCGATCCCCATGTCGATCATGCGGGTGATCGTGCTGGGCGCGTCATTGGTGTGCAGCGTCGAGAGCACCAGGTGACCGGTGAGTGCCGCCTTGATGGCGATGCCGCCGGTTTCCAGGTCTCGAATTTCGCCGATCATGATGATGTTCGGGTCCTGGCGCAGGAAGGCGCGCAGCGCCGCCGCGAACGTCAGGCCGATCTCGTTCCGCACGGGGACCTGGTTGATGCCGGGGAGGTTGTACTCGACCGGATCTTCCGCCGTCATGATGTTGGTGTCGACCGTATTGATCCGCTGCAGCGCGGAATAGAGCGTGGTCGTCTTGCCGGAGCCCGTCGGGCCGGTGACCAGCACCATCCCGTACGGATTCAGGATCGCCTTCATCAGGTCCGCTTCGGCCTTGGGCTCGAAGCCGAACTTGGTCAGGTCGAGGGTCAGGTTTCCCTTGTCGAGAATTCGGAGCACGATCTTCTCGCCGAAGAGCACCGGCAGCGTCGAGACGCGGAAGTCGATGACCCGGCTCCCCATCTTGAGCTTGAGGCGGCCGTCCTGCGGCACCCGGCGCTCGGCGATGTTGAGCTGCGAGAGAATCTTGATGCGCGAGGTGAGCGCCGCCTTCATCTTGAGCGGCGGCTTCATCACTTCGAGCAGCGCGCCATCGACGCGGTAACGGATCCGGATCTCGTGCTCGAACGGCTCGACGTGGATGTCGGAGGCACCCCGCTTCACGGCGTCGGTGAGGATGCCGTTGATGAGCTTGACGACGGGGGCATCATCGACGAGCGCCTGCATCGCGAGCGCAGTTTCGTCTTCCTCGTCGTTGACGACCTCGATGTCCTCGGAGATCCCCTCCATCTCCTTGAGGATCGTCTGCAGCTGCTCGTCACTGGTCTCGTAGTGCTTCTCGATGAGGGCGCGCAGGGTCTGCTCGCCTGCCAGCACCGGGAAGAGATCGAACCGGGTGATGAACTTGAGGTCCTCGAGGAGACCCTGGTCTGCCGGATCGGCCACAGCGACCGTGAGGGTGCGTCCCTCGCGCTTGAGCGGCAGCACCATCCGCTTGATGGCGAGGTCGGCCGGGACCAGTCGGAGCATCCGCGGGTCGACCTCGAACTTCGAGAGGTCGACGGCCGGCATCCGGTACTGGCGCGCCAGCACCTTGGTCAGCTCGAGTTCGTCGATCAGCCCGAGGCGGACCAGCACGAAGCCGAGGCGCTGGTGGGTGGTCCGCTGCTCGTGGAGGGCGTGCGCGAGCTGCTCCCGGGTCAGCAACCCCTGGGCAAGCAGGAGGTCGCCGAGCCGGTCGGCGTGGGCCGGATCGCCCGAGGGGGCGTTGAGAGTCGCGTTAGGGCCGGTCATCCCTTGGCGAGGGTGCAAGGGGGATGCCTCGCGGCCACGGGGCCGTGATCGAGTAAAAAGTCACCGAACCACGAGTCGAGCGGCGAGTCGGCCGATCAGGGCCAGGGAGAAGCCACGGACCCGGATCAGGTCAGTGACTTGGCGAAATTGCCCTGCGCTATCGCGAAATGCCACGATGGCGCGAGCTCGACCCTCCCCGATCCCCGGCAAGGCGTCCAATTCCGCCACGCCGGCGCGGTTCAGGTCGACAATGGGATCACCGCCGACGGCCTGAGTATCGGCCACGACGCCACCAAAGGATAGATGCGGCGCGAGGCGGCGAAGCATTGCCGGGCCGATGCCGGCCACCCGGTCGAGCCCCGCGATGCCGCCGAACGCACCGTGAATCTGGCGATCCGCCACGATCCGTTTGGCGAGGGCGGGGCCGACCCCGGGAAGCCGCGCGAGCTCGGGGGGCGTCGCCCGTTCCACGTCGATCCGTTCGGTCGCGTCGATGGGCCGGGCGAGGGCCCGGGCCGAGTCACGATGGGCGAGCGGGTTGCCATCGGCGGCCGGATCGAGCCCGAGCGACACCGGAGCCGGAACGTTCGCGGCCCCCGAGACGGCGCGGATCAGGTGTCCGGCCACCCCGAGGGCGAGGAGAATCGTGAGCGACCTGCGCTCGGCGGGAGACATCACCGAGAATGGCGACCTGCCGTGGGAGGTACCGGCACACGGCGACGCGCGCCGGCGCGAATTACTTGGTGGCGCCGCGAATCACACCGACGGCGACATTGCCCACTGCCTCGAGCGCCGCCTTGCTGAGCTTGTCGGGGGTGTCGTGCTTGGTGTGCCAGGAGCCGTAATCGATATCGATGATGTCGATCGCCTTGAAGCCGGCGGCGATGAGCGGCGTGTGATCGTCGGTGATCGGGCCACCGTACGACGCATCGACGAAGATGTGGCCGTACCCCATCTGCGCCGCAACACTCCAGACGCGATCGACCACGTCGGGCGCGGCGACCTGCGAGCCGGGCTCCTTCGGAATCCGCAGATCCTTGTCACCCACCATATCCCAGAGCACCGCGAAGCTCGGCTTCTCGGCCACGATCGGATTCTTCGCGTAATACTCCGATCCGATCAGCACATCGACGCGCGGCGGGCCGAAGAAGCCGTAGTCCTCGCCATCGAGGAAGACGAGATCGACGCCCACCGTGGTGGGCTGCTTCTTGAGCGCATCAAGCACGCCGAGGAGTACGGCGACACCAGAGCCGCCATCGTTGGCGCCCGGCACCGGCGCCACCTTGTCGATCGAGGTCGGGCCATCGGAGCGCGGCCGGGTATCCCAGTGCGCCAGATAGAGCACGCGATTGGTGGCCGCCGGATTCACTCGCGCGATCACGTTGATCATCTCGATCGAATCGCCCACGGCCGGGTGATGCCACCAGCGCTGCAGCACAACCGAGTCGGTCTTGGTGCGGACCAGCGAGTCGAGCCAGTGTGCCATCGCCGCGTGCGGGGCCGTGCCTGGAATCCGTGGGCCGAAGGCGACCTGCGTCTCGACCGACTTGAGCGCGGCGGCACCATCAAATTCACGTGGCAGCGAACTGCTGGTGTCGCGGCCACAGGCCACGGCAAGCAACAGAAAAGAGGCGGTAGCGAGCGAGAGCCTGGAGCGCATCAGCGATTCCCCGGCATGGTGAGCGGAATATTGAAGTTGAGGGCGGCCGAAATCGTCGACGTCTTCCGATCGAGATATCGCAAGTCATTCACTACCCAACCGAAGACGAGCCCGCCTGTCACCCGCCCGAAGACGTCGGTCGTCAGGGAGCCGTGAATGTCGTGCCCGCGGATATCCGAAACCGTTTCGCACTCCTGGCCCTCGGCGCGCAGCAGACAGTCATTGCTGCGTCGGATGGTGGCATACAGCTGCGTCCGCAGCGGCTTACGGAGTTCCGACAGGGCGCGCGGCAGCCGGACGCTCCAGAATAGCTCGCCGCTCAGGTTATCGATATTCCCGCGCCGGAGCGAGCCGTTGTCGCGGCTCTCGGAGCGGTCCATAGTCGCACGGGTCAGCAGGCTGATGCCGTTGCGAAAGGTGAGACGCACCTCGGGGCCGAACGTCCGGTTGGTGGTTGCGCTCGTTGCCGCTGAGGCACCGTCGAGCCGCGGGGTCCGGGTTGAACTCTGCCGCTGGCGCAGCGACGACGACAGGGTGACCAGGGAGAGGGGGCCACCACGGAAGACTCTGCTCCAACTCACCGAGCCGTACGGCCAGTCACGGGAGCGGGTCTCGGTCACCATGAAGGCATCGGCGGTGGCACGCTGGTAGCGATCGTTGTGGTTTTCCTGATAGGTCGAGGTCACCGACAGGCCGAGCGGCAACTCGAGTCCAGCGGTGAAGGATGTCTCCCAGTACTGACTCGCCCCGAGCGCGACATCACTCCCCTGATGGAGGAAGGAATCGAAGCTACCGGTGCCGAGCTGGTAGCCGATCGACGGATCGAAGGCGGCCAGGTCGAAGGTGGACTGCCGGGTCCGGCGGCGGGTGACATCGAGCTGTCGGAGGCGGGAGAAATACCTGGCGGTCTTGCTGGAATCGCCGAGCACGCGTCGCAGCAGCAGAGCGGGATCGATGGTGGCGCCGATCTCGGAGATGCGGGCGTTGTTGAGCGTCTGGGGAAGAATGTATTCCCCGAGAGTATCCCCATCGGTTCGCACCGGATTGCGGCTCGTGAGAGACCGCGAGAGGATGAACGACGACACGGTCGAGATGCGCGGGCGCAGCCATGACGCGAGTGTCGGATTGAGCGAGATCCCCGAGGTCACGTTGCGATCGCGCTCGACACCGACATCCGTGCCGAGAAACTGGCGGCGCGAGGCGCCGGCGAGCCGCCCGATGGAGGTGGAATCGGGATAGTTCCGGAGATCGCGCGTGCTGGTCCAGTCGGCGTTCAGGGTGATCATCTGCAGTGGCTGCCAGCTGGTACCGACATTGTTGCGCCAGAGATACTGCAACGAGGTCACCGGCTTCAGCAGCGTGTCGGAGGCGCGATGGATCGGCACCAGGAAGGAGGTGTAGTCACCCTGGGTGCGCGAGAGCGTCGTGTTGAGTCGCAGTGCCGTCGGCAGCAGCGCAATGTTCGCGCGACCCAGCGCCCGACCACTCTCACTCTCGCGGAGCCAGCGCGGCAGCCCTCGCGCCAGTCGCCCGAATCCGAGTGAACGCGTTCGCCGCCCCCCGGCGACCGACCATCCCAGCGAATAGTTGAACAACGAGGAATTCGCGTCGCTCAATTCGGTGGTTGCGTCGGCGCCGGCGAAGTTGGCGCTGAACGAGAGCGGATTCAGCAGCAGTCGAGTCAGGAAGCTTCCGGTGTTCACGACGCGGCGCACGTTGAGCGAGAACGAGGAGTTGTTGCTCCGCGGGCGTCGCAGATCGACCAGCTCGGCGGCCCGTAAATCCGAACCGGCAATCAGCTCGGGATCGGTGCTGCTGGCGTTGTAGCCGAGCGACAACGGCATCGCGAGGCCGAAGGACGCCGGCAGAAAGCGATCGAGTCGGAGGTTCGTACTCGCCTGCAAGGTGCCGGTCGTGCGATAGGAGGGGGCCGCCGAAATCTGCCGGAACTGGCCGTCCTGATAGACATAGTCCAGGGTGACATCGCCGAGGTCCGTGGCCAGGAGCCGCGCGTTGATGGCCGCAGCACGACCGACCTCGGTGATGGGAGTCGCGAGCCGGATGTCATCAATCCAGAGCTCGGCTGCCGCTGGCGCTGCGCCACCGGCCTTGTGATAGATGCCCGTGGCAATCTCCTGCACCTTCGCGAGGTTCGGTTCGCTGATCCCCGGATCGCGCAGGTGCACGATGTACGGCCCTTCGCACGCCACGTACGCCTCGGGATCGCCGCCGCATTCAAGCGATCCACTCGGTGCTTCGCCACGGAGATAGCGCTCCTGAACCTGCGCACGCAGCTTGCGCCAGGTGTCGAGATTGACGACGACCTCGGGCTCCCAGGTCGTGGTCAATGCACTCGCGTCGAACCAGTAGAAGTTGCGTGCGTCGGCGCCGACCTTGATGTAGCCTCGCAGCGTGCCGTCTTCCCAGCCGGTGCCACGACCGCGCAGCCAGAGCCGCAGCTCGCGATATGACAGGAGATTGCGCGCGTCGCCGAGGAAACGAAAGTACGCCTCAGCCCGCTCGCCCGAGCGGAGATCCTTGGCAACCACACGGAGGGCCTTTTCGTTGATCTGCTGGCCGAGGCTCGACTGGCCTCCCGCCACGTCCTTCGTCGCGCTCACCACGCCCGGTGGCGGGACGTAGCCGAGTTCGAGGTTCTCGGTGGTGATCGCCGACACCGACACATCACCGTGGCTGACTCCGGTCGACCCGCTGATCCCTGCGATCGGCGTCTCGGCCCGGCGGACCCAGGGCGCGCCAATGAGCCGCATGCGCGCCAGAGCGAAGCGCACCACCGGGTCGGAGCCCCCCTTGTCGGGCGGCGTCAGGAAGGTGAAGCGGAGGTGCTTGATCAGCCGCATGTTGGGCTGGCCAACCTGACGATCCCACTGACGCAGCGGCACGCGGTAGAGCTTCCACGCGGCCTTCCGCCCGGTTGCGTTGTCGGTGGAGACCACGCCGGTGCGGACGAAGTACTTGGGATCGCGCAGATCGATGATGTAGCGGAAGGCATCCTCATCGGGGCCGCGCGCGTTGAGGAGCAGGTCGGCATCGAGATCTTCGGTATCGAGCAGGCCGTTGCCATTGGAGCAGCGGGCCGAGAGATCGCCCCAGGGGAAGATCTCGACGGACGCGGTGACCGTGCGCCGACAGAGCGCTGGCCGAAGCACCGGGCCCAGCGGTCCGGTGACCTGGTCGGGACGGTCGCCGAGAATCCCGACATCATCAGTGACGGCGGAATAGGTGCCCGTGGCATTGCGTTCGGTGTCGAGTCGGCCCGCGCCGACATACTGCCGCCCGGTCCAGGTCGTATCAGTCCCACTCACCGTGAAGGCCGTCGGCGCAATCGCCAGCGCGTCCTCGCTGACACTGCCGAGGTCGAGCATGAAGCGCATTTCCGAGGATTCGACCGGCTTGTCGTCTTCGCCTTCGAAGACCCAGAACTCGAGGAACTCGTTGCGGGTGAGGTCGACACCGGTGAGCGAGAGCGGCGTCACCACCGAGCGCCAGCGTGGCTGGAACGGTCGCGGTGGCAGGCTCCAGTGCGAGTGGTTGTTGCGCGCGACGATGCCGCCAGCGGTATCGGCGTGGAAGGTGATGTAGGCGACGGTCTCGGGGCTGGTGCTCTTGCCGCCGACGATCTGAATGTTCGGGTCGATGGCCTCGGCCGTGATCTCGTTGGCGAGGCCGAGACGATTCGGCACCAGGTTCTGCCAGCTGAGCTGGACGGCGCTGGTCGAGTCGAACCCGCTCGGAAAGCCGAGGGCTTCCACGCCCGCCGACGATTGCGGCATCGAGGAGATCTGCCAGTTCCCTTCACCGAGCCGGATCGGAATCCCGGCATCGTTCTCGAATTCTTCGAGGTAGGCCTCACCCGAGCGATTCGCATCCGGTCGCGAGAACGCGAGTTCGGCATTGAGCTCGAGTGACGACGGCGCCACCACGCCGCCGCGCGCGAGCCCCTTGAGGAAGCGCGAGACCGCCGGGAGACGGAAATTGAATTGTCCGGTCACGCCTGCGAGCAGCGAGGCCGTGGGCTCGAATCCGAGCTGAGGTCGGGTGAAGGCTGTGGCTTCCGACTGATAGAGGCCGACCAGGTTCACGCTGCCGATGGAGCCGACGCGGTAGCGCGCGGTGAGGCCGAAAATCGATGTCGGTGCGATTGCGAAGAAACCCTGCTGCTCGAAGCTCGCGGTCACGGTGGACGTGCCGCGACTGAAGAGACGTTCCGGCTCGAGGAAGGTGACCATTCCGGTGCCGTAGCTGATGGAATAGTCGACACCCCGGGTGAGCCGGAGCCCGTCAACGGTGAGCTGTTCGGTCCCTTCGCGAATCTGGATTGCGTTGAGGTTGATCGATCCCTTGTCGCCGCCGCCCCGCGCCGCGTACTGGAGGCGGATCTGATATTTCGCCGGCGGCCCCTGCTCGAAGAGCAGGTATTCCGGTGTGCGATAGAGCGAATCGTTCCGGAACTGCGGGTCCGGTATCCGCGCCGCGTCGGCAAACGGCTGCTGGGACGGAAAGAAGATGAAATGATCGAGGATCGTTGCCGTCGCACCGGGATCGCGGCTTCGCGGAAAGAGGCGATTGTCGGTGTCGAAGAACTTGGCGTCGTTGGGCAGCGCGAGGCCGAAGCGCGAGAGCCAGGTGCCGACCCCGTCGGGCGGCAGCTCCGAGCGATTCAGCGTGATCGCAACGGCGAGCGAGCCCGCCTGGAGATCACTCCCTGTGACGCGATAGACATTGCGCATCGAGTGCGCAAACGAGCCAGCGTCGGGGCCGCGATTGGGCTGCAGGATCAGGCGCAGGGTATCGCTGCGCGTCGGATCGTCGGTCGCGGGGAAGGTCCCGACGCGGCCACCATCCGCAGTGGTATAGCTCACCGCGAGTAGGTCATTCGGATCGAGCTTGGCCGTGAGCACGAACCAGAGCCCCGACGGATCGAGCCAGTAGTCGCGTCCCTGCTGGAGCAGCTGCCAGCGGAGGGGGCCGATTTTCTCGATGGTGGTGCCACTCTGATTGAGGCCGAGCGCGGTGATGCCGTCAAGGTTCGGGTTGGCCCCGGTCCCGCCGGCCGCGACCGAGCGGTACTTGTAGATCCGCACTTCAGTCGGCTTGAGCGACGGCGCGAGCGTCAGCCCCTGCAGTGAAAGGGCATCGATCGCGGGGTAGCCCGGGAGGGTGCGCGGATCGACGGCCCAGAAGAAGCGCCGCGCCTCGAAATTGAGGTCGGCGACTTCGCGGTCCTGCGGCTCGGTCGTCTCCGACCCGATGGTATAGGTCCTGGTTCCGACCTGGCTCCCCGACTGCGTGGCCGCGAGCGCCTGCACCTCGACCGGACCGAGTTCCACCGTGGTGTTGATGCCGAAGTTGTTGGTCGGGATGCCGGCGGTCAGGAAGCGGGAGAGCGGCGGCCGGAACTGCACCGTGCCGACATCGATCCGCTTCAGCACCTCGTCCTCGAGACCGGTGTACGAGACGCGGATGTTATTGGCGTTATTGAACTCGCGCGTGTTGTCGAGATCGATGTCGACCCGGAGCCGCTGCGAGATCAGTCCACTCGCCTGGAAGCGTAACTGGTTGTCGATGCGCGGCGGCTTGAACTTCGGGCGACACCCCGAATTGGGATCCTGCAGCTGCGAGGGTGTGCAGCGCAGGTTCTTGAAACGGTCGGTCCCGATGGTGAGTTGCAACGCCCCATCAAACTGCAGGTCGGCAACGTTGCGGTTGAGCCCGAAAAGGCCGCGAGGGGCCGCCTCGGCAGCGATGCCACCGTCGGCACGCGGGCTCGCTCCGAACCCGCGGCCACGGTACAGCGCCATCAACAGACGCTGATGGGCCGCCGCAAGACGCTGGGCCTCGACGGCCGCCGTGGTGGCGGTATCGAAACGTGCGACCCGACCCGCCACGGAACGCCCGGCCGGAAAGAGCCAGGGTGCGCGCAGGACCGCCGGCTCCCCCACCGTCGGCAGCGCGCCGGGGAGAGTGCCGTGAACGCCCATTCTGGCACGAATGGTATCCGCGGGAAGCTGGGCCCCGGCGGACCATGGTGCGAGAAGGCTGGCGAGAAGGAGAAAGAGGGCGAGTGGCGCCACGGATGGGGAGTCGGGGGATTAGCTTGGAGACCGGACGACAGTAACCTACGCCCCTCACGTGGGGCACCACAACCGGACGGCCATCCCCCCGCCATGCGCCTGATCACCCGTCACATCGTACGCGCGCTTGCCGCCCCCTTTCTCTGGGGGATTGTGGCGCTGACGGGACTGCTGCTCCTGAATCAGATCAGCGAGCTGATCAACCAGTTCGGCGGGAAGGGACTCCCCTTTGATGTGATGCTGGAGGCGGTCATCCTGGCCCTGCCGGCCCTGCTGACCCTGACCATCCCGATGGCCGTCCTGGTCAGTACCCTGTACGGCTACAGCCAGCTCGCCGCCGACCAGGAAATGGTCGCGATGTACGCCAACGGCATCTCGGTCTGGCGGATGGTCCGGCCGGCACTCGTCGCCGCCGTCGGCGTGGCGCTGGTGAACTTCATCCTCTTCGATCAGGTCGTCCCGCGCAGCAACATCCGCTTCCGGGCGCTCAAGATCGACGTGATGAACAAGACCCCGACGCTGGCACTGCGGCCGGCGCTGCTCAACCCGCTCGGCAATACCTCATATATCCTGCGGGCCGCCACCATCGATGGCAGCACCGGCCGGATGACCGGCGTGACGATCTACGACCTCTCCTCCTATGAGGGGCGCAAGGTTCTCCACGCCGATAGCGGCCGGATGGCGGAATCGCCCAACGGCACCGACCTGCTGCTGACCCTGCGACGCGGCGAGCAACTCGATATCAAGAGTGCCGATCCGGGACGGATCGAAGTCACCCGCTTCCTCGAGAACCGGATCACCATTCGCGGCGTCGCCAACGAACTGCAACGCAGCGATGACCGGTCCAACGAACGAGGCGACCGCGAGATGAGCGGCTGCCAACTGCTCGATGGCGTGGCCGACCAGGAATGGGAAGTCGCCGAGCAGCGGCGCCAGCAGGAGTATTTCACGCGACGCGACCTGCGCCATCTGGCCGGGCTCTCGCCGGTCATCTCGCCGGCATCGCCGACGCAACCGAAGCTGCCGCCGCACTGTGGCAAGTATCGCGACTTCGAGGAATGGTTCGGGCACTTGATGGTGCCTAACCTCAAGCCGCGTGATACCACACCGATGCCACCCGATGAGCGACTGAAGCAGCCGCAACCGACCACCGATCCGGAGCCGACGCGCGCACGCTTGCCACGCGGCACCGTCGCGGTCGTGCCACCGATGCCGCAACAGCTGCCGCCAGCACCGGTGCCTGCTCCCGCAGTTTCGCCGGAAGTCGCCGCCGGAAAAGCGGCCGCGGATTCATCGGCCGCGGGCACGCCGCCCGTGAAGAAGCCGGGAGATGGCGCGCCTCCGGCCGACAGCAATGCCCCGCTCTCACCAGACTCGGCGAAGGCGATTCTCTCCGCCGTGGTGCCAACCAATGAGCACACCCCGGGCGCCGACTCCGCGTTGGCGCTCGCGCTCCGGCAACGCGCGATGAACACGCCGATCCCCCAGAGCAACGGCGCGCTACTACCGCAGGTCGCCGACACGGGCAACC